>CAVESB010000005.1:24905-60912 GCA_963618265.1 bacterium
GTCGGTCATGTCGCCATCGGCGCCAACGATGCCCAGACGGTCAAGACCTTCCTCGAAGCCGAAGCTTACGACGGTCCGTCCCTCATCATTGCCTACAGCCACTGCATCAACCACGGCATCAACATGCGCAATGGTCTGAACCAGCAGAAACTGGCTGTCGATTCCGGTCTGTGGTCTCTGTACCGCTACAACCCGGCGAAGATCGCTGAGGGTGAGAACCCGCTGACGATCGACTCCAAGGAACCGACTGCGAACGTCATGGACTACGCTTATAACGAAAACCGCTATAAGATGCTGGTCAAGTCCGACGAAGCCCGTGCCGAAGCCCTGATGAAGCGCGCCGTGAAGGATGTTCAGAAGCGCAACATCCTCTACAAGCAACTTTCCGAGCTCGACTACTCCATGTCCAAAGAGGACTGATCGTGAATAAACAAAACCGCGGGGTTTATCGCCCCGCGGTTTTTCTGTTGCCTGCTGCCTGTGCTGCTCCTGTCCTGCTCGGGCGGATTATGATAGAATTATGAATGAAAATATCCCTCTGCGGAGGATGCTGTATGAACCAATTCAAATCAATCATTATGGATGAGGCGGCGGTCAACCGTGCGCTGATGCGCATTGCTCACGAAATCGTTGAGCACAACAAAGGAACCGAGAGCCTTTGCCTTGTGGGCATCCGCACGCGCGGCGTGCCTCTGGCGGAACGCATTGCCGCCAATATCGAAAAAATCGAAGGCGTCTCCATCCCGATCGGCATCATGGACATCACCTATTATCGGGACGATCTGGAGGCAGATCCCGACGGCGCACGACTGAAGGAAATCGACATTCCTTTTGACGTGAAGGAGAAGAAAATCGTCCTCGTGGATGATGTGTTTTATACCGGTCGTTCCACCCGCGCCGCGATTGAAGGCATTTTCGCTATCGGACGCCCCGCATTGATTCAGCTGGCGGTTCTTGTTGACCGCGGGCATCGGGAGCTGCCGATCCGCGCGGACTATGTGGGCAAGAATATCCCGACTTCCCGCTCCGAGCTGGTCGAGGTCAACCTCCGCGAAGTCGATGGGAAGACGGATGTGGAGCTTTATGAAAGGGGTGCGGCATGATTCGCTTCGGTATTATCGGACGGAACTTCATCACGGAATGGATGCTGGCGGCGATGGCGGCGGTGGACGGCGTTGCGCCCGTCAAGATCTATTCCCGCGATCCGCTCGGGGCGCAGGAATTCGCCCGGGCGCATAACATTCCCGGTCACTGCGGATGTCTTGAGGAACTCGCCGCGGATCCTGACCTTGACGCGGTTTACATCGCCTCGCCGAACGCTCTGCATTACGAACAGGCGAAGCTGATGCTGACGCACGGCAAGCATGTTCTTCTGGAGAAGCCCGCCTGTGCGAACGCCGGACAGCTGCGCGAATTGCTCGCCCTGGCGCAGGAAAAGAAGCTCATTCTGATTGAGGCAATGCGCACGATCTATGACGACGCGCCGGAAATTATCGAGCAGGCCATTCCCAAGATTGCGCCGCTGTGTCAGGTGCGTTTCGATTACGGCAAACGCTCCTCCCGTTGGGAACGCTTCCTGAAAGAAGGGGAGAAGGTCAACACCTTCAACCCGAAGCTTTCCAACGCGGCGGTTATGGATCTCGGCTGTTACGGGATTCATGCCCTCGTCCGCCTCTTCGGCAGACCGTCCTCCGTCAGTGCGCAGTCCGTCAAGCTGGAGAACGGCTTCGAAGCTTTGGGCACGGTGCTCATGAATTACGGCAGCTTCACCGCCGAAGTCTCCTATTCCAAAGTACATAATATCCCGGGCGATTCATACCTCGTCGGCATGAACGGCATGATCCGCCTGAACAACATCGGCGACACGGCATGGATCAGGCTGTGCGAAACGGGCGGAGAGGAGATCGACCTCGGGTATCAGGAGAAGAAACCGAACAACATGACCGCCGAGCTTGAGGCGTTCAAACGCTTCGTTGACGGCTCCGCCGACCCTGCGAAGGTGTGGGAATACAGCCTGATCACGGCGGAAATTATTGATGAAGTCCGTCGGCAGGCGGGGATTGTTTTCCCGGATGATCAATAAAAACAGCCGCACAACGCTGTTGTTCTTCACACTCATACAGCAAGGGGGCCGGCGTAAATGATGCCAACCCCCTTGCTTGTATATGAGCGCGGATGACCGCGGCGGACTTTACGAATTCTTCATCACAATGGACTCAACCTGATTGGCGAGTTCCTCGATATCATCCATGACCTGCTCAAGGCAGAGGTAGATTTCCTTCGTGGACATCAGCTTCCTCGCGTCGGTTTCAGAGCTGAAGAGCTTATGCATGGACTCACGGTAGATGCGGTCGCCGATTTCCTCGTAGTTGTTGATCTCAATAATCTGATCAACAATGGATCTGTCCTTCTTGAAGTTCTCGAACTTGCCCAGCAGCGTGAGCAGAGACTCGATACCCTTCTCGATGATCTCCATGTACTTGAGCATTGTCTCATCGATCTCATGCACATCGTACTCATAGATCGTGATCATGATGTCCTCAATCGCGTCAACGAGGTCATCCAGCACCTTCGCCAGCAGGACGATGTCCTCACGTTCCAGCGGAGCGAGGAACTCCCGGCTCAGGCGTTCGGTGATTTCATGCTGTTTCTGGTCGGCGGCGTGCTCGATGCCGTGGAGCTCGATGATATTGTCTTTGACCTCATCGTAATTGAAGTTCTCCATCAGCTCACGGGTCTTCTTGCAAATCTCCGCGCTGAACTGAGCCTGCGCCACAAAACTGTCAAAATAATAATTGTCACGTTTGTTATTCTTACCGAACATTTTGAATTTCTCCTATGATCAGAAAATCAGCATGAATGCTTTCGCCATCAGATAACCGATAATGCCGCAGCCCGGGAACGTCAGCACCCAGGTCAGAACCATTTCCTTTACAACCCCCCAGTTCACGGACGAGAAGCGTTTCGCCGCGCCGACACCCATGATCGCTGTGGTTTTTGTGTGCGTTGTGCTGACCGGCAGGGAAAGCATGGATGAAATCAGCAGGCAGATCGCGCCGGCGAGATCCGCGCAAAAGCCCTGATAGGTTTCCAGCTTGACCATGTCCATGCCGACAGCTTTAATAATGCGGTAGCCGCCGATGGACGTGCCGATCCCCATCGTCAGAGAGCAGAGGATCATCAGCCAGACGGGAATGACGAAGTTCTCGACATTCGCCTCTCCCTTCGCGAGGAATGCACCGAGGAGGAAGACACCGATAAACTTCTGCCCGTCCTGTGCGCCGTGCATGAACGCCATGGCGGCGCCGCCGCAGCACTGCGCTGTTTTGAAGAATCTTGTCGTCTTGGAGCGTTCAATCCCGCGGCAGATCGCGGTCGTGATCTTGGCGGTAAGCCAGCCGAGGGCAAAACCCAGCAGGGATGAGAGCACCAGACCGTAGATGACCTTGATCCATTCCGAGCCGTTGATGCCGCGCATACTGCCTTGAATGGCAATGGCGGCGCCGGAAATGCCCGCGATCAAGGCGTGGGATTCACTCGTCGGGATTCCGAAGAACCATGCCGCGACAGCCCAGGTGACGATAGCGACCATTGCCGCGCACATGCCGATCATGGCTGTATGCGCGTCTCCGCCGAAATCGACCATATTATAAAGTGTAGCGGCGACCTTCGCGTCAATCAGGGTCATGATCAGAACCCCGAAAAAGTTGAAGACCGCCGCCATCAATACCGCCTTGCGCGGGTGCATCGCTCTTGTCGCGACGCAGGATGAAATAGCGTTCGGCGCGTCCGTCCAGCCGTTGACAAAAATAACAGCCAACGTCAGGATGACCGTGATGGTGAAGGGCAGGTTCGTGGTGAACTGCTTGATAAACTCCGCGAATGTAATAGTCATGGGTTACTCCGTTGAACGATTCTGTGATAAACGAATCATATTGCGCAATAATAGTATACCCGATAATTACGCTTTTTTATTGAGATATAAAGATTTTCATGCGTTTTATAAAAAGACAGTCGGGTTTTGTAATGGTGAAGGGAGTGAGCGATGAGCGCGGCAGTTTGCCGGTTTCCCTGTCGTTTACAATCTCAGGCTGTCTTTGTCCAGCAGAAAATTCCGCAGGCCGATGGTTGTAATGCCGTTTTCATCGCGACGGACTTTGATATTGTCCCCGACAACGATAATTTTCCGGAAAAAATCGGGAATGCGTAACAGTCCGCGCTGTTCCTGTTCTATCTTGCCGGTGTTACGGAG
Organism: bacterium; assembly: GCA_963618265.1. Taxonomy (GTDB): domain Bacteria; phylum Chloroflexota; class Anaerolineae; order Anaerolineales; family Anaerolineaceae; genus Flexilinea. The sequence goes on from CAVESB010000005.1 coordinate 29,158, forward strand.
CGCGAAGGCGGATTGAATATAGTATTTCTCGCTTCCCTTTGTGGCGACGAAATCCACCTCCAGCTGTTTCTTTCCCTTTTTTCCGTCAGGCTTGGTTTCAAAGTATTCCACTACGCCGACATCCACGTGATATCCGCGGATCTGCAGCTCATTGTAGATAATATTCTCCATCAAATGTGTTTCCTCAACCTGACGGAAACCCAAGCGCGCGTTTCTCAACCCGATATCCTCAAAATAGAACTTTACCTGTTTCCCGATGTATTTCTTTCCTTTGATATCATAACGATCCGCTTTGTTGATGAGAAATGAATCGATCAGATAATCCGTGTAGTTTTTGATCGTCTTGTCGCTGATGGTCTTATTCTTGACACTTTTAAATGTCCGTACGAGCTTATTGATATTCGTATAACTGCCGACCGCCGACGCGAGAACATCTACCAGCTCATCCAGCTCCGCTTTATTCCGCACGTTGTGACGTTCAACAATATCCGAGAGATAAACCTTTTGGAACAGTGAATTCAGATATTCCGCCTTGTCCTCGGGCTCTTCCATTGCCAAGATAAGCGGAAGACCGCCGTAATTCAGATAGTCGTCCCATGCTTCATCCTGCGTGCCTTGATATCCGGACAGGTACTCTGAAAAGCTCAGCGGATGGATGCGGATCTCGTCTCCCCGTCCGCGAAACTGCGTGATTACATCGGAGGAAAGGAATTTTGAATTACTGCCGGTGACATAAACATCCGCATTGCGGATATGCAGCAGGCTGTTGAGGACATCCTCAAATTCATCCACATATTGAACCTCATCAAGAATGACGTAATAATCCTCTTTATCCCTGATGCTTTCTTTTATGAACTTCAGAAGAACATCCGGGTCGCGAAGTTCTTTATTGGCGCGGTCATCAAGTGCTGTTTCAATGATGTGATCCTCCGGAACGCCGCTTTCTGCCAGATGGTCATGAAAAAGGCGGAACAGCAGATAAGATTTCCCGCATCGTCTGACGCCGGTTATGACTTTGATCAGTCCGTTTTTCTTCTTACGAATCAATTTATTCAGATAAACATCCCGTTTGATTTCCATAGCGCGGTTCCTATTCCGAAAACAGGTGCAATTGCACCGGATCTTGGAATAGATTATACCCGGTTTTCACGTCCGCTGTCAACAGGAAACGACTGTTCTATTCCGAAAACAGGTGCAATTGCACCTGTTTTCGGAATAGAATGACGTTTGTCTCAAGACGAACGCTTTTTGAGGCAGGCTCCGGAGGGATAAGAAAGACATCAAAATCGCCGGGAATTTCTCCGCGCGGGGGAAGCACCGCTTATAATCGAACATGGAGCATGACGATGCCCGAAGGGGGACGAATGACACAGAATAACAACATGAATCGGGCGGCGCGGTCCGCCCTGGTATTGGGATGCGCGATGATCTTCTCGCAGATCTGCGGATTGATCTCGAAGTCCATCCTCGGCTCTACCTTCGGAGCCTCGGCGGAAGTGGACGCCTATCTGGCGTCGAACCGCTTGACGGAGACGATTTTCAACCTCATGGCGGGCGGTGCTTTGGCGAGTGCCTTTGTCCCCGCTTTCAGCGCCATGCTGGATAAAGACGATGAAAAGGACAAGGCCTGGCTGCTGGCGTCGCGGGTGGGGAACATTCTCTTCCTCGTCATGCTCGTCCTGAGCGTGCTCGGCTTCATCTTCGCCGGGCAGATCGTCCGTTATATCCTCGTCCCCGGCTTCTCCCTGACCGATCCGGGCCTTGAGGAGCTGACCGTCTCCCTGCTGCGGATTCAGCTGCCCTCGGTGTTGATTTTCGGCGTCAGCGGGTTGATTATGGGTATTCTGAACACGAACGGCAACTTCCTCTTCCCGGGATTGGCACCCGCGATGTATCAGGTCGGCATCATGATCGGCGTGACCGTCCTCGCCCGACGCTTCGGTATCCGCGGCGTGGCAATGGGCGCGGTGCTCGGCTCGTTCCTGCACTTCCTTATTCAATTTCCCGCCCTGCTGCGGATCAAGGGGGCGCGTTATTATCCCTCTCTCGGGCTGAAAGACCCGAACGTGCGGGAGATTGTCAAAGTCATGATCCCGCGGCAGATCGGCGCCTCCGCCGTGCAGCTGAATTTCCTGGTGAACAACTATATCGCTTCGTTCCTGATGCCGGGATCCATTTCCGCCTTGAGCTGGGGTCTGTCGCTGATGCTGATGCCGCAGGCCGCCATTGCTCAATCCGTCGCTACGGTATCGCTGCCGATGTTCTCGGTGCAGTTTGCCCGCGGAGAGAAGGAAGAGATGCGGACTTCGCTGGCATCTTCGCTGCGGCTGATCCTCTTCCTTGCCATTCCCGCCTCCGCCGGGCTGGTGCTGTTGGCAACGCCGATCGTCAGTCTGGTCTTCCAGCGCCGTTCCTTTACCGCCGAGATGACCGCCATGGTCGCCTGTGCCTTGATCTGGTACAGCGTCGGTCTGGTCGGGCACTGCGTAGTTGAAGTGGTTTCCCGCGCCTTCTACGCCATGCATGACACCAAAACGCCCGTGTGCGTCCTGTTCGCCTCCATGCTGCTGAACCTCATCGGCAATATTCTTCTCTCGCGTGTGTTTGAGGCGCACGGATCCTACCCGCACGGCGGTCTGGCACTCGCCAACTCCATTGCCACTGCCCTGGAAATGTGCGCCCTGCTTTATTTCATGAACCGGCGTCTGCACGGTATGGATGGAAAACGCATCCTTGCCGGTGTGGGTCAATACCTGATCGCGGTGACGGTGATGATTGCCGGACTGCTGCTTTGGAAGAAACTGACGGATTTCGGCGTGCTCGTGACCACCCTCGGCGGCGTGCTTATCGGCGTTGGGCTGTACTTCGGCGTCTGTACGCTGCTTAAAGTGGATGAGCTGAAAATGCTGCGTTCGATGATTAGGCGGTAATTGACCGTCGGCAGCGCACGGCGCAGGAGCATTGTCCCCTTCACCGTGCGCTGCTGACTTAAAGAAAAAAACCGAAGGTTGAATACCTTCGGTTGTGCGCTGGGGGGGAATCGAACCCCCATGGATTTCTCCACATGGCCCTCAACCATGCCTGTCTGCCAGTTCCAGCACCAGCGCGTATGTCTTTTATTGTACGCAAAGCACGGGTTTTGTCAAGCTTATTCCCTTTTTCATTTTGTTTTCGGCGAAAACCGTCTTCCGCTGCCTCCGTGTTAATGAACACGCGGAACCGTCAAATCACCGTCAGGGATAATTCACCTCCCGAAAAGCGCGGAAATGTTCTATAATTAATCCCATGATCGACAAACCTTTTGAACTTCACGCTCCTTATGCCCCGATGGGCGACCAGCCGCAGGCAATCGACGAACTCGTTGAGGGCATCAACCTCGGGCGCAAAAATCAGGTTCTGCTCGGCGCCACGGGCACGGGCAAAACCTTCACCATGGCGAATATCATTCAGCGCGTTCAGAAACCGGCACTGGTGATGGCGCATAACAAGACGCTCGCCGCCCAGCTTTACGCCGAATTTAAGGAATTTTTCCCGAATAACGCGGTGGAATACTTCGTCTCATACTACGACTACTATCAGCCGGAAGCCTATGTGCCGCGGCATGACCTTTATATTGAAAAGGAAACCGACACCAATGACGAGATTGACCGCCTGCGTCTGGCTGCCACGGCGGCGCTGACGGGACGGAAGGATGTCATTATCGTCGCCTCCGTCTCCTGCATTTACGGTCTCGGCGACCCGGAACTCTACGGCAAGATGGTCATCACCCTGAAGACAGGAACCATCACCCGCCGCAACGCCCTGCTGCGCTCCCTGCTGGAAAGCCACTACGAACGGCACGACATGGATTTTGTCCCCGGTTCGTTCCGTGTGCGCGGGGACACGCTGGACATTTACCCCGCCTATGAGGACAGCCTCGCTTACCGCGTCTCCTTCTTTGACGACGAAATCGAGCGCATCAGCGCAGTCAACCCGCTGACGGGCGAATTACTGGAGATATTGGACTCGGTTGATATCTACCCCGCCAAGCACTACATCACCGACGAGGCGCGTCTCAAGGAAGCACTGGCGGATATTGAAAACGAGCTGGCGGAGCGGATCCGCTTTTTCCGGGAGAAGGATATGCTGCTTGAGGCGCAGCGCATTGAGCAGCGGACGAATTTTGACCTTGAGATGATCCGTGAGACCGGCTACTGCTCCGGCATTGAGAACTATTCCCGTCATCTGGACCGCCGCGAACCGGGTTCGCATCCGTGGACGCTGATGGACTTCCTGCCCACGGATTACCTGCTCTTCATCGACGAATCCCATATGACCGTGCCGCAGATCCGCGGTATGCATCACGGCGACTATAACCGCAAGAAGACGCTCATCGACTACGGCTTCCGCCTGCCCTCCGCCATTGATAACCGTCCGCTGACCTTTGACGAGTTCGAGACCTATATGGGGCAGACCATTTACACCTCCGCGACACCGGGGCCGTATGAATTGAACCGCGCTGAACACATCGCCGAACAGATCATCCGCCCGACCGGACTGCTCGATCCCGAAGTGGAAGTCCGCCCCATCAAGGGGCAGATCGACGACCTCATCAACGAGATCCGCAAGCGCACTGCCGTTCATCAGCGCGTTCTGGTCACAACCCTGACAAAACGCATGGCGGAGGATCTGACGGATTACCTTAAAGATAATGATATCAAAGTTCAATATCTTCATTCCGAAGTGGATACGCTGGAACGCATCACCATCTTAAGAGATATGCGCGCGGGCGTTTATGATGTCATCGTGGGCATCAACCTGCTGCGTGAGGGGTTGGATCTGCCGGAGGTTTCGCTGGTTGCCATTCTGGACGCCGACAAAGAAGGTTTCCTGCGTTCGAGCGTCTCCCTGATTCAGACCATCGGACGTGCCGCCCGCAACGCTGACGGCAAAGTGATCATGTACGCCGACAAGATGACGGACTCCATGACCTACGCCCTCGGCGAAACAGCGCGCCGCCGCGCCAAGCAGATGGCGTATAACAAAGAGCACAACATCAAACCGATGACCATTCAGAAGGCCATTTATGATATCTCCGAACGCCTGACGACGCAGAGCACCGTTTCCGCGGATAAGGAAGACCGCCGCGAGATGAAAAAGCGTCTGCCGAAGAACGAGCTGAAGCACAGTCTTGCTGAGCTGGAAAAGGAAATGAAAGCCGCCGCCAAGAACCTTGAGTTCGAAAAGGCCGCCGAGCTGCGCGATCAGGTCTATGAGCTGCGCGGACTGCTTGCCGACCTTGAAGACGTCCCGCCGTGGAAGCGCGCCCGTATGCTGGCGGGTGAGATTGATGTGTCTTGAACCGTCAAAACTTAACAAAAACAGGCTGTCCATCAAGACAGCCTGTTTCGTTAAGATTGTGCTAAATCACTCGTCAACGGTCAGGAAAGAGAACTGAACGCGGGTCGTGGCGTCGTTCGCGTCTGCTGACATGCCCATATAAATCTTGTTTTCTGTGCCGTCCATCCACAAGGTGAGCCACGAAGCGGATCCGTCGAGCAGAGCTGCGCCGCGGGCGCTCATGTCCGCGTCATCCGTGAACGACTGACCCGTCACGGAGTTGACCATATCCATCATCGGCGCGCCGTAGATTTCGATCAGTTCGGCTTTGATATCCTCATAATCCGCGACGAATTCCGCGCCGCTCTCATGCTGTTCATCGAGGTAGACATTGGCTTCCTTCAGTCCGCCGCTGCCGATGACGTAGCAAATGACGGCGGCCTTGCCGTAATATTCCCGATCCTTGTAGCAGAGGTTCATGGGGCTGTTTTCGCCGGATTGGTAATCGAGTTCCAGAAGCTCGTAATCATCCCCTTCCAAAGCCTCAATGTCCTCAAGCGTCGCCCCGCGGAGAGACTCAAAGCGGAAAGCTTCTGCGGCGGGTTCTTCCGTCACCGCGGCATCCTGCGCCAAGGCGGCGCCGCAGAGACAGAGCAGACTCAGTGTCAATAACAATGCGGTCAATTTTTTCATCGTTGGCCTCCTTTTATGATACCAATGATTATAACAGAATTCGCCGCCTGCCGCACGTTCAAACAGGGGACGGGAAGAAACGGCGGAGCGGATCGCGCTGTGAGGGGTGGCGCAGGTGGAACGAAAAAGGTCTCCGATTCATTCGGAGACCAATATTCTGAAAGTTAATTTTCTGCTTCGGGCTGAACCTTCACTCAGAAAATCGTCGGAAAGACTCAAGTTGTTTTCCCCCTACTAACCTGACATACACATTCCGTTTTTCAATTCTGATTTTATTATACAGTTTCCGTATGTGTTGTCAAGGCTATTATGACATGATTTGACTGTTCTTATGAAACTCTTATGTTTCAGATGAAAACCACAGAAAACCCGATACAGTCAAAGCAATGAAAGACAGTGAGGAAGCAAAGCGCATGATTGACTGTCCGCTTCCGTTGACAATTGAGCGGCCGGATGTCAACTCGGCGGGAAAATTGACAAATCCCGCCCGCAGCGGTATAATGTTTTTCAGTTCGAAGGGGTGCCGGCTGAAGCCGGCTGAGATAAGCTGAATCGCTTAACCCTGGTACCTGATCCGGGTAATGCCGGCGTAGGAATGCGATCTGTCTTAAGCGTCAAACCGCGTCCTTACGTGACGCGGTTTTTTATATTCATATGAAAGAGGGACGCGCTTTGAAACCGAATATGAAGAAAATTCTCCCCTGGGCGGTGTTCGCCGCGGCTTTGGCAATCTGGGAATTCTGCGTCCGCGCGTTCCGCATCAGTCTGTACATCCTGCCCGCGCCCACGAAAATCCTCCGCGCCATGCTTGACAACGCCGAAACGCTGTGGAAGCACTCCCTTGTCACTTTATCGGAAGCATTAATCGGGCTTGCCATCTCGACCTTCCTTGCCATCCTGCTGGCGGTGATCATGGATCTCTCGGGGACGCTGAAGACCTGCATTTATCCGTTCCTGATCGTCACGCAGACCGTACCGGTTATGGTATTGGGTCCGCTTTTCTCAATTTGGCTGGGCTTCGGAATGGCGCCGAAGGTGCTCATCGTCATCTTCATGTGCTTCTTTCCTATCGCCGTGTCCTTTACGGACGCGCTCGGTCAGGTGGACGGGCAGCAGATCAACCTGCTGCGCAGTTTCGGTGCCTCCGGGCTTCAGATTTACCGCTATGTCAAAATTCCCTCCGGTGCGATCGCGCTCTTCTCGGGGTTGAAAGTCTCCGCCACCTACTGCATGGGCGGAGCTATTGTCGGCGAATGGCTCTCTTCCTCTGCGGGACTGGGGTATTATATGCTCCGCGTCAAGAACGGCTACATGCTCGACAAGGTGTTCGCGACGGTTGTTGTGGTCATCCTCTGGAGTATCCTGTTGAGCGCCGCCGTCGGTGCGATTCAAAATCTGGTATTCCCTCATCTGCGCCGCAAGGCTCACGGATGAAATTTGCAAATTCAGGAGAAAAGAAAAAATGCGTAAAAATGTATTGTTCGTCATTTGTCTGCTGCTTGCCGCGCTGCTGCTGACTGCCTGCGCCCAGAAACAGACCGCTGAACCGACTGCGGAACCGGCTGCCGAAGCTCAATCCGAAGCAGCTGCCGAACCCGCCGCGCTGCGGAAAGTTACCTTGATGCTCGACTATACCCCGAACACCAACCATACCGGTTTTTATGTTGCCCGGGCACTCGGTTATTACAGCGATGCGGGGCTGGAGGTTGAGATCATCGAGCCGGGCGACAACGCCACTGCCACGATGGTTGCCGCGGGGAAAGCCGATTTCGGCGTCTCCTATCAGGAAGACACCACCTACGCCCTGACCTCCGAAGAACCGCTGCCGATCAAGGCGATCGCCGCCATTATTCAGCACAACACCTCGGGTTTCGTCTCCCTGAAGGCCGCGAACATCAACAGTCCGAAGGACTTTGAAGGCAAGACTTACGCCGGCTGGGGCGCCCCGTCCGAAGAAGCAGTCATCAAGGCCGTGATGCAGGCGGACGGCGGCGACTTTTCCAAGCTGACGATTGTCGGCGCGGACGGCTCCGGTTTCGCCTCCCTGTCCGCCGACACGGATACCGGCAAGGTCAACATTCAGTGGGAATTCTACGGCTGGGCGGTTACCCGCGGCTTGATGGACGGCTACGACCTGAATTACCTGCCCTGCACCGCCCTTGACGAACGTCTGGATTACTACACGCCGCTGATCATCACCAACAATGAGCTCATCGCCTCCGATCCCGACCTGATCAAGGCGTTCATGTCCGCCACGAAGAAGGGGTACGAATACGCCATCGCCAACCCGGACGACGCCGCGCAGATTCTGCATGACACCGCCCTGCCGGACACCGATTTGGAATTCCTGACCAAATCCCAGCAATACCTGAGCGGCGAATATGCCAAAGATGCCGAGTCCTGGGGCGTTATGAGCGATAAGGTTTGGGACAATTACACCGACTTCATGAACGAGTACGGCTTGATTGATCATACCATCCCGGCCTCCGATCAGTACACCAACGATTTTGTGAAATAAGATGATGAAACTGCGTGTTCGGGATCTCTCGCTTGCGTATGAAGGGAAGCCGGTGCTGAACCGCGTGTCTTTTCAGGTTGAGGAAGGTGAGTTCGTCACCTTCCTCGGCCCATCCGGCTGCGGCAAGTCAACCATGCTGAATATCCTTGCCGGTTTATGGAAGGCCGACGGCGGTACGGTGTATGTGGAAGAAAAAGAAGTGAACGGCGTTTCCGATCACTTTGCCTATATGCCGCAGAATGACCTGCTGCTCCCGTGGAAAACGATCCTTGAGAACGTCACGCTGTACGGTCAGCTGCATCACGACCGAAAACATGCCGAGGAAGAGGCGCTGAAGGAATTTGCGCGCTTCGGTCTGGAAGGATATCGAAACGCCTATCCCTGCGAGCTCTCCGGCGGGATGCGTCAGCGGGCGGCGTTCCTGCGCACGGCGTTGTGCAGTGCGGATATCATGCTGCTGGATGAGCCTTTCGGTGCATTGGATGTCATCACCCGTGAGGATATGCAGGACTGGCTGCTGAAACTGCGCTCGAAGCTCAACCGCACCACAATTCTCGTCACGCATGACGTCGATGAGGCCTTGTACCTCTCCGATCGGATTTTTATTCTTTCGCACAGTCCCGCTGAAATTCTGCGTGAGATCGACCTGAGGGGCATTGAGAAAAGCCGGGAGTGGCTTTTCAACCAAATTGCCATGCGTCGGGAGATCTACACCCTGCTGCGGAGCTGACCCATGCACGGATGCGAACCTGCGGCGGTTTCTTTTCGCGGAAGGTGCATAACTTTTCCGCTTTTGTCTGTTTTTACGGTAAAATAGTTCTGTTTGGAGAGATGCCGGAGCGGTTGAACGGGGCGGTCTCGAAAACCGTTATAGGGCTTGTCCCTATCGAGGGTTCGAATCCCTCTCTCTCCGCTGTCTAAGAATCGTTGCAGCGTGGGTGCAGTATGCAGTCCTTCCTCGGTATGGAAAAGAATGAGGACGGCATGTATCGCAGCGCGGACGTCGAGGCCCGCTTCAGTGAGGCTGTCGATGCCTATGAGCGGTTGGCGGAAACCTATCCATAAAAAAGACTCCGAAGACTCGGAGCCTCTTTTTTTTGTTTCGCAATCGCGTCAACGCACGGGAAAGCCTTATTTCAGGCGGGCGCGCAGTTCGCGGCGGAGGATCTTGCCGTTGAAGGTGCGCGGGATTGCTTCGATCTGCTCAATGAATTTCGGCATTTTGTTTGCATCGACGGATTTCTTCAACTGCTCAAGCAGGGCGGCTTTGTCCAGCGTTTTCCCCGCTTCCATCACGACGAAAAGCTGCGGAGCCTGTCCCGTGAGCGGATCCGGCCGCGGAACGCAGGCGCAGTCGACGACACCGTCGCAGAGCGAGACCGCAGACTCGATCTCCTCAGGGGAAATCTTGATGCCGGAATAGTTAATCACATCGTCATCCCGTCCGAGCATGTAAATATAGCCCTCGGGGTCGATGTAACCGACATCTGTGGAGTAAATCGTCCCGTCGCTCATGACGGAGGCGGTAAGCTCCGGCTGATGCCAGTAGCCGAGCATGTTCATTGCGCCGGAGTACGCCAGGTAACCGGTATGCTCCGGGGAGGTGTTTTCCAGCGGGCGGCGCTTTTCGTCAACAATGATGAAACGGGCGTTGACGGTCGGTTTCCCGATGCAGGCGGGACGGTTCCGCTCGACGGAGAAGTCCATGATGCAGGAGCAGCCGCCTTCGGTGGTGCCGTAGAAGTTGTAAAGATGGGTGTTCGGCAGCTGTTCGCGCAGGGTTTCCTTGGCGTTCTCGCTCAGCGGGGCGGTGCCGATCTGAATATAGTCGAGTCGATCCTTATATTCGGCGAGCCGCCCTTTTCCCAGCTTCTCCAGAACCTGCAACGCTGACGGGGACATGTCCATGGCGCTGACGTTGTAACGATCCATCAGGTTGAAAATGTTTTTGACCATCAGCACGCCGTCCGCGATGACAACCGTGTTGCCGAAAAGCAGGTTCGCGTAGTGACGGCGCAGTCCGTGAGAATGGCTGAGCGGAGTCGGGATGAGTTCCACGCCGCCGTCTTTCATTTTCACGCCGTAAACGACATTTTCCGCGACGGCGATCACGCTGCCGTGCGTGTGGACGATGCCCTTGGATTTGCCGGTCGTGCCGGTGGAGAAAAGAATCTCCGCGATTTCATCCTTCGCCGGGAAGCTGAATTCGCTCAGGTTCGATGCGGATGCCTCAAGGTCGATTTCCGTGAGGTTGATGAATTGATCCGCATACGCCGCGAGGTTCGTGCCGATGATGACGCGGGCAGCGGTGTCTTCCTTAATTTCAAGGATGCGCGCCTCACCGGCGCGTTTCTCCAGCGGTACAGTGACCGCGCCCGCCAGCTGGGCGGCGAGGTTGGCAATACAGAAGCGCACGTCCTGCGTACATTCGATGAGGATGCGGTCGCCGCGCTGAATGTTTTCTTCGCGGATGCGCTGTGCAAAGCGGACGATCGAGCGGATGGACTGTTCGTATGTGACGCTGTCGTGAATGTCGGCGAAGCAAATCCGTTGGGGATGCTCCGCGGCATGGGCGGCAACGGCTTCAATGATTGAATTCATAACTGTGTTTCCTGTTCCCAAACTGCCGGCTGCCCGGCAAAGATAATCAAGTAACAAAGACGCTTTGAACGGATATGCCGAATGAGCGCTTGCGCTCGGCACCGGGTTTAGATATAGTCCGAAATATTCGGCATTTCGTGCGCAATACTGTCATCCAGCAGCTGAATCGTGTTCCTGTCCGCTGCAATCCTGCCCATCCAACACAATTTCGCCGCGGTCTTGTAACCCAACAGCAAAGTCGTCAGGGTGGCGATGGATAATTTCACCCGGTGCTGCGCGCTGCGCTCGACAAGCGTACACTCCCCGCGGTGAAAGCGAATTGTGACGGAGCGGTTATTCCATGCCAGAAAGGAATCTTCAATCTCAAACGTGATCTCGGCATTGTCTGCCGTCGGGTCGCAATGATATTTCGGGAAGAACTGCCCGACATCCACGATGCGCCCCATGATATACGGGCGAATCGTTTCGCGGATATCGCCGTCGTCCAATTCAAAGGCGATCGGCTCGCTTGCATAGGAGCTGCCCCGCACCTCATCAATCATTGAGTCGTGCGCGCGGATGAACTCCCACAAGCCCGCCTGCGCTTCACGGGTGAGGTAGATCATTTCCTTAATATGCATGACGTCGTTTTTGATGAGATAGACCATATAACCGCTGGGCTTTTCGTTGACATCATAATAAATCGCCACGGCGGTATCATCCTCGTCCCAGCGCCAATACTCTTCCCATGCCAGGGAGTTGCGGAAGAGGCAGCCGTGCGTCACGGCGGCAAACTGCGTGTGGAGATTGCGGAAATCTTCATGCTCCCAATCGACGCGGCGTACATAGCCCGGCGCGGAGGCCTTCTCGGGAATCTGACGATCCTTGACGGTGTAAGTGATTTTGTTTGAAATGATTTCCCAGCCCATTTTGCGGTACAGCGGGATCGAATAGGGAAACAGCAGGGCAAGGGACTGATTCTTGCGGCGCATGTGCTCCAGGCTTTTTTGCATCAGTTGTTTCATCAGACCGTGCCCCGTGTATTCCGGATAGGTGCAGACACTGGTGACAAAGCCAACCGGGTAGACGGTGTTATAGACATTCATCTTCAGCGGGTAAACCGCAATCTGCGACACAAGCGTATCACGGTCAAAGCAGCCTAACACATCCGCACGCTCCAGAATCGGGAATTTGGATTGCTTGATTTCATCGTCTCGCCAGCCGCTGAGGGCAAGATCCTGTTCCGTGATTTGAAAGGCGTAGCGCAAAAGGGAATTATATTGTTCCAGGTCGTCGGTTTTTAAAGGACGTATGTCATATTCCGTGTTTTGATTCATGGTATTCTCCGTTTTCTCTGTTTCCGGGCGCTTCCCTGTTTGATTTCCGCGCCCGTGCCACGTGAGGTGAACGATCGGACGGACTGCCGCATGGATGACAGAGGCAATGCATAACTCCTCTGTTCCGAAACGGCTGTCTGTCCGATGTTTTTATTATATAACAAATACGCAACACAACTTGAAACCTTATGTATGCGGATCGCCCGCCCTGCCCGATTGTCACTCCCGGCTCGTGCTGCCTTGACAGATCTTTTTATTGACGGTATTATAACAAAAGTGTTATAAAAAAATAACTTTAGGCGTAATATGGAAAACACGAACCGAAGCATAAAAACCATTCTTGAGACCGGCAGCATTTCCCGTGCGGCGAAAAAACTCGCGATCACGCAGCCGGCGTTGAGCCTGTGGCTGGCGCGTCTTGAGGAGCGGAACGGCTTCCCCATCTTCAATCGGGAATCCGCCGCCCTGACCCTGACCGAGGAGGGAAAAGCCTATCTGGAACATACCGAGCGGCAGATTGCCGAGGAAAAACGCTTCAGGCGCCGTATTGAGGACATTCGCGGCGGCGTGACGGGTACCGTGACATTGGGCGGCTCCAGCTGCTTCAATTGTCTCTACATTCCGCCGGCGGTGCGGATTTTCGTCAGCCGCTATCCCGGCGCTTCCGTGCGCATCATCAACGGGACGGTCGGTGAGATCGCGGAGCGCACGCTGGGCGGTGAGATTGACATCTTCCTCTCCCCGCAGAGCAATGTGCGGAAGGGAATCGTCTCCGAAGAGCTTTTTTCCGAATATGTGGTGCTGTGTATTCCCTCCGAATGGGAAATCAACGCCGAACTGGCGGAGTACCGCATTCCGGAGGAACTGATTCTGAACGGCGAACTCAACGGCGAATCTCGTGCGGCGGTGCCTTTTGAGCGGCTGAGCGGACTGCCCTTCATCCGCTTGGGGAAGGATATCCACATCGGCGGGATTGCGGACGATCTTTTCAAGCGCCGCGGTATGGAGGAGACCTCGTTCATCATTGCCGACCAGATGTCCACCAGTCTGGCAATGACCGCCGCAGGGCTGGGCATGTCGCTGATTACCGAAACCGTGATCCGCTACGGGAATCGGAAGACGCTGCCCGCCTTCTATATGATTGACAGCGACCTCGGGCTGCGACATATGTATATGTCAACCGCTCGGGATAATTATGTCTCCAAAGCCTGCGCCGCCATGACGGAGGTTTTCCGTGAGACCCTGAAAAATGAAAGGTGTGAAACAAAATGAGAAAGAAACTGCTGCCGATTCTTGCCCTTGTCCTTGCCGCGCTGTTCCTGTGCGCCTGCGGGAAGAAATCCGACCAAAGCGCGGAAACGAAGGAACTGACGATTGCCTATCAGTACGGCATGGCCTACGCGCCGCTGACCGTCATGCGGGAACAGAACCTGATTGAAAAACATTACGGCGAACCGCTCACTGTGGTCTGGACGCAGCTGAACTCCGGCTCCGCTATTAATGAAGGCATTATCACCGGCAGCATTGATGCCGCCGCTATGGGCATTGCGCCCGCCATCACCGGTATGCTGAAAGGAATTCCCTACAGGATCTTCTCTTCCGTCTCCGCCCAGCCGCAGGTCATTATGACCCATAACACCGCCTTGAACTCGCTGAGCGACTTCACCTCCGGGAACAAAATCGCCTTGGTCAATATCGGTTCCATTCAGCATATCATGCTGGCCATGGCAGCCAAGGCAGAGCTGGGCGATGCCCATGCGCTGGACAACAATATTGTCGCGATGTCCCATCCGGACGGCATGACCGCCCTGCTTTCCGGCTCCGTGGACGCGCAGCTGACCACCGCGCCGTATGTTTACAAGGAACGCGGGCAGGAAGGGATCGGTGAGATCGACGCAATCTCCGAAGTCTGGCCGGAAGGAAACACCTTCATCGTCGCCATGGCTTCAGAGAAACTTCATGCGGATGAAAAACTGTATGGTGCGTTGGTCGCGGCAATGAACGAAGCCATTGACTACCTGAACAACAACAAAGAGGCCGCCGCCGAGCTGCTTTGCGCGAATGAAGGCGTCAGCGCAGAAGTCATGCTTTCGTGGCTGAATGACCCCGCCTGCCGTTACTCAACAGAGACGAAGGGCGTCATGGAAATGGCGCGCTTCATGGTGGATGAAGGCTTTGCGGAAGGCACGGCAGAAGACTTCAGCCAACTGGCTTATGACAATGTCAAGGGCGACTGACCTGCGGCGTTTTGATTGAAATATCGGGGCAAGGGGTATCCTGCCTGTTGCCCCTTGAGCGATTCCATTGTTCAACAGAGGGTCTTATTTATGAAACTAACCAAACGAACCCTGCATCGCGTCATTTTCATCGTGCTCGTCATTGCCGCTTGGGAAATCGCGTACAATCGGGGCGTCTTTCCGAAGCTGATGTTTCCGTCTATCGGCAGCATTTTCTCAAGCCTGATCAAAGGTTTCACGCATGAAAACCTGGCGGGCATGGTCGGCTATTCCCTGACGCTGATTTTGCGCGGCTTGGGGCTCGGCATTCTGCTTGCTTTTCTCTTCTCCTCGCTCTCCATCCTGTTTGAGCCTTTCGGAGATATCTATTCCATGCTGGTTTCCGTCTTTGACCTGATCCCCGGCGTTGCGCTGATCCCGCTTGCCATTATGTGGTTCGGCATCGGGGAAGAACCGATCATTTTCATCGTGGTTCATTCCGTCATTTGGCCGATGTCGCGCAGCATTATTGACGGCTTCCGCTCCGTCCCGAAAATTTATCTGGAGAGTGCCGCGAATATCGGACTGACGGGGGCGGAACTCGTGCTGCAGGTTTACCTGCCGGCGGCGTTCACCTCCCTGCTTTCCGGGTTGCGCACCGGCTGGGCGAGAGCCTGGCGCGGACTGATCTCTGCTGAGATGATTTTCGGCACCACAAGTTCCGGCGCGGGCATTGGCTGGTTCATCTTCACGAAGCGCGTGAATGTGGATATCGCCGGTGTCTTTGCCGCGCTGATCGTTATTATCATCATCGGCATGATTGTTGAGTATCTGGTCTTCGGCATGATTGAGAAGAATACCGTCAGGAAATGGGGGACTGTAAAATGAGTGAGCGTTCGCCGTTGATGCGTGTAAAAAATGTCTCAAAAACCTTTACGGACGGCACAGAGCCTTCCGTGATCCTGCAAAATGTCACCCTTGATCTTTTTGCTGAGGATTTTCTCTGCATTCTCGGACCCTCCGGCTGCGGCAAAACAACGCTGATGCGCTGCATTGCGGGCTTCGAGCGCTATGAGGGAACGATTGAGCTGAACGGGCAAACGCTCACGAAGCCGAGCGCGGATCGCATGATGGTCTTTCAGGATTTCAACCAGCTTTTCCATTGGAAAACCGTCCGTCAGAATGTCCTTTTCCCGCCGGAGCATTTGAAAAAGGGCAGTAAGGCGGAAATTGCCGCCCGCGCCGATGACGCGCTGGAGAAAGTGAACCTGAGCAAATACGCCGACTTCTATCCCCATCAGCTGAGCGGCGGCATGAAGCAGCGCGTCGCCATTGCGAAGGCTCTCGCCCTGCGTCCGCAGATCATCCTTATGGATGAACCGTTCGCCAGTCTTGACGCCATGACCCGCCGCCGATTGCAGAAAGAGCTGCTGCGTGTCAAGGAAGAGGAGAAGCTCACCGTGCTTTTCGTGACACATTCCATTCAGGAAGCCATTACCCTCTCCAACCGTGTGATGGTCATGTCCGCTCACGGCACGATTGACATTGACGAGCCCAACCCGCTGCCGAAACCGGTCACGCCGGCTTCCGACGGCTATGCCGAGCTGTGGGCGAAGTACAACCGCGCCATCGGGTTCGACAACCCGGCGGAGCAGTGACGCAGCTTTTTTTCGGGTTCACATAGCGAAACACAAGCCCTGCCATTGTGATAAAATGAAGAGGAATTTGCACAATCGAGGAAATGAAATATGGCTGAAAACAACGCATTGACCCTTGACAAGATTGTTGCCCTTTCCAAACGGCGCGGTTTTGTCTATCCCACTTCTGAAATTTACGGCGGTCTGACCAGCTCCTACGATTACGGTCCGCTGGGCGCCGAACTGCTGCGAAACATCCGCAACCTGTGGTGGCATGAGATGATCACCACCCGTGAGGATATGGTCGGGCTTGACACCCAGATCCTGCTGCACCCCGAAACCTGGGTCGCCTCCGGTCATGTCACCGCCTTCAACGACCCGCTGGTTGAGGATAAAGTCACCCATAAGCGTTACCGTGCCGATCACCTGATTGAGAGCTGGCTTGAGAAGAATCCGCAGGACGAGGAAATCATTGTGGACGGGATGGGGCTGGATGAGATCGGCGCTTTCATTGAGAAGTACCATGTCACCACTCCGGACGGCAACGAAGTCTTCCCGCCGAAGGCCTTCAACATTATGTTCCAGACCGCGATCGGTGTGGTTGAAGGCGAAAAGATGCCCGTCTACCTGCGCGGTGAGACCGCCCAGGGTATTTTCACGAACTTCGCCAACGTCATCAACTCCACCCGTGTCCAGCTGCCTTTCGGCGTCGGGAACATCGGCAAGAGCTTCCGCAACGAAATCACCACCGGTCAGTTCGTCTTCCGCACCCTGGAATTTGAACAGGCTGAAATCGAATACTTCTTCAACCCGGATAAGACCGAGTGGCGTCCGCTCTTCGAGAGCTGGCAGAACGCCATGTACCACTTCGTCCACGATACCCTCGGCATCTCTGAAGAGAAACTGCGCTGGCGCCGCCACTCCGATCAGGAACGTTCCTTCTACTCCAAAGAAACCTACGACCTGGAATACAACTTCCCCTTCGGCTTCAAAGAACTGTGGGGCATTGCCTACCGCACCAATTACGACCTGCAGCAGCACATTGACCATTCCGGCAAGGATCTTTCCTACCGCGACCCGCAGGACAACACCGTCTTTGTCCCTCACGTCATTGAACCGGCTGTCGGCGTCAACCGTCTCCTGCTCATGACCATGTGCGACGCTTATTGGGAAGATGCGGAGAACAAGCGCGTGGTCATGCGCTTCAAGCCGAATGTTGCGCCTTACAAAGCCGCAGTGTTCCCGCTGGTCAAGAACAAGCCCGAGATCGTCAACAAGGCGCGCGGCGTCTTTGAGATGCTGGCGGAGAAGATGGGCGTCGCCTGGGATGACCGCGGCAACATCGGCAAACGCTACTTCTATCAGGATGAGATCGGCACCCCGTTCTGCGTCACGGTTGACTACCAGACCCTGGAAGACGACACCGTCACGGTTCGCGAACGCGACACCATGCAGCAGACCCGTGTCCCGCTCTGCGAACTGACCGCGAAGTTGCTCGAAGAAATCAACAAATAACACAATCTCCTGTGCGCCGGGTGTTCCTGAGAAAGCAATTTCCGGGCATTCGTCAGGCAGGTTTGACAACAAAATAACGGGTATGCGGTGAAAGCCGGATACCCGTTGTTTTACGTTGCGCTGAGCAGGGGATTTTATGGCAGGCAGGAAGCTTTTACTCCCGGTAGCTGTCCATAATCTGCTTGAACAGCTCCTGCGTGGAGGGCGGGGTGTAGGTAATGGCGTTGGCTCCTGCTGCAATGGTCTCACGAATGGTTTCATTGGTGTTGCCGCCGGATGCGATCAGCGGAACAGTGGGATACTCAGAACGGATTTTTTGAACGACGTAGGGCGTGCGCTGAGCACAGGCAATATTTAATATGGATGCGCCCGCTTCCAAACGGCCTTGAATATCGGCATCTTCTTTGACAACCGTGGCAATGACCGGGATGTCAACGGCTTTTGCCACAGCGAGGAGATTTAGATTTGATATCGGAGCGTTCAGAACAACGCCCATCGCGCCTTGAGATTCGACATCTTTTGCCAGAGAGACTGTGCGCAAGCCCCGGGTCGTTCCGCCGCCGACACCGCAAAAGACGGGGATATAAGAAGCCTTGATGATCGCATCGCTGATGGCCTGCTGCGGCGTGAACGGGTAAACCGCAAAAACAGCATCCGCATCGCAATTGCGGATAATTGCCAGGTCGGTGGTAAAAACAAAACTTTTGATTCTCCGCCCGTTGATAACAATACCGCTGGCCTGGAAAACAGCTTCCGGAAGTTTAAGAATGTTTTTCCGCAATTTGCTTCCGATTTGAGGAATTTGTGTGGTTTCTTTCGACATTGCGAGAACCTCCTTTCATACTGATACTTCCCGATTAATTATACTTGCGAACAAGGCGGTTTTCAGGCATAATAAGAACAATGATTTTCAACAGGAGGAGCAGCCTTCATGCCCGGATTTACAAAGCAGGCGATCAAAGCAAGTTTTTTGAAACTGCTGGACACCTATCCGTTTCGGGATATCACCGTGAAAATGATCGTGGAAGATTGCGGCATTAACCGCAAATCATTTTATTATCATTATCAGGACATTCCCACGCTGCTGGAAGAAATCCTGAAGGAACAGGCGGATGCCATGCTTGTCTCCTATCAGTCGATTCATTCGCTGGAGGAATGTTTGCAGGCCGTCATCGAACGGCTGATTCAGGATAAAAAACGGGTGCTGAATATCTACCGCTCTGTCAATCGGGACGTGTTTGAATACGTTTTAATGCAGTCCTGCGGCTATCTTGTTGAACTGTATATTGATGAGGTGACGAAGGACAGCCGGCTTTCCGACCGCAATCGGGAATTGGTTATCGGCTTTTACCGCGGTGAATGTCTGGGACTTATTACGGACTGGATGCTGCGCGGGATGCCGGATAATGTGCTGGAAAACTTCCATCAGATCTGCGTGCTGCGGCGCGGCATGAACGAGGAAATGCTGGCGCGGATGATGCGCCTTGAACAGTGAACGCCGTAAAAAGGAAAGAACAAAGAGGTTCGGCTCAAACAGATGACTGCCGAACCTCTTTGCCTATGAAGAGAGATGAAAAAACTTACAGTTGTTTCGACCTTGCTGCTTACTGCTTCTTATGGAGTTTGCGGTGAGCTTTGCCGATCAGCAAGCATCCCGCAACAGCCGCAGCACACTTTAAAACCGATGACTTCTTCTGTTCTTTCTGACAGGGGCAGCGATGAAATCTGCCTTTGATTCTTTTTTTCAACATACGATCCTCCTTCAATCACTTATTCAATCGTTTGATGGTCTTCCGCCCAAAGCTTATCCGCTTCCGGCTTCCAACATTCAGCATAGGCCTTGCACTTGGCGCAAAGGTGTTCGGCACTTTCCGGGGCTTCCAGGTCGGTGGAGTGTGCGCCGCTCTCTGCCACCATCTTGGGCAGCAGCTCCGGGTTTTCCAGCATTGGGCAGGGGCGCAGGTGGTTGCCGTTGAAGGGCTGTCCCTTGCGGTAGAGCTTGAACAGCGGCTGCTGCAGACATTCAAGGAAGCTCTTATCGCGGATGTTGGCACCGGAGTAATGGATGAAGACGCAGGGCTCAACGTCGCCTGCGGCGTTGATGTGGCAGTAGATCCGCCCGCCGGCAACGCAGCCGCCGGCAAACTCGCCGTCATTCTGGAAGTCAATGCAGTACAGTTCCTTGCCGCCGGTCACGCCGCGGATCTCACGGATGCGGTCTTTCATATAGGCGCGCTGTTCCGGTGTCAGCAACAGGTCGGTCGAGGCGTTGACGCCCACGGGCATATAGTGGAAGTACCAGGCGAAGACGCAGCCCTTGGAGATGAGCAGATCCAGGAACTCGTCGCTCGTGACGACCTTGTAGTTTTTGCTCGTGTAGCAGATGGAGACGCCGAACGGGATGCGGTTGCTGTGCATCAGGTCCATCGCCGCCAATGCTTTACGGAAATGACCGTTCCCGCGGCGACCGTCATTGGCTTCCTCAAAGCCCTCGACGCTGATGGAGACAAAGAAGTTGCCCACACGCAGCATCTCCTTGCAGAATTCCTCGTCGATGAGCGTGCCGTTGGTAAACGCATGGAACGCGATATCCCGGTGTTTCTCGCACAGACGGATGATGTCCTTCTTCCGCATCAGCGGTTCGCCGCCGGTGAACAGGCAGGCATGCGTGCCGAGTTCCTTCGCCTCAGTCAGCACCCGATCCATTTCCTCAAAGCTCAGGCTCTGCTTGTGACCGTATTCAGCCGCCCAGCAGCCGGTGCAGTGCATGTTGCATGCGGAGGTCGGATCCATCAGGATGAGCCAGGGGACGTTGATGTCGTATTTCTTCGATGTCTCTTTTGCCACATGGTAGCCCCGGAAACCGCCTTCGTATGCGGCGTTGGTCAGGAATGTTTTGAGAATGTAGGGGTCGTTCTCGCGGATCAGACGCTGAACATAATGCGCCCATTTGCCGTCCGGCTCGTTTGCAAGCATGTGAAGCGTTTGAAAAGATTCTTCGTGCCACACATCGCCCTGCAGTTTCTGAACCATGTTCACAAGATCGTTTGCGATCTCCCCCGCGTCCTGCGTCTGCCCTTTTTTGATGAAATTGTCAAGAATGGTCTCGAACGCTTTGCGTTCGGCTGCATGTGTGATTTTGTCAGTGATGTTCATAATTGATTGTCCTGTCCTTTCTGTTGCTTTGATTCTATATACGAAAATGAACTTCGGCAATGGGCAAAACATGGTCAGATGTGGCATTTTTGGACAAACGGACTTCAGATGTGGCGTTTTGCCACATTCAGACCGCATTTGTCCATTTCTGCCGAAAGAGAGCCGTGCTATACTGCTGTCCTGACAAAAGGAGGTGATGGCAGTGCGTTCTGTTACGCTGATGAAAACGGCAAAAATCGGATATCTGGTGCTCTCTGTGCTTTTATGCGTCATGGGCATCCTTGTGATCCTGCATCCGGAAGCGTCGATGGATACATTCGGGATCCTCAGCGGAGTTATGCTGATCGCATTCGGAGCGATCAAGTTGATCGGCTATTTCTCAAAGGATCTATTTCGCCTGGCGTTTGAAAACGATCTTTCCTCCGGCATTCTCATGCTGGTGTTGGGAAGCAATCTGCTGCTGCATACGGAAAGATCATTGACCTTCTTCTGCACCGTGCTTGGCATTTTGATTTTGACAGACGGGTTGGTGAAAGTGCAGATTTCCGTGGAAGCACGTCCGTTCGGGATTCGTCAATGGCGGCTTTTGCTGGTTTTCGCCATTGCGACCGCCTGCTTCGGCTGCGTGCTGATTTTCCGTCCCGGCCCTCAAATGCAGGTCATGATACGGATGCTTGGCATCTCACTGATTCTGGACGGCATCCTGAATATCATCACAATGCTGACGACGGTCAAAATCGTTGCGAACCGGTATGCGGACGAGATGCATGATGCAGACGCATCATGAAGCGGATTCTTTCCGTTACCCCTCATTTCTTCCGCTTCACTGCTTTTCCGCCCAATCTGTTCCGTGCTCTGATTTCATGGTATGATATACGGTGATGGATAATAAGATCGCTATCATAGAAGGTCCCACACCTACCTTTGAGCCGGTGTCCGCGAACTGGGCAGAGAGCATCTGCGAGAACACGGAACCCGGATCTGTGATGATGACAACCCTGCGCACGGTGAACGGCGACGGGCTGCTTGAACGTTGCCATCATACCTGGGCTCAGGGTGATACCATGTACCTTCATTACCGGAACACAATCGGTCTGGAAGAACGAGTGCCGATCATAGCCGCCGAGAAAAACGATACCCTCGAAGGGCAGAAGCTTGTCCTTTGGGTTCTGATGCCCATCGGAGGCAAAGGTCATGTTTATATTCAGGACTTTGACGATGATGACGACAGCGATGAGGACTGATACCCGAATTACCCCATGAAACCTGACAGGGATGACCGCCCGCTCATACTTTGCATTGTTATCGCGCTGATCATTTTTGCAGTCGGCTTCTTTACGCCGCTCAGTGAACGCATCACATTCCATATAGACGACCTCAAAGCGAGGCTGTTTTATTTGCGTTCCGACCCTGCGAATACGCTTTTCCGTCCGCAGGAACAGGGAGAGGCTCAACCCACTGTCGATCCCACGGAATATTGGAACAGTATTGAGACGGAAGTCGCCCTGGAGGTGACGCGCCTTGCCCCTACCGCGACGGAGACGCCCGTCCTGCCTACCGCAACCGTGCCGACGGACGCGCCCACCCCGACTGTAACAGACACCCCCGAACCGACCGACACGCCCGAGCCATTGCCGGAAAGCTATTTCATCACCGGCACCAAATATGAGACTCAACACGGCATCTGGAATTACTGTGCGCCGACCAACCTTTCCATGGCCATGACATACTGGGGCTGGAAGGGACAGCGCACGGATATCGGTCCCAAGGTCAAGCCGTTCAATAAAGACAAAAACGTCATGTTCTACGAACTTGCGGAATATGTCTCGGAGTATTCCGACCTGCGCGCCCTTTACCGTTACGGCGGCACCTCGGAGCTGCTCAAACGCCTGATCGTCAAGGGATATCCCGTTCTGATCGAAAAAGGCGCCTTCATGCAGGAGGTCTCCGGCAAGCTCTCGTGGATGGGGCACTATAACCTCGTCACGGGGTACGATGACGCAGCAGAGGAATGGACCGTTCAGGACTCCTATTACAACGCCGACTACAAGGTCAGCTATGAGACGCTGGAAGAGGAATGGAAATCTTTCAACTATGAGTTCATGCTTGTCTATCCGGGCGAGCGCGAGTCCGATGTTTACAACATTCTCGGCCCTTATACCAACACCTCCTGGGCTAACCGAACCGCGCTGAAAATTGCGGACACGTTGATCGAAAACGCCGAGACGAACGAGGACTATTTCTATGCCTATTTCAACCGCGGCACCTCTCAGGTCGCTTTGAATGATTATTACGGCGCCGCGCAATCTTACGACATGGCTTACAACAGCTTTTATCCCGAGATTGCATCGGATCGCCGTCCCTATCGCATCATCTGGTATCAGACCGGTCCCTATTACGCTTATTATTACAGCGGCCGTTATTATGACGTCATCTCCCTTGCCGAGACGGCGCTCTCGTCCACAGCCGAGCCTTACCTTGAGGAAGCGCATTATTGGCGCGCTCTGGCGTATGAAGCCCTCGGTGAGATTGAGAAAGCACGGGATGACCTGTCCGTCTGTCTGGAGCTGCATCCCGGCTTTGAGGCCTGCCAAAATAAGCTCTATGAGCTTGGCGGGGAGGAGGAAGAATGAGCGTAAAGATCCTTCACTTCGCTGATGCGCATATTGACCGCCGCTCCGGCGGGAAGACCGACACCGCAACGGGGCTGCCGCTCCGTGTGATGGACTACCTGAAGTCTCTTGACACGATTGTGAATACCGCCATTGATGAGGGTGTTCAGCTGGTGCTGTTCGCGGGGGATGCTTACAAAGGTCCGATGCCCGCGCCGACTTTCGTGCGCGAATGGGACAGGCGGCTGCGCAGGCTGGCGGATGCTCACATTCCCGTCCTGCTGATTGAGGGCAACCACGACCGCACACCCGCGTTCAAAAAAGCGGGCGCCCTGCAGGAACTCGGCACCTTCGACATTCCCTACATTCATCTTTCCCATGAGATCCGACTGTGGAAACCGCAGGATCTGGACGGCGTCCCCGTGCAGGTGCTGACGGTTCCGTGGATTTCCAAATCCTTCCTGGTAGCAAAAGGCGCGGAGATTGACAGCGGAAAGGGCGTCACGCAGACGGAAAGCGCACGCAGGATGGAGTTTGAGATACAAAAGCGCGTGGATCGCGAAATGGCAGAAGCCGACCCGAACCTTCCGGTTATTCTGCTGGCGCATTACGGCGTCCGCGGCGCACGCTATGCCGGCGGTAAGGAAGTCAGCTACAGTGAGGAAGTCACCCTTGAGCGCGGACTTCTCACCGATCCGGCCTTCTCCTACTGCGCCCTTGGGCATATTCACAAGTTTCAGGATCTGAACGAGGACGCACAGCCCCCTGTCGTTTACAGCGGCTCCATTGAGCACGTGGATTACGGTGAGGCAAAGGAAAAGAAAGGCTTCATCATCGCCGAGGTGGACAACCACCGAACCGCGTATGCGTTCCGTGAACTCGCCACCCGTCCGATGTACAACCGGGTTTACGAGTACGAGGACGGATCGGGTGAACAAATGAGGCAGGCCCTGCTTGACCTGCTCCCCGATCCCGAACGGGCGGAAGGTGCCTTGATCAAGCTCACCGTCAGTTACCCGCACGAGATGGAAAGCGCCATTGACGAACGGGCACTGCGGGAAAAGGTCAGGGGAGCGCAGGAGTTCCGCCTGCTGCGCAAGCCGAAATATGAGAACCGAATCCGCATTGCGGGGGAGACCATTGCAGGTATGACAGCGCAGGATCTGTTGAAGCGCTACTGTGACGTATATCATATGACGAATTACGAAAAACTATCAAAACTTGCCGCCGAAATATTCAACTCGGTGGATGACATCACTTTGGAGGGGTGATTGACATCATGTCTGTAACATTTCTACAAATCGTACTGCTGCTCGCTCTGATCATCATCAACGGCATTTTCTCAATGACTGAAATGGCTGTTGTCTCTGCCCGCCGCGCCCGTCTGCAGAGCATCCTTGAGGATGGAGACAAACGCGCCGGGGAGGTGCTGGAGCTGCTTGACAACCCGAATGACTTCTTCTCAACAATTCAGATCGCCATCAGCCTGATCGGCGTTGTGACCGGTGCCGTCGGTGCGCAGACTTTCGCCCGTTATCTGGCGGATGTTTTCGTTCAGATTCCCTTCCTGAAGAACATCGCGACGCCGCTCGCGGTTTTTATCCTTTCTCTGATCATCACCTATTTCAGCCTCGTGATCGGCGAACTCATTCCGAAGCGCATCGCCACCAATGACCCGGAGGCTGTCGCCATGCGCATGTGCGGCCCGATCCGCGCCATTGAGAAGGTGTTCCGTCCCATGATCAAGGTGCTGAGCCTTTCGACCGAAGCCGGCTTGAAACTCCTCGGCATCAAAACCAATGAGGATACCGGCGTTTCCGAAGACGAGGTCAAGGTCATGATTGAGCAGGGCAAGCAGAGCGGCGTGTTTGAGGAAAACGAACAGGATATCGTGGAATCCGTATTCCGCATGAGCGATCAATCCGTGGAGGCGATTATGACCCCGCGCAGTGAGCTGATCTCCATTGATGCCGACGAACCCATTGAGAACTCTCTGGAGCAGATCTCCGAGTCCACTTATCACTACTTCCCGCTGGTTCGGGACAATGCCGATAATGTGATCGGCGTGCTGTCTTCCAAAGACCTGCTGGATGCCTTTATTCGCGGCGAAAAGATCGACCTTGAGAAAATCGCCGAAGAACCGCTGTTTGTCCCCGAGAGCAAGCCTGCCCTTGACCTGCTGGATGACCTGAAATCCTGCGACAGCAACTGCGCCGTTGTCCTTGACGAATACGGCGGTTTCTCGGGGTTGATCACGCCTTATAACCTGCTGAGCGAACTCGTCGGCGATGTCACGGATGTCGGAGACGAACCGGATGAGGAAGATGACGTACTCGTGCGTGAGGACGGATCGTGGTCCTTTGACGGACAGATTGATATTGAGGAATTCAAAGAGACGCTGGGCGTTCGCGGTGAACTGCCGGAGGAACAGCGCGTCGGTTATCAGACGCTGGCGGGCTTTATTCTCAGCATTACCGGCAGCATCCCGAAAATCGGTGCCACTTTCGACTGGGATAAATTCCATTTCGAGGTCGTGGATATGGACGGACAGCGCGTAGACCGCGTGATCGTCAGCCGGCATCCGGGCGGCGATGAAAATGCCGAAGCGGATAACGAAACCGCGGAAGCCGAATCCGTAAAGGCAGAGGATTCACAGGGATGATCCCGATCAGGTTATCCGTCAGCGGATTTCTCTCATACCGCGAACCCGTGGAGCTCGATTTCACGCCATTGCATGTGGCTGTGATATTGGGAAACAACGGGGCGGGCAAGTCGTCCCTGCTGGACGCGATGACCTGGGCGCTTTTCGGTAAAGCACGGGCAAAGAACGGCGACGATATCATCAACACCGTGAGCGAGGACAGAACCGCACGGGTCACGTTCGAGTTCCTGTTCGAGGATCGCCTTTACCGGGTTCAGCGTGAGAAGCCGTTCGGCAAGCCCATGAAAGTGGACTTGCTGACCCGCGATGCGGATGACCCCGTCTGGCGCGTGATCTCTGCGAAAAAGGGGCTTGAGACCACCGGACAGATTGCTGATATCCTGCGGATGGATTACGAGACTTTCATCAACGCCTCCTTCTTCCTGCAGG
Source organism: bacterium (assembly GCA_963618265.1). GTDB lineage: Bacteria > Chloroflexota > Anaerolineae > Anaerolineales > Anaerolineaceae > Flexilinea. Next base: position 55,832 of record CAVESB010000005.1, read on the forward strand.
GTCACGCCGACCAATTCACGAGCGCCAAACCCGCCGAGCGCAAGAAGATCCTGAACCGCATCCTGAACCTTGACATTTGGGATACTTACCGTCTCGCCGCCATGGATAAACAGAAGGAAGCGGAGTACAGACAGCAGACCATTCAGGCGGAAATTGAGCGAAACCAAACAGAACTGGACGAAGAGCCGCAGCGTCTCAGTCATCTTGCCGAGGTTGAAGCGGCACTGAAATTCGCTGAGGAAGAACAGAAAGTTGCACGGGCGAACTATAACGCGGCCAAATCCGCTGATGAGACCCTGCGCGGAAAACAACAGCTCCTTGAAACGCTGTGCGCTGATGAGAGCCGAAAGACAAAGAGCCTGCAAGGCCTTGAGCGGCAGCTTGCGGAAAAACAGGCATCTTTGGCAGAGATTGAGAAGCGGCTGGAAGACAGAGAACAGGCGGCACAGGATTACCTCCGTCTGGGGGAGATCAAAACCGCCCTTCAGGCAATGTCCAACACTGCGCTGACTTATCACAGCCTTTCGGGGACAAGGGAGAACCTGAACACGGCGATCAGAGCGGAAAGCCGGCGTTTATCCGACCGGCTTGCTGCCTTGGAACGGCGCGAACCGGCTTATCAAAAGGCTGTTGCGGACAAAGCAGTGCTTGTTCCGCAGCTTGCGCAAGGTGTTCGTGATGCGGAGGTTTTACGCAGGGACTGCGCGGAGCTTCCCGCTGTCAGCGCACGTCTGCCGGAACTGGCGCGTGAAATCGCAGAAAGAACCTCGCGCCGCGAACAGTTGCGTGCGAAAGCCGTTGAGAAGCAGCAGAAACTCATCGGTTACAATCGTCAAACGCAGGCACAAACGGAGCTGCGGGCGAAACTCGACGGACTGCTTCCCGAAGAGCAGTCCCTGCGCGCGGAATGTGCGGACCTGCCCGCGCTCAACGACCGTCTGCTTGAACTTGCAGCGGAAATCTCCGAGACCAATTCGCATCGTGAGCAGTTGACCAAAGAGGCGAACGAAAAGAACAAAAAGCGCGACGCCTATCAAGCCGGGCTGGGGATGCCCTGCCCGTTCTGCGGCAGAGACCTTGACGAAGCGCATCTGGCTGAATACAGCCGTGAGATTGAAGCGGAACTCGAAACCTTGCGCCTTGCATACCAAACCGACAACCGCAAGCTGACTGCGCTGAAAGCTGAAAAGGCTGACAAGACCGCGCAGAAGGCGGAGCTTGAGCGCAAGCAGAAGAAGCTTAACGAATTGACGCCGGAAATTCGTGAAATTCAGGCACAGCTTAAAAATACGGAGCAAATCCTTGCCGACTTGGAGCGGGAAGAGCGGGACGAATATGAGACCCTTGTCCGCGACGGACATCTCTTCGTGGATTGCCGTGACTTGATCGCCGCGGAGATTGAATTCCTGCGGCTTTGCTTCGTTGAGGAGGGGAAAAAAGTCGACGCGCTGAAAGCCGAACAGGAAGAGCAGAACGCCGGGAAAAACCTTCTGGAAGCTGAGCAGGAAAAGCTCAACGAAGCGGAGCGTCAAATCAGCGCGTGGCGTATTCAGCTCTCTAACGCGGAGAAAACCATTGCTGATTGGGAACGGGACGAAAAAACCGAACTTGAAACCCTGCGCCGTCTTGTTCCCGCAGGCGAATTTGCCCTTGAGGAACGGCAGAAACTGCATATTATTGAGGAGCAGCTCGCCGCCCTCCATTACGATCCGGCCGCGCACGAGGAGTTGAAACGCAAGGCAGCGTCCCTTGCCGATGTTGAGGCGCGCTATCAGGCGGTTCAACTGGCTGTCGGCGCGGAGGGACCCGCCCGTGAAATGGTCAATAACTTCGCAGAGCAGGTGAAAACCGCCCGAGAGGATCTGCAGGCGGCTTGTGAGAAGCGGAAAACCGCGGAGGAAGAACTCTCTCTTTACCGGCAGACCGTGCCCGATCTGGAAGCGGCGGATCACGCTTACGAGAGTGCAAGCGAGGCAGTCAAGAATTTCAACAGGGATCTCGGCGTGGCGCGGCAGCTTGTTGCTGTGCTGACGGGCGTGCGTGAGACTTTGGAAAAGAACCGCTTAAAGGAAAAAGAAACCAACGACCTGATCAACGGTTACAAAGACCTGGTCAAGGCGTTCGGCGTCAAGGGCATTCCCGCGCTGCTGATGGAGCAGGCGCTCCCGGAGCTTGAGGAGAAAGCCAACGACATCCTGCAGCAGCTCAGCGACGGAGACATGAGCCTGCAATTCCGCACCGAGGCCGCCTACGCCTCCAAATCCGCCGAAGGGAAAAAACAGACGCTGGATATTCTCATTTCCGACGCTTACGGCACCCGTGAGTACGATATGTTTTCCGGCGGCGAAGCCTTCCGCATCAACTTCTCCGTTCGCCTTGCCCTCTCCAAACTGCTGGCGCGCCGCGCCGGTTCCCGTTTGCAGACCCTTGTCATTGATGAAGGTTTCGGCAGTCAGGACGAGGAAGGCCGACAGCGTCTTGTCGAGGCGATCAACACCGTCAGCGGAGAATTTGAGAAGATTCTCATTATCACCCACTTGCCCGAACTCAAGGAAGCGTTCACCTCAAGCATTGAGGTCGTGAAAGACGCTTCGGGTTCTCACGCGGAGGTTCATCCATGACCGTTGGATTGACGCAGCGCGTCCTCGCCGGATACCGCGTTCCCCTTTTTGACCTACTGGCGGAGACCCTGCCGGGCGGGTTGGCATTGTATGCCGGCAGTCCCCGCGCAGACGAGATGATTGACAGCTCCCGTGCGCCGGAAAAGGCCGTGCTTCACCGTGCGGACAATCTGCATCTCTTTTCGGGGAAATTCTATCTCTGTATTCAGCGCGACTTGATGGACTGGCTCAAAAAGACCGATCCCGAGGTGCTCATTATCGAAGCCAATATGCGCTACCCGATGTCCGCCTTCGCGGCGTGGTGGATGCGTTCGCGCCGCCGTCCCGTCATTGGCTGGGGATTGGGTACCGGCAGCACCGGCGGTTCGTTGCTGCGTTCGCATCTGGCGGGCTTTGACGCATTGATCACCTATTCCTCCGCCGGAAAGCAGAGTTATATCAACGCCGGCTTCCCCGCGGAACGCATCTTCACCGCCTGCAACGCCGCAGCACCCCGTCCGAAACGTCCGATGCCGAACCGTCCCGCAGACTGCTTCCTCTGCTCTCCGGTTGTGTTGTATGTCGGCAGACTTCAAGCCCGCAAACGCCTTGACCTGCTCATTCGCGCCTGCGCGGAGCAGGAGTCCCGTCCCGCCTTATGGATTGTCGGAGACGGTCCCGAACGGGCGGCACTGGAAGCCTTCGCAAAAGAAACCTATCCCGAGACAGAATTCTTCGGCGCGAAATACGGTGCTGAGCTGACCGCGATATTCGACCATGCGGATCTGTTTGTACTTCCCGGTACGGGCGGGCTTGCCCTTCAACAGGCCATGGCATCCGCCCTGCCGCTGATCGCCGCGGAAGCGGACGGCACGCAGGCGGATCTCGTGCGTCCGCAGAATGGGATTCAGGTCGCCCCCGGTTCGCAGGAATCCCTGACCGCCGCCATGCGCGAACTGCTGGCGGATCCCGTCCGTCTGCGGCAAATGGGCGCGGAGTCATTCCGCATTGTCTCCGAGGAAATCAACCTTGAGGCGATGGCTGCCGTTTTCGCCAAAGCGGTGGAATCTGTCAAAGAGAACGGAGCGCGGAAATGAAAATCATGCTGATTGCCGACGGGCGCAGTCCCATCACCCGACGCTGGATTGAGACCATGACCGGCGTGAACATTGACGTCTGCCTGGTCTCCACCTACCCTTGCGCCCGCCCGGAAAAAGTCTCCGCCTTCTATATCATTCCCGTGGCATTCGCCGGATTCGGGAGGAAGAAAAAAGCGTCCGCGCCCGCCGCGCCGCAGTCCGGGCAGTCCGCCGCCGCGCCGAGCGGACGAAAAGGTCTGATCGCCCGCTTCCGTCCCCGCTTGCTGAAAATCCGCTACCTCATCGGCCCGCTGACCGTTCCCTTTTACGGCATCAAGCTGCGCCGCATCATCAAAAAAGTCAAACCCGACGCCGTCCACGCCCTGCGGATTCCGTTTGAGGGGATGCTCGGCGCTTGCCTGCCGAAAGGCATTCCCTTCGCTGTGAGCATCTGGGGCAACGACCTGACCCTGCACGCCAAAGGCTCCGCGTTGATGGGGCACGAGACCAAAAAAGTTTTGCGCCGCGCCGATGCCCTCGCCGCCGATGCCGCCCGTGACATCCGTTTGGGGAAAATATGGGGCTTCGATCCCGAAAAACAGACGCTCGTCGTCCCCGGAAACGGCGGCATCTCCCTCAGCGATATCAGCCTGACCGCCGACGACGGACAGATTCATCTCGGCTGGCTGCCGCAGGATTGGCACATCGTCATCAATCCGCGCGGCTTTCGTACCGGATCCGTGCGCAACGACACCTTCTTTAAAAGCATTCCGATCGTCCTGAGCCGTGCGCCGAACACCCTCTTCCTCTGCTGCTCCATGGCGGGACAGCCCGAAGCCCTGGAATGGGTGGACAAATTGAAAATCGAGAAGAACGTCGTGCTGCTGCCGACGCTGAACCAGAACGACCTATGGCCCCTTTTCCGCCGCGCCGAATGTACCGTTTCCGTCAGCCAGCATGACGGCACCCCGAACTCCCTGCTTGAAGCCATGTCCCTCGGTTGCTTTCCCGTCGCCGGTGACATTGAGTCCATTCGCGAATGGATCACCCCCGGCGTGAACGGCATTCTCGTCGAGCCCGATTCCCCGGAGCAGCTTGCCAACGCCATTCTCTGCGCCATCTCCAATCCAAAACTCCGTGCCGACGCCGCCGATGCCAACCGTGCGATTATCGAGAGACGCGCCGAAAAATCCATTGTCTCCGCCACCGTTGCCGCCTTCTATCGCCGTCTCAGCGGACACTGATGCCGAAAAAACGGCATTGCGGATAAAGGAAATGCCCCCGTATCCCCCGCGAAAAACTCAATATCACGAATTTGAGAAAATCCCTTGACGGGATTGGCGGGACGCATATAATTATCTCTGTTGCCCGAAAGAGAGGGCAGCGAAAGAACCTTGACAAT
>CAVESB010000006.1:0-53458 GCA_963618265.1 bacterium
GGGTACGCCGGTGCTTCGGAAAAATCCGCCTCCGGCAACGCATCAATCTCACCCAGGAACAGCGCAGTCTGCCGGGCATCGTTCGGCAGCGGCTCTGCCGAAAGTTCATCCGCAGAAACAGTCCGCACGGCGAAGAGAATAAAGAAGAATGCAATCAGCCACAGGCGTACTCTCATGAATTATCCTCCCTGAGCAGACATCCGGCAGCAGCCATGCCCGCGCTGAACCAAATGTACGGCAGTGCGAAAGTGTCCAGGCTGAACCCCTCCGGGATAAAGGCGATCAGGGCAAAGCAGCCCATCCAGGCGGCAGTGCGGCTGACCGGCAGTGGGTCATTCAGCTGCACAAGGCAACCGAGCAGATGTTTGAGATACCAGATGAAAAAGAAAGCGAAGCCGATAATGCCTGTCTCCGCGAGAATACGAATCCACAGGCATTTGATATTCAGCAGTGTGTTTGAACGATAGAGCAGTGCCTGCACTTCAATAAGACGATAAGCGTAGTTATTCAGCAGCGCGGGCAGATAGAAACCGGCATGTCCGAGTCCGACTCCTGTCAGCGGGTAGGCGTTGAAGACCGAGATGCCGCCGTCCCAATAAACGAAGCGCGCGGCGAGGCTGAGCTTTTCGGCAAGGTACAGCACCGCGTCGGAACGTCCCTTGAGATGAATGTCAAAGAGCCCCGCCATACGGAAATCGAGCTTCATCAGCAGACGCAGGACGATCCAGCCGCAGAGAACAATTCCAAGGAAGACGCCGAAATACGCACCGAGCGCGGCGGCGCGGCTCTTCGTATGACGACGGATCAGGCGGCGGACAAGCACCGCGGCACAGAAGCAGACCGTCAGCAGGAACGCCATTAAACCGACGCGGGAAAGGGTCAGGAACAGCACCGTAACCCCAAACAGCAGGCAGATCCGCTCAACAGTGAGGAACCCGCGGCGAAATCGGAAGCCGGAATATCCGGTGACGGAAGCGGCGAACCACCAGGGGAGATAAAGCAAATTCAGCTGATGCGCCAGCCAGGAAGGTTCCAAGGTGAAACCGACAAAGCGTTGACGGTAGAGCGAGCCGATGGAGAGTGCAAACTGAATCGTCTTCATCCATTCGGGATAGCACTGATCTTTATACCAGCAAAAAGCCTGCACCAGTGTCCACAGACAAACCACAACGCCCGAAACGGTCAGCAGGCGGAAAGTGTACGCCAGCCGTTCGGAACTGTCATGCCGCAGCAGGGAGACGAGGTAAAAGCAGACCCCGATCCCGAGTGTAATCAGCGCGGAGAGTGAGGCGTTCAGCGGGGAATTGTTCTTATATTCGGGAATGACACGGAAAAACGAGACCGCCGTCATCAGCAGTGCCGCGAGGAAGAAGAGAATCAGCGGACGCGAATCGTCCGGCAGTTTCTTTCCCGTAATCAGCGCGGGCAGTGCCCAGCCAACCAAGATCAGCGGCAGGATGAGCGCGGAAGGCGCGGCGACAACATCCGAACGCACGAGCTTCACGATAATCGGGACGGAAGTCAGCGGCAGGAGCAGCACAAGCACCGCCCAGACGGCATCCCATCCCTTCCATGCCTCAAGTCCGCGGATGAATGTCTTCATTGGCGTTCCTTTCCCGCCGGGAACCGTACAAAGGAGAAAGCGAAAGCGGCAATCAACCCGCAAAGCGCGCCGAGCAGCGTGTCAAAAGCGGCGCCGCGGGAGGCAGGCTTCAGTATGAGTTCGTTGGGGTTTGACGCGCCCACACGCACCGCGGAGGGCAGTCCGTGAGAGACGTTTTCTTCCACGATAATCCGCGCGGCGTATTTATCAAGGGTTCCTTCCTCAACCACAGGGCAGACGGAAGCAGGGACATTCTCCGCGCTGTACTGCACACAGCGGGTCAGTCCCTCAAGCTCATTTCGCAATGCCTCAGCCTTAATTGCGTGTTCCTGCGCATCAAGCAGTCGTTCATGCGCGGCGTCAAGCCATGCCAGTGCCAATTCGCCCGTCAGTTTCGCGTCACTTCCGCTGACAGACATCGTCCATGCGGAGTTGGTACGGGAGACAGCGGTACGGCGAAAGAACGCTTCGTAATCCGTCTCACCGGACAGTTCGTAAGGAACCGCCATGACTTCATCGGAATGAATGATATCTTCGGAAATACCCAGCAGACGATCCTCCTGCAGCTCGGAGAGGGTACCGGTGCGGTTGTAATCAATGCCGACCGCCAGCGTCACGGAAGCGGTATAGGTTTTCGGGGAGAACAGCCAAACGTGCAGTCCGATAACGCCGCCGAGGATCATCAGCAGAACGGCACGCGGCCAATTTTTCAGAAACGATTCGATTTGCTCCATAAACAAAAGTATATCATAGTGACCGTGTCAAAGCTGGGAAAAACACGGGACTTCACCGATTCGGTAAATAAATATCCGCGGCCAAGGACATTTCGGACGAGGGGGTCCCCCGAAAGCCTGCCGCGGACAATCCTATTAAATCCTGTTTTCCGCAAAAAGTCAAGAGAAACAAAAACAGTTGGGAGTCAGCATGAGGAAATGTCTCTGATTTTTTCTGTTCCCCAAGTCCTGAATCCGCAGCAGCCCTTACGGACAGTATGTTCCGCCTGCGCTGTTGACCTGAACACAGCCGCCGCGGTAAAGGAGATTGAGGACTTCCTCGGCGCGGACAGCGGCGGCCTCCGGATTGCCGGCATAGTAGTTCGGAGCTTGCGGAAGTCCGGCGATGAAGGCAGCCTGGTACTCGGTCAGGGATGAGGCTGACACGCCGAAACAGTTTTCAGCGGCTTTCTCCGCGCCAACCGCGCCATTGCCGTAATAGATCTGATTCAAATAGAGCGTAAGGATCTCCTCTTTGCTGTACCTGAGTGAGACAGCCGCCGAGAGAATAATTTCCTTTGTCTTGCGTCCGACACTGCGGGAGTAGCGTTCTGCGGGCGGGATGAGAATGTTTTTGACGACCTGCTGGGTGATCGTGGATGCACCGGAATAGGTGCGCCGCAGGATCAGGTTCTGAATGAAAGCGCGCAGTATGGCTGAGGGAGAATAACCGGGGTTCGAGAAAAAAGTACGGTCTTCCGCAGCGACAGTGGCCGCGATCAGCTCATCACAGACTTCATCAAGCGTCACCGGGATCATCTCCCCGTATGGCGGCGGAGCATATTCAAAAAGAAGATCGCCTTTCAGGTTTTTGACCGGAACAGAGGCGTTCCCCGCAAGAATACCGTTCAGCGCGGAGATATCCGGCAGCGAACCGATGCCTTCAAAAACCAGCAGCCAAAAGGAAAAGACAAACGCCGCGCAGGAGCACAGCGCGAGACGGAAGCGGCGGTTCATAGCTTCTCGATGCCGCATACCGTCAGCACACCGTCACTGACGCTGAACCGCACATTGTATCCCGCGAACCATACGCCGTAAACATGATCGCCGTCCGCACGGTATGAGGGACGGGGATCCTGCGCCAGGACTTCCTTCAGCGCCTCCCGTTTCTCCGCCGGAATCTGCGGCAGCAGGTTGGCGGGAATATTGACCGTCAGCGTCCTGTCCGGCGCGGCAGCGAATCCGCCCGCGGCATCGGGATGCGCGTCGGTGTAAGGTATGTACGGCTTAATGTCGTAAATCGGCGTACCGTCCATCAGGTCCGCGCCGGAAACAACCAGCGTCAGACCGTCTTCAGGATTACGAACGATGCTTTCCAGACGAACTGCGGAAAGCCCGATCGGGTTGGGACGGAATGGTGAACGTGTGGCGAAGACGCCGATACGCATGTTCCCGCCCAGACGCGGCGGACGTACCGTCGGCGACCAGGTTTCCCTCCTGCTCTCGGAGAATTCCCAGATGAGCCAGATATACTCGAATCCTTCCAGCCCACGGAGTGCTTCTGCGTTTCGGTATTCGGGCTCGAAGACAACGCGCGCGAGCAGGTGCGGTGCCAAACCCGCCTGCCGCGGAATGCCGAACTTGGCAGGAAAATCACTGCGGATGCGTGCGATCACTTTCATTTCCATACCGCCAATTATAGCACGGGCAAAAGCAGTCGGGATTCGGGAATGAATGAACCGGGAACCGCTCCCCAACCGCGCTCTCCCTAACTCCTGACTGTCTTTTCCGTTTTTGCCTGTTATAATAGGACTGAAAATAACCACATTCGGGGGAGATGCGCATGAAACAGCTTTTTCAGAACATGAAAAACGGCAAAACACAAGTCAAGGAGCTTCCGATTCCGAGACCGGGAAAGGGCTGCGCATTGGTTCGCACTGCCTATTCGCTTGTGTCCGCCGGCACGGAGCGCACGCTTGTCGAGTTCTCCGAGAAGAGTCTCGCCGGCAAAGCCATGTCGCGTCCGGATCTGGTCAAGCAGGTGATCAACAAAGCGCAGCGGGAGGGCATCATCAACTCCGTGACAGCCGCCTTCAACCGCCTTGATCAGCCCATGTTCCCCGGGTACTCCTCCGCCGGGACGATTGTCGCACTCGGCGATGACATGCCGGGATTCAAGGTCGGGGATCGTGTCGCCTGCGGCGGCGGCAACCACGCCGTCCATGCCGAATACGAAGTGGTACCCCGCAATCTGCTGGCGAAGCTGCCCGAAGGGGTTGACCTTGATGAAGCCGCCTTTGCCACACTCGGCTCCGTTGCGCTGCACGGACTGCGTCTCGCCGCGCCTCAGCTGAATGACACGGTTCTCGTCATCGGACTCGGGCTTCTCGGCCTGATGGAAGTCCAAATCGCCAAAGCGGCGGGTTGCCGGGTTATGGGCATGGATATCTCCGAATCCAAAATCGCGCAGGCAAAGCAGTTCGGCGTGAACGCCTGCCGCCGCGATGAGATTGAGGCGTTGACGCCTGAATTCACCCGCGGTCGGGGCTATGACCATGTTCTCATCTGCGCGGGAAGCAAGGATAATGACTCCATCACACTGGCGGGAACGCTCTGCCGGGACCGCGGACAGGTGACTGCCATCGGCGCTGTCGGGCTGACGATCCCGCGGAAGATTTACTATGAAAAAGAACTGCGTGTCGTGGTTTCCCGTTCCTACGGTCCGGGACGCTATGACAACAGTTATGAGGAAAAGGGACAGGACTACCCCATCGGTTTTGTCCGCTGGACGGAAGGGCGCAACATGGAAGCCTTCCTGGATCTCCTCGCAGACGGGAAAATGAACGTCAAGTCGCTGATCACCCATCGCGTACCGATTGAGGAAGGCGAAAAGGCTTATGAGCTGATCACGGGCAAGCTCGGCGAACCGTTCCTCGGCGTGCTGCTGCAATACTCCGGCAAAGGCGAACCCGTTCGCGCAGCCGTCCCGGTGAAGCCCGTCCGTGCAGGTGCTGAAGGCAAGCGTGTCATCGGCGTACTCGGCGCGGGCAACTACGCCGGCGCAACGTTCCTGCCGATGCTCAAGGCGAACGCCGCCAAAGATCCATACATTCTGCGCTCCATCGCCTCCGGGAACGGCGGCAAAGCGCGCCACTGCGCCGAGAAATTCGGTTTCGAACAAGTGGAAGCGGGCGGGGATGCCATTCTCGCCGATCCCGCCGTCACCGATGCCGTACTGCTGACGCCGCACTGCGTCCACGCATCGCAAACCATCCGCGCCCTTGAGGCGGGGAAAAATGTCTACTGTGAGAAACCCGCCGCCCTGACGCCGGAGGAACTCGCCGCGGTTTACCGCTGCGTCAACGCCCATCCGGAGCGGCTTTACATGGTCGGATATAACCGCCGTTTCGCTCCGCTGAGCGTCAAGCTGAAGGAATTCATTTCCAAAAGCCCGGAAGCACTTGCCATGCGTTACACCGTCAACGCCGGCTTCATCCCCACGTCCCACTGGACGCAGGATCCCGAAATCGGCGGCGGACGGATTCTCGGCGAAGGATGCCACTTTATTGATTATCTGATCTGGCTCTGCGGCTCCCTGCCGACACAGGTCAACGCTTTCTCCCTGCCGGACAGCGGACGCTACAACGGTGATAATGTTTCCATTCAAATCGCTTTCGAGAACGGTTCCATCGGCACGATTGAGTACCTCGCCAACGGCGACAAATCCTGCGCCAAGGAACAGGTACAGGTATTCAGCGGCGGACGAATCGCCGTTCTGAATGACTACCGTTCCCTGGAAACATGGCATGACGGCAATCATCACACGGAAAAGAATATGGGGCAGAACAAGGGACACGCCGCATCGTGGCACGCATTCATGAACGCCGCGCTCAACGGCGGTGAAGCACCTGTTCCCTGCGAACAGATTTTCGCGGGCATGAACGCCTGTTTCGCCGTGTTGGAATCCATCCGTGAACAGGATCGGATCATGCTGCCGCCGCTCAGCACCCTGAACGAACTCGGCACCGAACCCGGCACGGAGAGCTCCGAATGAACCGCGTTTCTTTGGCGCTGCGAAGCATCCTTGAACTCGGACCGCTGCCTGTCGCACGTGACGCGGTCTACCGCGGACTGCTGAAGTCCGGCATTTACCGCACCGTCATGCCATACTACCCCTGCCGCCTTGAGAAGGATCACGGTGAGTTTCATCCGCTGCCGATCCCGGCGCAGGACGAAATCCGCCCCTATCTCAGCGCGGATTCGGACAGCGTTTTCGCCGAAGCGGGCGAGATCCGCATGGGGACATATCATCCTTTCGGAGGGAAGAAGGCTGTCGCGCTGGAATTGAACCCGATCAACGGCAGCCGTCACTGGTCCGCGAAGGAGAAAATCCCGGTTCCGGATCTGAAACTCATTTGGGAGCCGGCGCGTTTCTGCTGGGTGGATGCACTCATGCGCAGCGAGGCTCTGAGCCGCAGCGGCCTCTCCGAGAACATTTTCTGGGAACGTGTCACAGAATTCAACCGCAAAAACCCCGTCAATCTGGGAGAAAATTGGGAATCCGCGCAGGAAGTCGGTATCCGTCTCATCAATATCGCCTTCGCCGCAAGTCTGTTTTTACAGCTGCCGCAGGGCAACAAAATCTACCTGACCTCCGCGAAGCACGCCGAGGTGCAGGAAGAACGGTGCGTCCTGGCCGCAAAGACCATCTCAGCACACGCCCGCCGCATCATGGGTACGCTCATCTACGCCCGATCCCAGCGCAACAATCACCTTCTCAGCGAAGCGGCGGCATTGATGACTGCGGCAGCGGTTCTTCCCGAAGCAAAAGATGCCCCAAAATGGCAGCGTGTCGGACGCCGTGAATTCCTGCGGGCGGTCAATGACCAATTCGCCGCGAACGGCTGCTACATTCAGCAAAGCGCGAATTATCACCGTCTGGCGTTGCAGCTCATCATCTGGGTTGACCGTCTGCTGCGATTGCAGGGGGATACCTGGCCGAAGAAACTGCTGCCGAAGCTCGCCGCGTCGGTAACTTGGCTCAACGCCTGGGTTGATCCCGCCTCCGGGAAATGCTCGAACATCGGTCACAATGACGGCTCGCTGCTCTTCGATTTCGGCAGCGGATACGCGGATTACCGCCCGACCCTGCAGGCCGGAAGCATGATCTTCCTCGGCAAAAAGCTCTTCCCCGCGGGAAAGTGGGACGAACTCAGCGTCTGGATGGACGCGCACGAACGGGTAACGGACGCGCTTCCCGAACCTGTCAGCCCGCTCTCCCTGACAAACGGCAGTGCCCGTGCATTGATGCTGTCTGAGAATTTCCGCGGCCGTCCCGCCCATGCCGACCGTCTTCATGCGGACGTGTGGTTCAACGGCGTGAATGAACTGATTGACGCGGGAACATTCCGCTATTCCGGCGCAGAGGACATGGCAAACCGCTTCAAATCCGTTTTCTGCCACAATGTTCTGACCATTGACCGGCGTGAACCGATGACGGACGCGGGCAAATTCCTCTGGCTGAACCGCGACAGCTGCAAGATCCTCTGCCGCGAAGACGGGCAGATTTCTGCCGAGCACAGTGCCTATTCCGACTTGTCCATCAGTCACAGCCGGGCAATCGTCCCCGAAGAAGACGGTTTCCTCATCAGCGACGACATTCTCCCCTTGAGCAATAAAGGGTATGCCGAGCATGTTTGGCGTCTTCACTGGCTGCTGCCGGATCAAACCTTCCTGTACAACAAAAACGGCAGGCTGCTGCTGGAAAGGATCAGCCTGAGCTTCAAGTCCAACCTTCCCTTCATTCTGCGGATTGTCCGCGCAGGGAACTGCGTCTTCTCCACAGGTCGGGGCAGCGGGACGCTGAACTCCGAGGAGGACGGCCTTTGCGGTTGGTACTCACCGACTTACAGTGAAAAAGAACCCGCGCTTTCCGTGATCCTGACCGCTCACGGCGCCGCGCCGTTACGAATTGAGACCCTAATCCTTCCGAAAAAGTAACCCACGGAGAAATTACTTTGCACATCCTTCTCATCCATCAGGCATTTGTCACCACAGGCGAAGCAGGAGGGACGCGCCACATTGAGTTTGCCCGCCGCCTTGCCGCCCGCGGTCACCGCGTCACCATCATCACAAGTTCCGTCAGCTATCTCACAGGCGAGAACAAAGCGGATCAGTCCGCAGAGAGCAAAGTCGAACAATACGCCGAGAACATTGAGATCCGCTACTGTCGAACGAGTTCCGGAATGCACAAGGGCTTCGTTCCGCGGCTGATGACATTCTTCTCTTTCATGGCATCGTCCTTTTTCACCGCGTTGGGCGTGAAAGATGTTGACCTCGTCTGGGGCACTTCGCCGAACCTCTTCCAGGCATGGACCGCTTTCCGCGTCTCCCGTTGGAAGCACTGCCCGTTTCTATTGGAGATACGCGACATGTGGCCGGAGTTCGCCATTGCCATGGGTGCGCTGAAGAACCCTGCGCTGATCCGAATGTCGCAATGGCTCGAGCGTTTTCTTTATACCCACGCCGACCGAATGATTGTCAACTCCCCCGGCTTCATTCCCTTCATTAATGACATCTGCGGCAAAACTGCGGATCTGGTTCCGAACGGAGCGGACGCGGATATGTTCGCGAACGCCGGAGACGGCAGAGCCTTCCGTGAGGAATACGGACTGGGCAATGACTTCGTCGTGATGTACAGCGGCGCCCACGGTCCCGCGAACGACCTGGAAACCGTATTAAAGGCGGCGGAACTGCTGCGCGATCACGCAGGCATCCGTTTTGTCTTCGTGGGCAGCGGCAAGGATAAAACCCGCCTGGAGCAGATCAAAGCGGACAGGCAGCTTGACAATGTTCTCTTCGTCCCGCCGGTCGCGAAAGATCAAATCGCAGCGGTTATGGCGGCCGAAGACGCCGGTCTCGCCATCCTCAAGAAGCTGGATATGTTCAAAACGACCTACCCGAACAAAGTCTTCGACATTATGGCCTGCGGCGACCCGGTGATCTGCCAGATTGACGGGGTCATCCGCGAAGTCGTAGAATCCAACCGGGCCGGCGTGTTCGTTGAGCCGGGCGACCCGCAAGCGTTAGCGGACGCCGTGCTGAAGCTCTCTGCGGATCCAAATGAATGCCGGAAAATGGGCGCAAACGGTCAGCGCGCCATTCGTGAAAAATTCAGCCGCGATACTGCCGCGGAAGCGTTGGAGCGCGTCTTCATTGAGACCGTCAACGGCAGGAAATAAGGGAGCGCATCAAAAAGAAAAATCTGCGCCATCCGCCCTTACGTACCCGCTGCGTGACATCCTTGTCAAGTCTGTTGCCTCCGAATAACCGATTTCGGAACGTAAGCACCGTGTTTGTTATAATCAAAGCGGAGATAAGAAAAAACTGTTTACAGGAGATGCTTATTATGGAATACCGAAGCGCGATCACACGCCCCCCCTGCGGCAGATTTGCCGAAGGATTGACGCACGGGCTGCTTGGCAAGCCGGATATTGCTCTTGCCAAAGAACAGCACGCGAAATATGTCGCGGCATTGCGCCGCTGCGGCGTGGATGTCACCGTATTGCCGGAAGACAATGACTATCCGGATTCCTGTTTCACCGAAGACGAAGCGATCCTGACCGATCATGAAGCCATTATGCCTGCGCCGTGCCTGCCCGCCAGACAGGGCGAAGAGATCCGTATGCGCCCGTTGGTGGAAGCTTTTTATCACGGTAAGGTCAGCGAGATCAAGCACCCGGGCACGCTTGAAGGCGGCGACATCTGCCGTGACGGGAATCATTACTTCATCGGGCTTTCCAAGCGCACGAATGACGAGGGCGCCCGCCAAATGGAAGCCTTCCTCACCCGTCAGGGGTACACCTGCGCTTTCTGCAATATTCGCTCCGTCAACATTCTGCATCTCTCCACCGGCATGAGCTGCCTGAGCGGACACACCGTGATCTGCGTGCCGGAGTTCAAGGACTTCCCCGCCTATCAGGGATACCGCGTACTCGTCACCCCCGAAAACGAGAAATACGCCGCGAACTGCGTTGAAGTCAACGGTCATGTCATCATGGCAGAGGGTTTCCCGGAAACGCAGAAAATGCTCACGGAAGCCGGTTATGAGATTATCACCGTCCCGATGAGCGAGATCGAAAAACAGGACGGCGGTCTGAGCTGCCTTTCTCTGCGCATCCCGAAAGCTCATTAAATCAGAATCCGGCCGCGGAAACGGGCTGCGTTTCCGCGTTTTTTTATGAGAAATAATCTGATATTTTTGACCGAGGCAGAAAATTGTTTAAACAAATTTCTCCGTATCTGAGAAAATTCAAAAAACTTCTGGTCGGGGCTTTTATCTGCCTGGCTCTTGAAGACAGTGTTGAAATGGTGATCCCTTTGGTGATCGCCGATATCATTGACAACGGCGTCGTGAAAGGGGACAGCCGACGCGTGTTCCTTTCCGGCGCCGTCATGTTGGTATTGGCGTTCACCGCACTGATGCTTGGACGCACATACGCAAAGCTGATCGGAAAGGGCGGACAGGGCTTCGCGGCGGAACTGCGCCGGGCGGAGTTTGAGCGAGTACAGCTGTATTCTTTCGCCAACGCCGATCACTTCCGCGCCTCAAGCCTGATGACGCGCCTGACGGGGGATGTGCAGATCGTGCAGAACATGATCACGAGCGGCATCCGTCCCGGCACCCGCGCTCCCGTCACCATCCTCTGCACTGTCATCTTTTCATTGATTCTTGATGCCAGGCTGACGCTCATTTACCTCATCGCCCTGCCTGTTCTCAGCATCGGCATGTTCCTCATCATCAAGCATGTCCGCCCGCTCTATTACAAACAGCAGGCATCCGTTGACCATCTCAACCTGATCATCCGTGAGAACCTGACCGCGATCCAAATCGTCAAAGCATACTGCCGCGAAGATTACGAAGAAGCAAAGTTCCTTGCCGTCAACGCCGAGCAGCGGGACATTACGGAAAAGTCCAACCGCATCACCGCGCTGAGCACGCCGCTCATGCAGTTCGGCGTTTACGCTGTCATCTGCCTTATGCTTCTCTTCGGAGGGAAGCTCTGTCTTGAAGGGAAAACGACCATCGGCGCACTGACAGGTATTCTCAGCTATCTGCGGCAGGCACTGAATTCCCTGATGATGATGTCCAATGTGCTGATGCTCATTACCCGCTCCGCCGCGTCCGTCGCCCGCATCAGCGAAGTCTTCGCCGAGAAGATCGACATCACAGATGACAAGGCGCGGGACATCAACGTCGAGCATGGCGGGATGGAATTCGATCATGTTTCTTTCAAATACAGCTCCTCCGCGCCGGAATACGTGCTTTCGGATATCAACCTGAACATCCGCGCCGGTGAAACCATCGGCATCATCGGCGGCACAGGTTCCGCGAAAACCTCCCTGATTCAGCTCATCCCCCGCCTCTATGACGTGACCGAAGGCGAACTTCGCATTGACGGGCAGCCCGTCAAAGATTATCCCCTGGTTCGCCTGCGCGACGCTGTCGGCGTGGTATTGCAGAAGAACACGCTCTTCTCCGGTACGATTGCCGAAAATCTGCGTTGGGGAAAAGCGAATGCCTCCATGGCTGAACTGAGGACAGCCTGCCGCGATGCCGCGGCGGATGATTTCATCATGGAAAAGCCCGAAGGTTACGAGACAAAACTGGGGCGGGGCGGGGCCGGCCTTTCCGGCGGACAGAAACAGCGCGTCTGCATCGCCCGCGCACTGCTGAAGCACCCGAAGATCCTCATCTTTGACGACTCCACCAGCGCGGTAGATGTCCGCACGGAAGCGATGATCCGCGACAATCTGCGCGAACACTATCCGTCGATGACCAAGATCATCATCGCCCAGCGCATCACGTCCATCATGCATGCAGACCGCATCGTCATACTGGAAGACGGACGGATCAACGCCGTCGGCACCCATGAATCCCTGTTGAATGACAACACAATCTACCGGGAAATCTATCATTCCCAGATGGAAGGAGCGCTGCTCTGATGGCCCGTTATGACGGTATGACATTCAAACGCCCCCAAAACATCAAAGAGACGCTCGGTACGCTGCTTCATTTTCTCCGCGGCAGCAGAGCGATGACCGCTGTCGCGACGCTTTCAGCCGCGGCGAACGGCATCATCAGCGTTATCGGAACCTATTTTTACAAGCTTATCATCAACAGCTTTCTGACAGACCGCGATTTGCAGACCCTTGTCCGCGACATTATCATTCTCGCGGTCATCTACTTCATTGGCGCTGTCGATACGCTGATTTATTCACAGGTGATGGCGAAAGCCGCGCAGAAAGCTGTTTACAGCATCCGAGCAGAGCTTTTCAGCCGCGTACAGAGACTCCCGCTGAAGTTCTTCGACACACATTCCGCCGGCGATGTCATGAGTTGCTTTACCAATGATGTTGACACGCTCTCGGAAGCATTGACGAACAGCTACCCGTCACTGGTGCAGTCTCTTTTTGCGCTGCTCAGCGCACTGGTCATGCTCTTTTATATCAATCCGCTGCTGACGGTATTGGTGCTCATCAGCCAGAGCCTCACCTTCGCCTACATCCACTACGCAACCAATAAATCGCGCAAATACTATGCCGCTCAACAGAAATATCTCGGATTACTGAACGGATTTCTGGAAGAACACATCAGCGGGCAGAAAGTCGTCAAGGTCTTCAACCATGAAGCGGAATCGCAGGATGAATTTGATCAATATAACGGAGATCTGCGTGAAGCCGCGATCATAGGCACGACTTATACGGGCGTTATGGTTCCGACAATCGTCTCGATGTCCTATCTGAACTGCGCCATTGCCGTTGTGGGCGGCGGTCTGCTCTGCATCGCCGGCAAACTGGATTTCGGCGGACTGACAGCCTTCCTGATCTGCGTGAGGCAGGCTGCCCTTCCCATTAACCAGGTCACGCAACAGACGACCAATCTGCTCTCCGCTCTCGCCGGCGCGGAACGCATCTTCGGGCTGCTGAAAGAAGAGCCCGAGGTTGATGACGGAACCATCGTCTGTCTGCGGGACGGGAACGGCAGACTGTATTGGCATGACAGCGATCCCGCGTCGAACTTCGCGGATCGCCCGTTGGAAGGCGATATCCGTTTCGACGGCATCACCTTCGGCTATATGCCGGGAAAAACAATCCTGCACAACATTTCACTGCACGCCGTACCGGATTCCAAGATCGCGTTTGTCGGCTCCACCGGCGCGGGCAAGACAACGATCATCAACCTGGTCAACCGTTTCTATGAAGTCAGTGACGGCAGCATCCGTTATGACGGGATCGACATCCGCCGCATCAGGAAAGCCGACCTGCGCCGCAATATCGCCATCATCGTGCAGACCACGCACCTCTTCTCGGGCACCATCGCTGACAACATCCGTTACAGCCGTCCCGAAGCGACCGATGAGGAAGTCATCGCGGCGGCAAAACTTGCCCGCGCGGACTCGTTCATCCGCCGTCTGCCGGACGGATACGATACAATGCTGCATAATGACGGCGACAACCTCTCACAGGGCCAGCGGCAATTGCTTTCCATCGCCCGCGCCGCCGCCGCCCGTCCTGAAGTCCTGGTTCTGGATGAAGCGACAAGCTCTATCGACACACGCACCGAGTCACAAATTGAAGCGGGATTGGATGAACTGATGAAGAACCGCACCGTGCTTGTGATCGCGCACCGACTCTCCACCGTGCGCAATTCGGATATCATTATGGTTATCGAAGCCGGACATATTATTGAGCAGGGCAGCCACGATGAACTTATTGCCCTCGGCGGCCGCTATGCGAAGTTGTATACGGGACAATTTGAACTGTCCTGAGAAAATGCTTCAATTCAGCGCGGGATACTGTGAATAACGGCATCCCGCGTTTTTCTTTTTCCCGAAAATCCGTCAAACAGATCTGCATTTTGGCATCATTTATGCATCTTTGCATATCAACAGAAAAAACCAATGGATCAATTTTGCCTTTGGTTTCATTACGTTTAAATATTTGTCTTGCAAAAATCCCGTAAAGATTTATAATAAGGTATAAAGTGGCACGAATTCCCATAAAATACCATTCGCACCACGGAGACACGAAATGTTTACGGGAATCTACGAACATACAGTCGACAAGAAAGGACGAACCTCAATGCCGGCGCGTTACCGCGCGGAACTTGGCAGTGAGGCGTATATCTCTGTCGGTATCGACCGCAACCTCGTCATCTATTCCACGGAACATTTCAACGCTATGGCTCGTGAAATCGGCAGCTTCAGCCTCGCCGATCCCACCGCGCGCATCTACCGCCGCCGCATGTTCAACAAGGCGGAGCTGATTGAGATCGACGCCAACGGGCGTTTCATCATCCCTTCGTTTCTCCGGGATGAACTCGGCGCGGCGGACGGCGAAAAGGTTATTTTTGCCGGCTCGAATGATTATATTGAGATTTGGAACAGCGCCGAATGGCAGAAGGCTGAGGAAGAAGCCTTCCATGACGAACAGATGACAGCGGACTTCGCGAAGCTGATGAACCGTGCCGCGGAGGCGAAATGAACGCTCAGCCCGCCTATTCCGATCACATTCCCGTCATGCTGAATGAATGTCTGAGCTTGCTGAACCCGCAGCCGGGCGGCTGCTTCGCAGACGGTACGCTGGGCGCCGGCGGACATTCCGCCGCTATTGCGCAAGCCATCGGGTCCGAGGGACACCTCACCTGTTTCGACCTTGACCCGGAAGCCATCAAAATCGCGAAAGAAGCCCTTGCTCCCTACACGGATCGGGTTTCAATCATCAATGACTCTTATGTCAACCTCAATCAGTACATCCCGGACAACAGTCTGGACGGGTTCATGGTTGACCTCGGCGTCTCCTCCATGCAGCTGGATCATGCGGAACGCGGTTTCTCGTTTCATAAAGACGGACCGCTGGACATGCGTTTCTCACCGGAGCAGCCGATCAGCGCTGCGGACATTGTGAACACATGGAACGAAGAAGATCTCAGCGAGATCCTGTGGAAGTACGGCGAAGAGCGCAAAGCCCGCCAAATCGCCGCCGCCATCGTCCGCGCCCGTTCGCAAGAACCCATCACCACCACCGGCCGCCTGCGCGACATTGTCATGGCCGCCGCAGGAAACACGAAAGAGAAGATTCATCCCGCCACGCGCAGCTTTCAGGGCATCCGCATCGCTGTTAATGGGGAACTGGACGCTGTCGAGGCTGTCCTTCCTGCCGCTGTGAAAGCACTGAAACCCGGCGGACGGCTGGTCGTGATTTCCTTCCATTCACTGGAAGACCGCATCGTGAAGCAGTTTTTCAAGACCGAATCCCGCGGCTGCCTCTGCCCGCCGGAGCAGCCCGTCTGCACCTGCGGACACAAAGCCATTCTGAAAGAAATCACCCGTCATCCCGTGACAGCGGATGAGGAAGAGATCAAACGCAACCCGCGCTCCCGCAGCGCGAAAGTACGCGCCGCCGTGAAGACGGGAACGGAGGAAGCATGAACAGCCAATCCGCGTACAGGCTCGCACCGTGGCGCAAGCAAATGCAGAAGATCTTTACCATTGTGCTCGTCATTCTCATCATCGCATTGGTGGTGCTTTTTTACCTTAACATCTCCGAACGCATGACCGATGCGAAGCTGCGTATTCAGGTTCTGCAGGAAGAGCGCAGCGACTACTCCCGCAAAGTCGCGGATCTCACCACCGATGAAGGGCGCATGACCTCCTACAAAACGATGCAGGAACGGGCAGAAAAAGCCGGATTCGTTGAAATTGATTTCAACGATGAGACGGAATATGAATATGTGATCATTGACGGATACACGGGCACGGGCATCAACAGCAAGAGCGAAAAGCAGACAGAAACCGCTCCTGTCGTTTCTCTCATTAAGCCCGAATACACCGAGTCATTTCAGGAATGGCTGGCGAAACAAATCGCTTCAGGAATCGAGAGCTATGAAATCGACAATTGACAATCGGTTCTCATTCATCGTCTGCCTGTTCTCTGTCGTCTCGGTCATCATGTTCGCCCGCATCATTATGCTGATGACAGACGAGAACGCGATCCGTCTGAAAACGGAAACAGAAGACGACTACAATTACATCACCGTGCAGGTCAGTTCCGAGCGGGGCAACATCTATGACCGGCAGGGATACCTGCTGGCGGGCAACACCGTCAGCTACACCATCGCGCTGAACCTGCAATACGCGAACGGACACGGCGACTTCATTGCCCGTTACATCGCGCCGATTTTTGACCTGAGCGAAGACGAGGTGCGCGAGGCGGCCGAGATCCCTTATCAAACCGGCAGCAGTGTCGAGTGGACGCTGACGAATTACGCCACGAAGGAGCAGATTGACCGACTTGAGATCACAAAGAACACTCTTGACCGTTCCTATTCCGGCAGAAACGACAACCCGGAGAATTTGGACGCCGTGATTTACTATCCGAATGTTCATCGTTATTATCCGAACGATGAACTGGCTTTCAATATCATCGGGTTCTACCCGTTCATGAACAGCAACAGTTTCGCCGCCTACGGCATCGAGCAATACTATGACGATATTCTGGAAGCCAAGACGATCAGCCACCGCTTCTCCCTTGATCCGAACATTCCGGATCGTATCCCGGATCTGCCGAACGGCGCTTCCATCGTGTTGACCATTGACCGCAAGGTGCAGGCGATCACCGAAGAGCTCGTCAAGAACGCGGTCGAGAACAACAAAGCAAAAAGCGGCACGATTCTCATTACGAACCCGAAGACGGGTGAGGTGCTTGCCATGGCGACTTATCCGAGCATCAACCTGAATGAGTATTGGGAGTCAGCGTCGACGTTTACGAAAGATAATAAGTATAACCCCGCCGTCATGCAGCCGTATGAACCGGGTTCTGTCTTCAAAGTGTTGACCATGGCCATCGCCATCGACACCGGCGTTGTGAAGCCCTCATCGGTTTACAACGACACAGGCACCTACAACGTGCTGGGCACATCCATTTACAACTGGGATCAAGGCGCCTGGGGTCCGCAGTCCATGGTCGGCTGTCTGCAGCACTCCCTGAACACCTGTATGGCGTATCTGGCGGACCTTGTCGGCGCGGAAACTTTTTATGAATATCTGGACAAATTCGGGCTTGACGACCCGACCGGCATCGAGCTGGCGCAGGAAGATTACTATCCCATCACGAAGCCGGGTGACGCCACCTGGACGCCGATCAGCCTTTCCACCGCCTCTTTCGGTCAGGGTTTGATGACGACCCCGATTCAGATGGTCACGGCGGCTTCGGCACTCGCGAATGACGGCGTGATGATGAAACCGCACATCGTCCGTGAGATCCGCTATAACGGAGAGGTTCAGAAGATCGAGCCGGAAGCCGTCGGGCAGCCCATTTCCGCCGAGACGGCACGCACCGTCACCGAGATGCTCGCCACATCCATTGAGGTCGAAGCATCGAAAGCGCAAGTGGAGGACATCCGCATCGCCGGCAAAACCGGCACCGGTGAAATCGCCGTCGAGGGACAGGGCTACGTGCTCAACACGACCAACGCTTCCTTCATCGGCTGGGGGCCCGCGGACGACCCGCAATTTATCGTTTATGTCTGGCTGCAGCAGCCGGAGGTGAACATTTGGGGCAGCGAGGTTTCCGCCCCGCTCTTCGCCGAAGTCGTGAACGCGGTAACGCCTTATCTGCGCATCCCTTCCGATCGGGAGAGAGAATGTCTGAACACAGGTGTCTGCCCGACCGAAGAGCCGGAAGACGATGGGTATTACTACTATTACGGATATTAGGAAGAGGCTTTGAATCATGTTTACATTAGATGAAATCATTCAAGCGGTAACCGGCGTGAAAGCGGAGACAGGAGCACCCGCCTTTCATGACGCATCCGTAGACTCCCGTACCGCCCGCGCGGGAACGCTGTTTGCCGCGATCCCGGGTGAGGTCACCGATGGACATAAATTCATCGCCTCCGCTTTTGAGAATGGCGCCTCTGCCGCACTGATTCAGGAAGATGTTCCGAACGACTGCCCGACGATTGACCTTCGCGGGGGCTTCAACGCTGCCGCGGATCTCAGCTTCCTCAGCAAAGGGAAGCCGTACCTCATTCGGGTAAAGGATACCGTCGAAGCCCTGCAACTCAGCGCGAAGAAACGCCGTCAGGACATGCCGAATATGCAGGTCATCGGCATTACGGGTACCGTCGGCAAAACCAGTACGAAAGAAGTTATCGGCGATCTGCTCGCCACGAAATACCGTGCGCTGAAAACCGCCGGCAACATGAATAATGAGATCGGCCTGCCGCTGACACTGCTGCGTGCGGAGGACGGCATTGAGAAAGCCATTCTTGAGATGGGCTTCTATGTTCCCGGCGAAATCGATCAGCTCTGTCGAATCTGCGAACCCTCCGTCGGCATCGTCACGAATATCGGCATGGTTCACGCCTCCCGCGCCGGTTCAATGGAAGTCATCGCCGCGGGCAAGAGCGAACTGGTACAGGCACTGCCGGAGACGGGCACCGCCATTCTGAATTATGACGACCCGTATGTGCGTCCGATGGCGGAGAAGACCCGTGCGTCGGTTCTCTATTACGGGACGACTCCCGAGGCGGATCTCTGCGCCTCCGAGATAGAATCCGACGGCTTGAACGGCATCCGCTGCAAGCTGACATATCACGGGGAAGTTTTCAACATCGTCTCGCCGCTGATCGGACGTCATTCCGTTTATACCGCCCTGTGTACCGCCGCCGTCGCCCTTGTCTGCGGCATGAGCCGCGATGAAATCGAGGACGGACTGCGCGTCAGCCGCAATATGCTGCGTATGAACATCTGCCATACACCCGCCGGTGCGCTTGTCATTGATGACACTTACAATGCCTCGCCCGCATCCGCAATCGCGGCACTGAATCTGCTGGCGGAAATGAAAGGGACGAAATACGCCGTGCTCGGCGAGATGCGCGAACTCGGGCAATACGAGGTCAAAGGACACGCCATGGTCGGCAAACGGGCGGCACAGGTCTGCAACGAACTTGTCGCTGTCGGTCCGGCAACAAAGCACCTGACGGACGCGGCGCTGGAAGAAGGAATGAAGGCGGAGAAAATCCATTGGTTTGAGACGGTCGCCGAAGCCATCGCATTCCTGCAGACGGTTCCGCTCAGCGATAAGATTGCGATGTTGGTGAAGGGTTCCAGAGGAATGCGCATGGAACAGATTATTGAAGCTTTGGAGGCGAAAGCATGAACAGCAGTACCGCTATTCTTTCCGTTTCAACCCTCAGCTTTTTGCTGACAGTCATTTGGGGGATGCCTTTTCTGCATCTGCTTCGCCGTCTCAAGATCGGCAAACTTGTCCGCATTGAGGGACCGAAAGCCCATTACTCGAAGTTAGGCACACCGACAATGGGCGGTCTGCTCTTCATCTTCCCGACGATCCTCTTTAACGTTCTGCTGAACTCCGCAGAGATCATCAAGGGCGGCACGATCATCCAGTCGTATCTGGTTCCCCTGTCAGCGCTTGTGATTTTCGGCGTTATCGGCGCCATTGACGACTGGGAAGGCATCCGCGGATCCCGCCGCGGTCTCGGAATGCGCGCCCGCACCAAATTCCTCCTTCAGGTCATTCTCTCCGCCGGCTTCGCTTATGTCATCAAGGAAAAGATGGGCATCTCGCAGTTTATCTGGATGGATTCCCCGTACCCTGTCGAAGTCGGGTTCTGGTTCTATCCCATCGCGATTTTCCTCATCGTCGGCATGTCCAACGCAGTCAACCTGACCGACGGCATGGACGGTCTCGCCGGTTTGATCTCCGCGACAGCCTTCGCCGCTTACGGCATCATCTGCCTGACGCAGGGATCGGTCGGAGTCAGCCGCTTCTGTTTTATCCTTGTCGGAGCTCTCTTCGGCTTCCTGTGGTTCAATGTGAACCCCGCGATGATGTTCATGGGGGATGTCGGATCCCTGGGACTCGGCGCCGCCCTCGCGGTTGTCGCGCTGATCTCCCGTCATTGGCTCGTTCTGCCGATCATCGCCATCATTCCGGTCAGCGAAGCGGTTTCCGTCATACTGCAGGTCGGGTATTTCAAGCTTACGCACGGACGGCGTATTTTCCGCATGGCGCCGATTCATCACCATTTCCAGGAAATCGGCTGGTCGGAAATGCAGGTTGTACAGCGTTTCTGGCTCATCGGTCTTCTTTTCGCAATGCTGGGCGTGGGACTCGCGTCTCTTTAAGGAGAGCTTCATGATCGAATTCAAAAATAAAACCGCGGTTGTGCTCGGAGCTGCCCGTCAGGGTCAGGCTCTTGCCCGTTACGCTTCCCGTCACGGCGCGCACGTCATTGTTACCGACGCGAAATCCTTTGAGCAGCTTGCGCCCGCCCGGGAGGCGCTGAAAGATATTGACCCGGAATGGGTTTGCGGCGGCCATCCCCTGGAGCTGTTGGATCGCGCAGACATGGTGCTCATCACGGGCGGCGCGGATCTGCGCATCCCGTTTCTGAAAGCGGCTCGCGAAAAGGGCGTAACGATCCTGAACGATGCGGCGATCTTCCTGCATGAGGTTAAAAACCCGATCATTGCCATTACCGGATCGTCCGGCAAAACGACTGTCACGACATTGGTCGGGAGAATGGCGAACGCCGAGGCGAAGGAAGGGCAGAAGGTTTGGATCGGCGGCAATATCGGTTACGCGCTGATGAACTTCATTGACGACATCCACCCCGGCGACCTTGTTGTCCTGGAATTGTCTTCCTTCCAGTTGGAGCTGGTCAAGGACAGTCCGCACGTGGCGGCAATTCTGAACATCACGCCGAACCACCTCGACCGTCACGAAACGATGGAAAACTACACCAACGCCAAGGCGAACATTATGCTTCACCAGAAGGCGGATGACGTGGTCATTCTCGGACGGGACAACCCAATCTGCATGGAGCTTGCGAAAAAAACAGTCGGCGACTGCCTGACCTTCGGATTCAGTGCTCCCGCCCCCAACGCGAAGCGCACGGTTTACCTTGAGAACGGGACGATTTTCTGCCGCAATAACGGCAAAGTCACGCCGATTATGAACACCGACACAATTCTGCTGCGCGGACAGCACAACATCAGCAATGTCATGGCGGCATGTGCAATCGCTTACGCCGCAGGTTTCTCCTTTGATGCAATGCGTGCCGGGGTTGAGGGATTTAAGGGCGTAGATCACCGCCTGCAGTGGGTGCGGAAATATCACGGTGCCGACTGGTATAACGACTCCATCGCCACTGCCCCTGAACGCACCATGGCTGCCCTGCACAGCTTCAACGAACCGCTGATCCTGCTGCTCGGTGGGCGCGATAAAAAACTGCCTTGGGAAGATCTCGCAAATGAACTGCAGAAACACACCCGTTACGCCATTCTCTTCGGAGAAGCGGCGGGATTGATTGAAGATGCGCTGAAAAAGGCGCAGACACCGAACGGGCCGACCGTGATCCGCTGCGGAACACTGGAAGAGGCCGTCAAAGCTGCCGGCGAAGTCTGTGCAGAGGGCGACGCGGTGCTGCTTTCCCCGGGCGGCACCAGCTATGACGCATTTACGAATTTTGAGGAGAGAGGAGAGAAGTTCACGGAATGGGCGAAAGCACTCAACTGACCCCCGATATCCTGAAAAGGAAAAGAGACCGAGTTTCCACCGGGATGCTCGTTGATATTCCGTTGCTCCTCGCCATTTTCGTGCTGATCGTAGTCGGGCTGCTGATGCTGTATTCCGCGAGCTGGAACTATTCTCTGCAGGCATACGATAACGGTATGCATATTCTGCTTCACCAGCTCACGATGATCCTGCTCGGTCTCGCCGTCGCCGCGTTTCTCTTCTTCTTCGATTACCACTACCTGAAGGCGTTCGCGCCCTGGGCAATGGGGGCAGTCCTGCTGCTGCTGATCTTCATGCTGATCGACCCGATGAACCATTCGGCGCAGACCGGCTACACCCGCGCCCTGACTGCGGGCGGTTCGGTACAACCGTCCGAGTTCGCGAAGCTGATTCTGGTCATCTTCATGGCGCAGTACCTCGCGAGCCGTCAAGATTATCTGGAGTCTCTTTCTGTCGGCTTTATGCCGGTGATGGGCATTCTGAGTTTCATCTCCCTGCTTATCATCGCGCAGCCGGACTACTCCGCGGGCATCACGATCGCGGTCATCGGTATTCTGATGTTTTACATCGCCGGCGGCAGATTGAAACACCTCATCATTTTGGGCGTGATTTTCGTTGCACTGTTCTTCGGCGGCTACCTGCTCTTCGATAAAGTGTCCGTCCGCTTCGCCGACTACTTTGCGGGGCTGACGCATCCGGAAGACGCATCTTACCACATCCGCCGTGCGTACAACGCGATCATCAACGGCGGCATCTTCGGCGTGGGGATCGGCAAGAGTTCATCCAAGATCACCGGTCTTCCTGTGGCTTGGACCGACTCAATCTTCGCTGTCATTCTTGAAGAAACCGGGCTGGTCGGCGGATTTTTCATTATCAGCCTGTATACATTCATTCTCTGGCGCGGTTATGAGATTTTCAAGAAGGCGCCGGACACTTTCGGGAAGCTGCTGGCGGCAGGCATCTCGAGTTGGATTTTCATGGAAGCCGCCATTAACATCTGTGTTATGCTGAACATTCTTCCGTTCGCGGGGAACGCGCTGCCGTTGATCAGTTCCGGCGGCTCAAGCGCGATCTGCACGCTTGCCGGCTTCGGTATTCTGCTGAACATTTCCCGCGTTTCGGCTATTAAAAACTTTGAGAAAGGGAAGAGTGAACCCGATGCGATTGTTGATATGCGCAGGGGGAACTGGGGGTGGCGTGTATCCCGCCCTGGCAGTTCTTCAATCAGAAACGAATAATTCCGACACAGAAGTGCTGTGGGTCGGCTCAGACGACGGACCGGAAGGCGAGCTGGTACAGCGGGAAGGCATCCCGTACAAAAGCGTCCCCGCCGCCGGACTGCATGGCGTCAGCCTTGCGACGATCCCTTCGCGTGTGCTCAAGCTCACCAAGGGCTGTTTTGCCGCGAGAAAGATCGTCAGGGAGTTCAAACCCGACGTGATGTTCTTCACGGGCGGTTATGTCGGTTTCCCTGTCGCGATGGCGGGGCGCGGCATCCCGTCTGTACTCTTTGTCCCGGATATCGAACCGGGCATGGCACTGAACGTCCTGGCGAAAAGTGCTGATGTCATTACCGTTGTCTGCGAGGACTCGAAAAAATTCTTTGACGCGAAGAAGAATACCGTCATCACCGGCTACCCGACCCGTGCGGACATGTGCCGATGGGATAAGGAGCAGGCGTTGACCTCGTTCGGATTGAGTGCCGAACTGCCCGTGCTCTTCGTCTTCGGCGGTTCTAAAGGCGCGCAGTCCATCAATCACGCCATGCGGAAGCACATCACGGATCTGACGCGAGAATGTCAGGTGATTCACGTCTGCGGCAAGAACAATTGGGAAGAGATGTCCGAATTCTATGAAACGCTGCCTACGGAAGTCAAAGCGCGTTACAAACTCTTCCCCTACCTCCATGAGGAAATGGGCACCGCGTTCACGGCGGCTGATTTGGTCATCTCCCGTTCCGGAGCGTCCACATTGGGCGAGCTTCCGCTCTTCGGTGTCCCGGCGCTGCTGGTTCCGTATCCCTATGCCTGGCGTTACCAGAAGACGAACGCCGACTACCTGATTTCCAAGGGTGCGGCGGAATTACTGAAAGACGAAGACCTGGACGAACAGCTCTGTGCCCGTGCTTTGGAACTGCTGAGAGACAAAGAAAAACTTACATCCATGAAAGCAGCCATGAAGTCCCTCGCGCTCCCGGATGCTGCGAAACAGATTTTTAAGGTGCTCCGCTCCGCGGCACAGAGGAAGGCATCATGACAAAAGATCTGCGTGACATGAAGATCCACATCATCGGCATCGGCGGCACGGGCATGTCCCCGCTTGCAGTTGTCCTGCACGAGATGGGCGTCCGTGTGAGCGGTTCCGACCGCACCGAGTCATCTTATACCGCCGAGATGAAGGAATACGGCATCGAGGTTCATACGCCGCAATGCGCGGAGAACATCACCGACCCCGACCTTGTCCTCTATTCCTCTGCCATCAAGGATGACAACCCCGAGCTTGCGGAAGCGCGCCGCCGAGGCATCCCGACGAAGAAGCGCCGTGAGTTCCTGCGCGACATGCTGACGGGAAGGAAAATCATCGCCATCGCCGGTTCACATGGGAAAACCACCACTACCTGCATGTGCGCATGGGTGTTCACGGAGTTGGGACTGGAACCCGGATATATCATCGGTTCGTTTTCCAAAGCCCTCGGCAGCAACGCCGCGGCGGGAAAGTCGGATTGGTTCATCATTGAGGCAGATGAGTACGATAACATGTTTCTCGGTCTGGATCCGACGGATGCCGTATTGACGAAGGTCGAATACGATCATCCGGACTGTTTCCCCACACGGGAGCTTTATTTTGAAGCGTTTGCGAACTTCCTCGCGAACCTCAAAGACGACGGCATGATTTTTCTGAACGGTGCCGATGTGAACCAGGAGCAATACCGCGGTGCAAAAACCGTAACCTACGGCAGCACCGCCGACTGCGATTTCCGCGGGGAAAACCTCCGCGTCACCGAGAACGGCTGTTTCTCGTTCGATTTCCGCGCCGGGGAGCGTATCGTTCCCGTGACACTGAACGTCCCGGGCGAACATAACGCCTGCAATGCCATGGCGGTTCTGAGCGTCTGCGCGAAGAACGGACTTGATTTGGAAAAGGCTGCGGAGGCTTTGACGACCTTCGGCGGAGTCGGACGCCGCTTTGAGCGGGTAGCGGATTGGAACGGGATCACACTGATTGATGACTACGCGCATCATCCAACGGAGATCCGCGCCACGCTGAAAGCCGCCCGCGAATTCTTCGCCGGCAGACGGATCGTGGCTGTCTGGCAGCCGCATACCTACAGCCGCACACAAAGTCTGCTGGATGAATTCTGCTCATCTTTTGACAACGCGGATGAGGTCATTCTGACGGATATCTACGCCGCACGGGAGAAGTTCACCGGCTTCGGCATCGCTGATGTCGTCAGGAACATGCAGCACGAAAATGTGAAGCAGTTTAACACGATTGAGGAAATCGCCGCCTACCTTGCCGGCAGTCTGCGCCCGGGGGATGTGGTCGTGACCTGTTCCGCCGGAGACGCGAACAAAGCCGCGCCGATGGCGTTGGAGATGATGAAGAATGTACGCGTTTGAGCCTGAAAGCTTCGGGAAATATCGGGAAATGCTGCGGCGGAATGTTCCGCTGGCGCATTATTCCTATTCCCTTTGCGGCGGGCCCTGCGCAGGCATGTTCAGCGTCGGCGATGGAGAGACCCTTGCCGAGCTGGTAAAGATCTGTATTGAGAGCGGAATTCCGTACCGGGTTTTCGGCGGATTATCCAACGTCCTCGTGAGTGACAGGGGCTTTGACGGCATCGTCCTGCTGAACCGCGGCGGTACCGTCAGCATTGAGAAAGACTCGGCAGAGCAGATCATCGTCACCGCCGACTCCGGCGTGCTGATGTCAAAACTCGTCAAGATCTGCGCGGAGGAAGGCATCGCCGGCATGGATTGGGCGGCGGGATTGCCGGGAACCGTCGGCGGAGCTGTTTACGGGAACGCGGGCGCGTTCGGCTCCGACACAGCAGCTGTCTTCCTTGACGGGCAATACCTTGACGAAAGCGGGACGCTCCGGCCACTGTCCAAAGCCGACATGGGGTTTTCCTACCGAAGCAGCGCGCTGAAGCGCGGTGAAAAAGCGGGCATTCTGACCGAAGTTCGTTTCGTGTTGAGCAGCGGAGACCCAAAGGCTATCCGAGCCGCGGCGGACGCACGCCGCACTTGGCGGCATGAGCACCAGCCGGATACCCTGCCGAGTCTGGGATCCGTTTTTAAGAACCCGGAAGGCATGTCTGCCGGGAAGCTGATCCGGGACGCAGGATTGATGGGAAAGACCATCGGCGGCGCACGGGTCAGCACGAAGCACGCCAACTTCATTACAACGGAGAAAGGCGTGAGAAGCAGTGATTACAAAGCGCTGGTTGACCTGATTCAAGCGGCGGTAACGGAAAAATTCGGGGTGAAGCTCATCCCGGAAATTGAAATGACAGGATTTGAGACAGAATGACGCAGCAATCAGGCGACAGGAACGACCGTGTGGCACGGATCCGCGAACGCCGGGGTGAGACGCAGCAGCGCAACGCCCCCGAGCCCGTGCGCATGCAGACCTTCACGCGGCGTACACCCGATCACCTGCAAAAACAGGTTGAGCGGAGCCGTAACCGGAAATTCAACGCGCGTTGGCTTTCCGGCGTTCTCGCCTTGATCTTCGGAGGCTTAGCCGCCGCTTACGCCTTTCTGCCGATGTTCCGCTTTGACAATATCGAGATCAGCGGTGTCGACACGATCAGCCGGGATGAGCTCATTTACTTCACCGGCGCAAAGGGACAGCCGATTTTCGCCGTCCGCGCTCAGGATATCCGTTCCACATTACTGCAGCATTATCAGGAGATATCCGACGCCGAAGTGACGGTTGCTTTTCCCGCGAAGATGCGGATTGAGCTTGAGGAACGCGTCCCTGTTGTGGAATGGGATTTCGGCGGCAGCCGTTTCTGGCTGGACGCGAACGGCTTCGTGCTGAACGAGAGCACCTCCCGCAGCAGCACCATCCACATTTACGCCGACTCCTTCCCGGGCGCGGCGAGCCGTGATGACCGTGAACTGCCGAGCTACTTCAGCAAAGATACGCTCGAGACCATGCTGACGATGGGCAAATACGCGCCGCAGGACAGGCCGCTGTACTTCACCTATGACAACGGTTACGGCTGGGACACAGATGAAGGCTGGCGCGTTTTCTTCGGGAAGTCGGATTCGGACATTGAAGAGAAGTTGCGAATGTCGGACAGCCTGACGAGGTACTTCATCAAAAATGAAATTCAACCGGTGATGCTCAGCCTTGAGTTCAAGGACGCCCCGTATTATCGGTTCGTGGAGTGATGAATATGGAAAAAACAAATATTGTCGCAATTGATGTCGGAACGACAAAAGTCTGTACGCTGATCGCCCAGGTTGAAGACGAAGCGACGATCCGCATTCTCGGCGTCGGCATTGTCCCTACGCAGGGCATCCGCAAAGGGATGGTGATTGATATTCCGCAGGCGTCAAATTCTATCGCACACTCCATTCAAAAAGCGGAACGGACTTCCAACCTGGAAGTGGACAAAGCGATTGTCAGCGTGGCAGGGTCGCATATTTCCTCGATCAATAACAAAGCCACCGTCGGCATTGTCGGCGGAATGATCGACCAGTATGACATCAACCGCGTCATGGAGTCCGTCAAGGCGATTTCCATCCCGGCGAACCGCACCATCATCCACACCCTTCAGCGCACGTACAGCGTGGACGGCGTGGACGGCATCCGTCAGCCGAAAGGCATGTACGGCTCCCGTCTGGATCTGGAAGCGCACATCATCACCGGTTCGGCATCTTCGGTTGAGAACCTGCGCAAATGTATCATGACAGCGGAAGTAGATGTCACGCAATTTGTACTGAACCCGTTGGCGGACGCATCCGCGATCCTGAGCGATATTGAGAAGCAGATGGGCGTCATTATCTGCGATATCGGCGGCGGAACAACTGACCTTGCCATGTTCATCAACAACGATGTCTGGCACAGCAACGTGATCCCCGTCGGCGGAAACCATATCACGGCGGACATTTCACAGGCGTTTCATCTGCCTGTCGCGCAGGCTGAGGAAGTCAAAAAGATGCACGGCTGCGCCCTGCCGCGCTTCGTTGATGACGAAGAATACTTTTACTGCCGTACTTTCGGTCAGGACGAGGCGGCAAAGTTCAGCCGCAAACAGCTCGCGGAAGTGATCAACATGCGCGTAGAGGAGATGTTCCAGCTCATTCAGCAGGATATCAAACGCTCCGGCTACGACAATCTGCTTCCGGCGGGCATGGTGCTCACAGGCGGCACCGCGCTGCTCCCGGGAATCGACAAACTCGGTTCCGAGATCCTGGGTATGCCGGTTCGCATTGCCAAACCTGAAAACCTGATCGGCATGATTGACCAGCTGAACAGCCCCGAGTATTCAACCGCCGTAGGGCTGCTCTACTGGGCAATGACCATTCAGGATACCTCCACCGTTGAGCAGAAGGAGAAGAACAAAATCGTGACGATAGGAGACAAAATCAAGGGGTTTATCAAGTTAGTGCTTCCTTAAATCTTTTATATCAATTGCGTGAATATCTTAAATATTTAAGCTATAATAGTGTATCGGAGAGAGTGTATCTATCTTGAATATTTAAGATTGGGAAATTGTCAAGCGGTTTCCAAACGGTTATTTTGAAGATACGATAGGTATATCGAACTGAACAATTAGGAGAGAGATATGGAAAACTTTGGAGAGAGCTGCGCCAGGATTAAAGTCATCGGCGTCGGTGGCGGCGGATGCAACGCCGTCAACCGCATGATCGATGAAGGGCTTCAAGGTCTCGAATTCATTTCAATCAACACAGATTCACAGGATCTGGTCGCGTCCAAAGCCGGCACGCGCATCCGCATCGGGGAGAAATCCACCCGCGGTCTGGGCGCGGGAGGGAACCCTGAAGTCGGTCGCACCGCCGCGGAAGAATCCCGGGATGAAATCCGTGAAGCCCTGAACGGCGCGGATATGGTCTTTATCACCGCCGGTATGGGCGGCGGCACCGGCACCGGCGCCGCTCCGATCGTGGCGGAAATCAGCCGTGAGATCGGCGCACTGACCATCGGCGTGGTCACAAAACCGTTCAGTTTTGAAGGCCCGCGCAGAACCAAATCCGCTCTGTCCGGCATTGACAACCTCAAAAAGAATGCCGACACGCTGATCGTCATCCCGAATGACCGTCTGCTGCAAATCGTCGACAAGAAAGCTTCCATTAAATCCGCTTTCATTCAGGCGGACGATGTCCTGCGCCAGGGTATTCAGGGAATTTCCGAGCTGATCACGGTTCCGGGACTCATCAACCTTGACTTCGCGGACGTCCGCTCGATTATGTCAGAAGGCGGCGCCGCGCTGATGGCCATCGGCCTCGGTGAAGGCGAAGACAGAGCCCGCAAGGCCGCCGAGAAGGCCATCAACAACGAGCTGCTCGACATCGCCATCAACGGCGCGCGCGGCATTCTCTTCAACATCACCGGTGGTGAGGACATGACACTCTTCGAGGTCAACGAAGCTGCCGCCATCATCCGTGAATCCGCGGATAAGGACGTCAACCTCATCTTCGGCGCGGTGATTGACCCGTCATTGGATGACCAGATCCGCATCACCGTTGTCGCCACCGGCTACCCCGATGCCGACTCTTATGTCGGCGGACAGCCCGTTCTCGCTCAGCAGACGCAACCTGTCCGCTCCGCCATGCCGATGCAGCAGCGTACCGCCGCGGCTCCTGTCCGCCCCACGTCTGCCTCACAGGTTCAAAACAAAGGGCAGACGAACAGCGGCGACCTGCCGGACTTCATCAATAACCGCCGCAACAAGGAACATCTGGATATCCCTCCGTTCCTGAAGATGAAGTCCCGTGAGTAACCGGGGCAAGCGCAGTTCTGTCCATACTCTCACAGTGTCAAATATCGGAGGATCGCTTATAAAAAAGGCGATCCTCTTTTTTCACGGACGCCTTTTGTTTTTCCTGTTTGCCCGGTTATTTCAGCAGCGCTTTAGCTTTTTCCGCATCTGTGCGGATCTGCGCGACGAGTGTTTCAACGGAATCAAAACGAACTTCATTGCGAAGATGAGCGACAAACTCCGTCTTGACAAGTTTTCCGTAAAAATCGCCATCCATATTCAGCAGATGAACTTCGGCAATAGGACTGAGCTGATCCCCAAAAGTGGGACGCACACCGATATCCGCCACGGCAGGATAACGCTTGCCGTCAATCGTGCTGTACGCCGCATAAACGCCGTTCGGCAGATGAATCTTCTCTGCGGGAATACGGATATTCAGCGTCGGGAAACCCAGCGTGCGGCCGCGCGCCTCACCATGCTCCACAATGCCGGAAAAGAAGAAAGGGTAACCGAGGAGCCGCGCCGCCGCTTCCGCGTTGCCTTCGTGCAGGAGATTGCGGATACGGGTGGCGGAAACGACATCGCCGTCACATTCAAACTTATCCAGCACTTCGACATCGAAGTCGTATTTTCGCCCCAATTCTGAGAGCACTGCCGGCGTACCCGATCGACCGCAACCGAGGGTGAAATCCGTCCCCATAAACAGGCAACGCGGTTTCAGTCCCGCCGCCATCGCAGAGACAAATTCCTCCGGTGTTGTGTTCATCAGGCTGTCATTAAAAGGCAGAACGATTACCCGCTCGATCCCCTGCGCCTTAATCATCGCGACTTGTTCATCCGGCAGGAGAATACGCCGGTCAGCAGTCTGTTTGCTGAGAAACTCCATCGGCAGCGGGTCAAAAGTCACCGCGACGGGTTCGCATCCGTGTTCGCGGGCGTATCCCACAGCGGTTTTAAACAGCAGACGGTGTCCGCGGTGAACACCGTCAAAAGCGCCCACAGCCACCGCCGAGGGCGTTCCGAAATCATTTTTGAAATAATCCGCGAGGCTCAATCGCATTGGTAAAACACCTTCTTCGGCTGCCACTCACAGGCATCGGAATCAAATTCCAGCAACGCGATGAGCTCACCCTGTTCGGAGACGGCCTTCGCGATGGTATCATGCTCGCCCTCTTCCGCGGCAATGCGCCGTCCATGCAGGACAAACGCTTCTTCATCCATGGAAAGAATGACTTCCTCATATTCATCCAAAGCTTCAGCAGCGGGAATCAAATACTTGAACCAGCTGCCGTCCTCGAATGCCTTGCGCAGATCGGCAAGGGGCACCGCGTCTCTCAGGGAGAAACGCCCGCTGCGGGTGCGGCGGAGCGCTGAAAGATAGGCGCCGCAGCCGAGCTTTTCACCCAAATCATGGGCAATGGAACGGATATAGGTGCCGGCGGAGCAGAGAACATCGGCAGTCAGTTCGGGACGGTTATATTCGATAAAGTCAAAGGAATAGACCGTGACAGGCTGTCCCTCCAGCTGAACAGCTTCCCCGTTCCGCGCCATTTCATAAGCCTTGCGGCCTTTGATTTTCTTGGCGCTGTAAGCCGGCGGAACCTGCACAATGTCGCCGACGAACGCCTCCATGGCGTCCATGATCTCATCCTCATCTTCAGGGGCTTCTCTGCCCGTATCGGTGACAATGCCGTCCCCGTCATAGGTGTCGGAAACAGAGCCGAAGTGAATAACAGCTTCGTACCCCTTTTTATCGCAAATGAGGTAATCACTCAGCCGCACCGCGGGACCGATCAACACGACCAGCACCCCGGAGGCGCGGGGGTCGAGCGTTCCGGCATGTCCGATACGGCGCAGACCGGTTCCCCTGCGAATGGCAGCCACAACATCGTGACTGGTCATACCGGAAGGTTTGTCAACGGCAAGAATGCCGGATATGCCGCTTTTCAATTTTCGGCTGTCTTCATCTTTCATAAATCACCTGCTTTACAGGATCCGGCGCGTGCGTTCCAGCACCTGACGGATGGTGTCCTCAAGTCCGCTGTTGAGCGTAGCACCCGCGGCAGCTTTATGCCCGCCGCCTCCGAAGGAAACGGCAAGTTTGGATACATCATAACCCGGCAGTCCGCGCCAGGAGACTTTCGTATGACAAGCATCAAGCTCGGTAAAGAGCACGGAGACTTTCATGCCGATGGTGTTCAGCATATAGCTGACGAACCCTGCATCCTCGTCGCTGTGAATTCCGTCGGCTTCGCGGTCAGCGCGGCTGAAAGCGGACCAAATCAGCCCGCCGTTCTCAATGCGCATTCCCGCCATACCCAGCTTCCAGAGTGCCAAGTCTTCCGCATCATGCACCTTGAATCCGTTATGACTGACATTGAACAAATCCGCGCCTTGATCCACCAAGAATGCGGCTCTGCGGAAGGCTTCGGCGTTCACGTTAGACGTTGAGAAGGAGTTGGTATCGGTGATCAGCCCGCAAAGCAGCGCGGAGGCAACAGCCGGGGTGAATTTCAAGCCGAGTTTTTCCAGAATTCCGGTGATGACATAGCATGCAGCGGGCGTCTCACCCTCCACCCAGTTCAATTTGGCGTAGCCGAGATTGGAAATGTGATGGTCAATGCAGATATCCGGGCAGCGGTCGGGATGGGAGAAATAGTAATCCCCGCAGCGATCCAAAGCGGAAATATCCGGCGTAATGACGCAGTCCGCGTCCGCATCCGGCTCCGGGTCATAGGGGCTTTTGTCAAATCCCATGATCGGGAAAAGAAACCCAAACCGCGCAGGGATCGGGTCTTCGCAGACGAACTGCACCTGTTTGCCGCTGTCCATGAGTGCGCGGCCCAGTCCCAGTGAAGCCCCGACGGAATCGCCGTCGGGACGAATATGCGCGTAAATCGCAATCTTCTTCGCCTTTGCGATACGTTCGCGGATCAGATTGATGTCATCTTGCAGCATAACCTACGCAACTTTCTCTTTTTCGTCGTCTCTCTTCGCGCATACTTCGGCGAACTAATTATCCGGATCCGTCTTGTCTTCCGGCTCCGTTTTCTGTTCCGCCTTTTTCGCCGCTTCTTCCTCGTGCAGCTGTTTCAGCAGGAACTCGATGCGGTCAGCGTTCTCCGGCGTCGGATCCCAATAGAAACGCAGCTTCGGGAATGTACGCAGTTCAATGCCCTGCGCCAGCTGCGTGCGGAGATATCCGGACGCAGACTCAAGCCCCTCGAGAATCTCCTTGCTGCGGACTTTGCCCTCGACAGCAGAAACATAAATGTTCGCGTAATAAAGCTCACGATCCACATTCACATCGGTGACCATGACGCCTTCCAGACGGGGATCGCCGACTTCATAGATCAGCAATTCGGACAGGTCATCGCGAATGCGATCCGCGATTTTTTTTAATCGGATAGGTGAAGGCATTTTTTCCTCCTTACGCACCGAAGAGCCGCGCAGCGGCTCCCCGGGCAATGTATCTCTTTACGGTTGTGCGCGGCTTAGGAGCCGAACCGCTCCAGTGTGAATGTCTCAATGATATCGCCGACCTGGAAACCCTCAAAGTTCTTGACCGCGATACCACATTCCAAACCGGTTTTGACTTCCTTGACATCATCTTTCTCATGACGCAGGGAACTGATCTCAGACTTGTGAATCTCCTCGCCGTTGCGGATCACCTTGGCGCGGGAACCCTTCTTGATTTCGCCTTCAAGGACGCGGCTGCCGGCAATGATGCCGAGCTTGGAAATCTTGAATGTGGCGCGGACTTCGGCCTTGCCGTTGGTGACTTCCCTGTACTCCGGTTCCAGCATACCCTTGAGCGCCTTCTCAATATCTTCCTTCAGCCGGTAAATGATATTGTAGCAACGGATAGATACGCCTTCGTCCTCAGCCTTCTTTTTGGCGACGGGATCCGGCTGTGCATTGAAGCCGATCACGATACCGTGAGAGGCGGCGGCGAGCATCACATCGTTTTCGCTGATGGCACCCGCTTCTGAATGCAGGATATTGACCTTAATCTCGCCTTCCTTGCTCAGGTCCTTCAACTCGTTCTCAATCGGCTCAATGGAGCCGGAAACATCGGTCTTGAGAACCAGACAGAGCTCCTTGACTTCGCCCTTCTGGGCACGGTTGAAGAGATCTTCCAGTGTGAACTTTTCCTTCGTCTTGTTCGCGGCGGCCTCGATCTTGCGGGCTTCAACCACAGCTCGGGCTTCCTTCTCGGTAGCGCAGACTTGGAAAATGTCGCCCGCAGACGGCACATCCGTCAAACCCATGATCTGAACCGGGGTGGAAGGTCCGGCTTTCTGAATCTTCTTGCCTTTGAAGTCAAACATCGCACGAATCTTGCCGTGGGAGTTGCCCGCGAGCACGACATTGCCCATGCCGAGCGTACCGTTCTGCACCAGCAGCGTCGCGAGGACGCCTTTCGCGTGGTCGATTTTGGCTTCGATGACCGTACCGAACACCTTACCCTTCGGGTTGGCTTCGATCTTCATGGAGTCAGCAGTCAAAAGAACCGCTTCCATCAGATCCTCAATCCCCATACGCTGTTTCGCAGAGACAGGAACAATCATCGTGTCGCCGCCCCATTCGTCGGGGGTAAGTCCGTGATCGGAAAGCTGTTTCTTGACCAGATCCGGATTCGCGTCGGAACGATCCATTTTGTTCATCGCGACAACGATCGGAACCCGAGCGGCCTTCGCGTGAGAAATCGCTTCTTTCGTCTGCGGCATAACGCCGTCATTGGCGGCGACCACAAGAATGACGATATCCGCACCCTGAGCACCGCGGGCGCGCATCGCGCTGAAAGCGGCATGTCCAGGCGTGTCGAGGAAAGTGATCAGTTTCCCATGATGCTCAACCTGATACGCACCGATATGCTGGGTGATGCCGCCCGCCTCGCCGGCGGTGACATTGGTGTTTCGGATCGCGTCCAGCAGGGACGTTTTACCGTGGTCTACATGACCCAAAATAGTGACAACCGGCGGACGCGGAACCAAACTGTGGGGATCTTCTTTATCGATGATCTGACGCCAAAGCGGCACCTCCCCGTTATCCTTCTCTCCGGTTTCCTCTTCCGACTTTTCCGGAACAGCTTCAAAGCCGATTTCGCTGGCAACAATCGCGGCGGTATCAAAATCAATGGTCTGATTGATATTCGCCATCACGCCGTTCGCCATTAAAATTTTGATAACCTGAATACTGGTCGTGCCGAGCAGTTTCGCCAGGTCACGCACAGTAATCGAGACAGGAATTTCTTTTTTCTTCGCAGCGCCCATATCGTTATCACTCCTTTCAAATCTTTTTCGAACTTCAAAGTTCAGGCCGTAATGACCGGAAGGCTCAGGCTGATTCCTCCATCACCTTCGTCAGCGCTTCCATATCGGCATCGCTGATCTCGGTCTTCAAGCTCCGCGCCAGAATGCCTTTTTTCAAGGCCTTTTCCCAGCATTCTTTCGAATCGTGAAGGTACGCTCCCCGGCCGGGCAAACGGCCTGTTTTATCCAGCTGAACACCGTTCGGTGTTTTCACGATACGGAGCAGAGAACGTTTCTCATTCACTTCCCGACAGGCGACACAGGTTCGCTGCGGGATATGTTTTTTCGGTTGATTCTCCGTTTTCATTCCGCTTTCAGGTAATTTTGAGATTACCAGCCCCAATCATCATCACCGCGCTTATGCTTGCGGCGAATCATGGTAGAACCGCTGTCGGGATCGTACTCAATCTCACGACCCTTCTTGTTCTTCTTGCCCTTTTTACCCGGCTTGGAATAGTCATCACTCACAAGATCTTCCTCCTCTTCATAGCCGGTCATGCTGTTCAGATCAGACTGTACGGAGTTGAAAATCTCTTCCATGGACATTTCGGACTCTTCTTCTACCGGTTCCGCGACGGGTTCGGGTTCTTCGGAAGCTTCCGGTTCCGCAACAGATTCGGGTTCCTCGGCGGCGGGTTCAGGCTCGGCAACCGGTTCGGGTTCTTCGGCGACCGGTTCGGGTTCAGCAACAGGCTCTTCAATGACCTCATGCTGACCGACGAAAGAGGAAATACGGGCGAGGTCGCTCATGATGTCAGAAGTGACGCCCTGAACCTTGTAAAGCATACCGGGGTCGATCTTCATGACGGAGTAGATATCGCCGAAGCTGTGGTAGCCGGAATTCTCGAGCATCTTGCAGACATGCGCCGCCAAACCGCTTTCAGACAGCGGCAGGGACTCAACCTTCTCGAACGAAAGATCCTTGGACTCAAGAGCCTTCAGCACATCAGCGACCTTGACCTGCAGGTAAGAAACCCTGCGCTTCTCAACACGGTCAACGAAAGCGTTCAATGTCTCGGAATCGTCAGCGTTGACGGCGTGACCGTCAGCTTTCTTCGCCAGAATGTCGCGAACCTTTTCAATGGCGGATTCTTCGCCTTCAAACAGAGCCGCGGCACTGATGGTGATGCTTTCCTCCGAATTCTCACGGGCGATGACCGTATCCTCACCCTGTTCATAAGTATGCAGCAGGGAGGATGCACATTCGGAGACGTTTTTGATGTCAATGCGCCAGCCGGTCAGGCGGGCGGCAAGGCGGACATTCTGACCGTCACGGCCGATCGCCAGAGAGAGCTGATCGTCGGGGACGACGACAGTGGCGTTGTTGCCTTCGCCGAGATAAACGCCGATGACGCGGGCAGGGCTGATCGCCTTGGAGATGAAGGCCACAGGATCGGCACTCCATTCGATGACGTCGATTTTTTCATCATGCAGTTCGCGGACAATCGCCTGAATGCGAACGCCGCGGAGACCGACGCAGGCACCAACGGGATCAATTCCCTGCTGCGTGGCGGAGACGGCAATCTTCGCGCGTTCGCCCGGCTCGCGGGTGATAGCGCGGATCTCAACGATGCCGTGAAAAATCTCGGGAACTTCATTCTCGAGCAGTCTCTTCAGAAAGTCCCGGTGTGTTCTGGAAAGAATAATCTGCGGAGCACGTTGATTATCCTTCACATCAACGACCAGCGCACGGACGCGATCGTGCATACGGAAGCGTTCGCCGCGGATCAGCTGATCCTGCGGCAGCGTACCTTCAGCCTTTTTATCAAGCCCGATGGTATAGGCGTCACGGTTGATGGACTGCACCACACCGGAGACAATTTCGCCGACCTGTTTC
This sequence comes from bacterium, assembly GCA_963618265.1. Lineage (GTDB taxonomy): Bacteria > Chloroflexota > Anaerolineae > Anaerolineales > Anaerolineaceae > Flexilinea. The sequence goes on from CAVESB010000006.1 coordinate 37,034, forward strand.
TGGAAGTGGTTGACCTGCGTACTACGTTCGGCGTCACGGATGCGCTGCTGAATCACCTGACGGGCGGTCTGCGCGGCGACACGGCCGAAATCGCTCGGGGTAGACTCAACGACAACCATGTCGCCGATTTCAGCGGCGGGATCGACTTCGCGGGCCTTTTCCAACGTCACTTCGGTACGGTCATCAATAACATCCTCCACGACTTCCTTTTCCGCGAAAATCTTGAATTTGCCGGTCTCGACATCCATTTTCGCTTCAACATACTGCGCGTTGGAAGCAGTCACAGCCTTGCGGTAAGCGGAAACCATCGCCGATTCCAGTGCTTGAACAATTACTTCACGGGGCAGCTGTTTCTCATCCAGCACCTCGTTGAAAGCGAGGACAAATTCGCTCTTCATCCCTTTTTCGATCTCCTGATAAATCATTTCCGCGGGATCGCCGCGGTCAGCTCCCGGCATTTGAGAATGCCGTTTTCGTCAATTCCTTATAAACAGAGGAGTGGGGCCGCCCCCACTCCTTCGGTTTACCAAAGCAAGTACAGCTACCAAATAACTGTAGCCGTATTATAGCATGAATTCAAAGTGAAATCAAGATATTCCGTGACGAATCATTCAGCGCTGTCATCAAACAGGCTCAGCGCGGCACGCAGGTCTTCAACGGAAGGCTGAACAGCCGGGTCGAGCGTCTGCCAATTCAGTGTCAGCGTCCCGGTTGCGGGAGTGCCGAAACCGGTCGTGCCGATGTTATTATATTCGTCGGTGCTGATGGGGTTGCCTGCGGCATCGATATAACTCTCTTCGCAGGTTTCGGGATCGCTGCAGATGGTGGAACCGTAAGCAAGAATGTCTTTATACATTCCGCCGTTTTCGTACCACACCGCATCCTGAAAGGTATACAGCTCGGCGTAGCCGTTGCGGGTGAAGCTCTCAAACAGCAGCTTTATGATGCCGGTTTCTTTATCTTCCCAAACAGGGACGGCAGTGCTCACGCAGATATCCGGTGCGGCATCGTATTCGGGCCACATCAATTCGGCGGGCTCGAGTGCGATTCCGGCTTCATTGACTTCCCAAACATTCAGGTAGGTATACAGCCCGGTTCCCTGCAAGGTCGCGGTGATCAGCTCCAGTCGACCGTTGCGGTCCAGATCGGTCACGACATAGTTCCAGGGCTGTATTTCGGTATCAACGCCGAGATACGGCAGTGATGCGATCAGTGCCAACTGGGACTCGGTATCCGTTTCGGCATAAACATTCACGCACAGGCACAGCGCAAGCAGCGCACAGACGAAAAGCAGTGTTTTCCTCATCATAATTATCTCCTTTATTCAAAGCGCAGGATGACCCATCCCGCAGCCGCAGCTGTCCGGATTATCGTTAATTTCCCGCAAAGCGCCGCGGTTTTCTCCGCTTCGTGAACTCCCGTTTCAGATCGCACAGGCACAGCCGAGAGCGCGGACAGCATATTCGCCGGATTCAGGAAGAACGTCGGCATCCCAGCGCAGTGGACCGTCCTTCAACTCCTTCTCAACATTCATGAATCCGTTCAGCGCGGGATTCAGCAGTTCACCCAGCGGGTCAAAATGGTACCATTCGCCGCTGAAGAGCACATAGTTCCATTGATGTGTACGAACTTCACCATTCGGAAGTTTCAGTTCTCCGCTCACAATTACCGTCGGATACCCCATGCGTTCCATGAAATAGTGCGAGATCAGCGCATAGCCGCCGTCACCCGCAGAGCTGTCGCGGATAATGCGGTAAAGCTCCGCCGCGGTGTCTTCTTCCGTAAGGTCATCGGTCACGGCAAAGGAATCCGCCGCGTCGTAGGAATACTTCCGCATCATCCATTCATACAATGTGCGCATCTGATGTGAGGGCGGCAGTCCTTCCTGTTGAACACGGTCAACGATCGAATCCAGCTGATCCGCCGCAGCACCGCTGCCCGTCGGAAATTCCGGGGGCAGAACGCCGAATTCACTGTGGAAGGTATCTTCCGCCGCGGCGTTCACGGCACAGAGCAGCACCGCGAGCAGCGAGAGAATCCAAAGCATGTTTTTTTTCATGGCTTACTCCAGAATCATGGTCAGTGAAATTCGTTTCCGGCGGGGATCAACGCTCAGCACTTTGACATCCACCACATCGCCGACGCTGACAACCTCAAGCGGGTGCCTGACAAATTTTTTATCCGTCAGCTGCGAGATATGAACCAGGCCGTCCTGATGAACGCCGATATCCACAAACACGCCGAAATCAATGACATTGCGAACCGTGCCGCGCAGGATCATGCCTTCCTTGAGGTCGTTCATCTCCAGCACATCCGTGCGCAAGATCGGCTTCGGCATCTCGTCACGCGGGTCACGGGCGGGCTTCTCCAGTTCGCTCAAAAGGTCGCGCAGGGTGATCTCTCCGATGCCGAGCTTCTCCGCCAGCAGTTTCGCGTTTCCGGCTTTGCGGCTCAACAGGTTGAGTCTGCCGATGTCGTTCTTCGTGCAGCCGAGTTCATGGAGCAGCTGTTCCGCGGCGGCATAAGATTCGGGATGGACGGCAGTAGCGTCCAGCGGTTCAATGCCCCCGTTGATGCGCATAAAGCCGGCGGACTGCTCAAAGGCTTTCGCGCCGAGCTTCGGCACGTTCAACAGTTCTTTACGGGATTTAAAGGATCCGTTCTCGTCACGGTACGCGACAATATTCTTTGCCAGCGTCTTCGTAATGCCCGAGATGTATTCCAGCAGGGAGACAGAGGCGGTATTCAAATCAACGCCGACACGGTTCACGCAGTCCTCGACCACAGCGGTTAAGGTTTCGTCCAGTTTCTTCTGGTTCATGTCATGCTGATACTGCCCGACGCCGATGGACTTCGGATCGATCTTCACCAGCTCCGCCAGCGGATCCTGCAGACGGCGGGCAATGGAAGCGGCGCTGCGCTGCCCGACATCAAAGTTCGGGAACTCTTCCGTCGCCAATTTGCTCGCGGAGTAGACGGAGGCGCCGGCTTCATTGACAATCACATACTGCACCGGTTCGTCAATCTCTTTCAGCAGTTCGACAATGACCGCTTCGGACTCACGGGATGCCGTGCCGTTGCCGAGGGAAATCAACTCGACATGATACTTCGCAATCAGTGCTTTGAGAATTTTCTTTGACTCCGCGATCTTTTTCTGCGGCTCGGTGGGGTAGATCACGATGGTATCCAGCACCTTGCCGGTGGCGTCCAGAACAGCCAGCTTGCATCCTGTACGGAACGCGGGATCCCAACCGAGAACGACTTTTCCGGAGATGGGCGGCTGCATCAACAGCTGTTCGAGATTCTTCCCGAACACCTTAATGGCGCCGTCCTCGGCGCTCTCGGTCAGAGCATTGCGAATTTCCCGCTCAATCGCAGGTGCCAGCAGACGTTTGTAACTGTCGCGCACCGCCTCAAGAAGCTGTACCCTGACCGCGTCCCCGCAGCCGTTCCTGATGATCCGCCGTTCAAGGAAATAGAGAATCTTTTCCTCCGGAGCCTCGATTTTGACCGTCAACGCCTTCTCGGATTCGCCGCGGTTGATGGCAAGCACGCGATGACCGGGGATCTTTTTCAGTGCTTCGCGATAGTCGTAATACATCTCATACACGGACTCACTGCCCTTTTCGCGGGCGGCGGTCACAATGCTGCCTTCGGACAAAGTCGCGGTGCGGATAAAGGCGCGATACTGCGCGTCTTCGGAAACGGATTCGGCGATGATGTCCCGTGCGCCGGCCAGTGCTTCGGCGGCGGAATTCACTTCCTTTGCCGGATCAACGTATTTCGCGGCTTCCGCTTCGGGGTCAAGACCCGCGTCCTGCGCCAAAAGCGCGTCCGCCAAGCCCTGCAAACCCTTTTCCTTCGCGATCATGGCGCGGGTGCGGCGCTTCGGACGGTACGGGAGATAAAGATCCTCCACCGCCGTCAACGTCTCCGCCGCCTCAATACGGGTACGCAGCTCATCCGTCAGCTTCCCCTGCGCGGAAATACTATCCATAACCTGCGTCTTGCGTTCCTCCAGGGAGCGCAGATACTTCAGGCGTTCATCCAAATTCCGCAGCACTTCATCATTCAGTTCGCCCGTGGCTTCCTTGCGGTAGCGGGCAATAAAAGGAATGGTGTTGCCCTCATCGATCAGCCGAACAGCGGCTTCTGCCTGTGCCGGGCGAATATTCAACTCCTGTGCGAGTTTTTTACAAAGGTCCGTATGATCCTCCTTGAAGTCAAGCGTTTCGGCTTGACTCAGCTTTGATTAAAAAGTCGTAAATCGGGGCGATTTTTTTAAAATCTGCCGCCACGGTGTCCGCGAGACGGTCGCTGAAAAGCAGATCCGGGTCATCATTTGCCACCGCCCAGACGAATTCCTTGCGGTTGAGCCAGTCCCAATACGCCTCCGGCGCGTCGGGATAATGATTTCGTTTGTAGCACGCCCCTTCGAGCGTGAATGTCTTCTGCCGTTTGTGTGCCTTGAACGCCTTCACGAAAGCGGGATCCTCCGTCAGGATCAACTCCCTCACCGCGTCAACGGATTCCTTCGCGGGCACATAATAACCGAGACCGTACCCGAAACCCTGTGCGGACACCTCAAAATACCAGCCCGGATAGCCATGATAGATCTCACGGCCGCGGCTGAAGGTACACCAGATATGGTCACGGAAGAACGGTCCGTTCCCGACAATACGCGCATCCCGGTAGACACGGGCGATCCGTTTTTCGGAAACATCCATCAGGGGGTCAATTTCGAGCATGGTCGGCTGCAGCGCACGCACGAGCTCAATGAACGGCTCCTGCAGCACCTGTCTGCCGGTTTCCTTGTTTTCATGATACCAGACGCGATCGTTGCGGAACCAAACCTCAAAGAGAAAGTCAAGCGTCGCCTGCGAGAACTGTTTCATAAATCCATTTCCAGCTCAACAGGGCAGTGGTCGCTGCCGAAGACTTCCTGATGAATGGCAGCTTTTGTCATTTTAGGTGCCAGGCGTTCAGAGACGAGAAAGTAGTCAATGCGCCAACCCGCGTTCCGTTCCCGAGCCCTCATGCGGTAGCTCCACCAGCTGTATTCGCCCGTCGCGTCGGGATAAAAATGGCGAAAAGAGTCCACGAAGCCTGCGTTCAGCATGTTGGCAATTTGCCCGCGTTCCTCATCGGAGAAACCGGCGTTCCCGCGGTTCGGACCGGGATTCTTAAGGTCAATTTCCTGATGAGCGACATTCATATCGCCGCACATGATGACCGGCTTGCTCTTGTCCAGCTCCGTAACATAAGCGCGGAAGTCATCTTCCCAGCACATACGGTAATCAATGCGCGCCAAACCATCCTGCGCATTCGGGGTGTAAATCGTGATGAGGTAAAATTCCGGCATCTCAAGCGTAATGGCGCGCCCTTCGTGATTATGAATATCCTGCGGCAGTCCGTACACAACAGACAGCGGCTCATGCTTGCTGAAGACCGCGGTGCCGGAATAGCCTTTCTTCTCGGCACTGTTCCAATACTGGCGGTAGCCGGGCAGATCCAAAGTCAATTGCCCGGGCTGCATTTTCGTTTCCTGCAGGCAGAAGAAATCCGCGTCCGAGGCGTTAAAATAATCCATAAAGCCCTTGCCCATACAGGCGCGCAAACCATTTACATTCCAGGAAATGAATCTCATTTTTGTACCTCCGCCGTTTATTATATCAAATTCCGCCGGTAGACAGCACGCTCCGCGCACATTCTTTAAACTTCACATTGTCTGCTGCGCGGTATTCAAGTAAAATGATTATCAGCGGTATCTTGCCGCGAAAGGAGAAAACTATGTGGAGACCCGGCTTCGCTGAGATCGTCATTGTACTCATCATCATCATTCTGTTGTTCGGCCCGGGGCGCATCAGCAAGATCGCCCGTGAACTCGGCAGCAGCATCAACGCTTTCAAAGAAGGACTCTCGGGAGAGGAAAAGCCCACGGAGAAACCCGCGGAGGAAGCCAAGGACAAAGAAGAAAAGCAATGAATTTTTTCAATATCGGCATTCGGGAAGTAATCCTGCTGCTGGTGATCATGCTCATCCTGTTCGGACCGAACAAGATGAAGGAGAACGCCCGCAATGCCGCGAAAGCGATCCGCGCTTTTGCACATTCGGATACCTGGCGTTCGTTCCTCGGCATGGTGGACGATGTCAACACCGTCAAGGGGCAGATTTACCGCGAGTCCGGGCTGCAGGAGATGAAAGACTCCCTCCGTGAGGTCACAGGGGAGCTGCGCAGAACGGACGCGGAGCTGCGGGAATCGCTCCGGGATGAGAACAAGCATGAGTAAGAGCTTCGAGGAGAACACGCCTTCCGCCGCTGAGCTGTTCGGCGCAATGGAGGAGCACATCGTCGAGCTGCGCCAACGGCTGATTATCGCCGCAGGCGGACTGATTCTCGCGGTGGTGATCTGTTTCTTTTTCAGCGAGCCGATTATGCAGCTGCTCTGCCTGCCCATCGGAGGCATATCGGAGCTGAAATCCATTGAGATCACGGAGAATGTCGCGGCGGTCTTTGATGTGGTACTTTTGGCGGGGTTCATCCTCGCGTTCCCGCTGATTGCCTACGAAGTGCTGGCGTTTATCCTGCCGGCTCTTAAGCCGAACGAGAAACGGCTGCTTTTCAGGTTCCTGCCGCCGGTCATCCTCTTCTTTCTGGCGGGGGTCTGCTTCGCTTTCTTCGTCGTGCTTCCTGCGGCAGTACCTTTCCTGACCTCGTTCATGGGCATCAAAACCGAGATCCGCCCATCGAATTATATTTCTTTTTCCACAAGTCTGATTTTCTGGATCGGCATTGTCTTCGAAATGCCGATCGTCATCTACATTCTCTCCCGTCTGGGCATCGTGACGCCGGCGTTCCTGCTGCGCAACTGGCGTCAGGCGGTCGTTATCTGCGCCGTGCTTGCCATGGTCATCACCCCGACGGTAGACCCCGTCAATATGATGCTGTTGATGGTTCCGCTGGTCGCGCTGTATTTCCTCAGCATATTGTTCGCGAAAATCGGAAAAAAGAGCGATCAGTAATTAATCAGCGGTCTTTCCGAATATCACGCCGTCCGAGTACGCACTCAGGACAGGCAGATCCTGAAGGACAAGGTTCAGCCATTCGCTGTCTCCCTCATCTTCCATCATTTCCCAATAATTGAAGACAATGACATAGCCGTTCCCGGCGAGAACTTCCTCTTTCATCCAATTGCGATCCGCCTCGAAGCTGTCCCGTTCGCTGCTGTTGGCGGCGTCAAACATCGGCGGCAGAATAAAGGCCGGCTGATTGTTCATCAGGCTCAGGTAGGTCTGACGGTTGCACCACAGCAGGTGACCCGCAGGTAAATTCTTCGCCGCCGCAGCGGTCTCAGACTCAGCCCATTCCCGACCGGCGAAGCCCTGTCCGTCACGGTGGTATTCGCGAATGAGATCGTATTCATCTTCAAAAAGCACAAGCGGCCAGCAGATCATAAAGATCACGGCAATTACCCGCAGAATATTCCTCTTTCTCAGGCACAGAGCCGCCGCGGCGTACAGCAGCAGCATGACACAGACGTAAAACGGCAGCAGAATACGGTCGTCAAAGAGCGTAGAGCCGTCAATGAAGCTGACATTCGCCCACAGCATCGCCATGTATGCGGCGGCATGCAGCGCAGGCGGGAAAAGAGTATCGTTCACGGCATCCGCGGAGGGATGGAAAAACTTCTTCAAAGCGGAGATGATTACAGCCGCCGTCAGGAGGATCAGCGCAGCGGCGGAAAGCAGGGTACACAGACGCAGACAACGCTCGATCCATCCGCCGTATTCGGGCAGGAAGAAGCCGATAAAATGAATCACGCCTTCCTCGATTTTGTCAACAGCAGGCAGATGCACGGAGATCACACGGTTCGCGACGGAGCTGCCGTTTCCGCGGTTATGGAAATACCAAGTGCCGAACGGGACGCAAAAGCCTGCAAGCAGCAGCGCGGCGGATAAAAGGCGTTCCCTCCGATTCGGCAGAACACAGAGCGCATACACGAAGAGCGCAGCGATGACCGCGAACCCGGCGTAGCGGGTGAGCACGATCAATCCCGCCAGAAGACCGATCACGAGCCACATTCCCGTCCGCCGCTGCCCGGCACAGCGCAAGGAAAGGAGAAACACCGCCAGGAAGAGCGTCAGATAAAGCGCTTCGCTCAAGCCGTAAACAGAGCCGTGCAGAACCGGACCCGCACACAGGAACGCGATACCGCCCGCGAAGGCAGTCAGGTTCGACGCGGTCAGTTCGCGCAGGACAAGCATGAACAGCAGCTGATTCAGAACCACGCAGAGCAGGTTCACAATCTTCGCCGCCTCCAACGGATCCTGACCGGTCAGTTTCGCCATACCCGCCAAAACAAGGGAATAGAAGGGCGGAAAGTGCGTGATGGGACGGGGCAGTCCATCGCCCGCGATTCGCACGTAACCCTGCCCGGAAAGCAGACTTCGCGCCCCGCCGATATAGGAGGCGGAGTCATTGGTCAACCCGACACCGTAAGGTGTGCAGTAAAGGAAAAGCCCCGCGGCGCAGGCACAGAGCAGAATCACAGTGATCACAAACAGGTTCTTTTTCATAGGCTCATTATAACATTTGCCGAAAAAAACAGGGCACCTGTGCGCCCTGTTTCTGCTATGTACACCCAATATCGAACACGGGTATGGGGAGTACACAGCATGTCGGGGATTGCGCGTATATCAGCGTTCGGCGCGCATGGGGTTGTGGAGGAAGTCCTCGTATGAGAGGCGGATGCCGTCGCGAAGCTCGGTCTTGTAAGTCCAGCCCAGTGCTTTGGCTTTGCTGACGTCCAGCAGTTTGCGCGGAGTGCCGTTCGGCTTGGACGGATCCCAGCGGATCTCGCCGTGATATCCGATCACCTCAGCGGTGAGCTCGGTCAGCTCTTTGATGGAGAGTTCCTTACCGCTGCCCGCGTTGACCGTTTCATTGCCGCTGTAATTGTTCATCAGGAAGACGCAGAGGTTGGCAAGGTCATCGACATACAGGAATTCGCGCAGCGGACTGCCGTCACCCCAGCAGGTCACATAAGGCAGGTTCTGCTCCTTCGCCTCATGGAAGCGGCGGATGAGAGCGGGCAGAACATGCGAATGGGTCGGATGGTAGTTGTCATTCGGTCCGTAAAGATTCGTCGGCATGACGCTGATGTAATCAGTACCGTACTGACGGTTGAGGTATTCGCAGTATTTCAGACCGGAGATTTTCGCCAGCGCATACGCTTCGTTGGTCTGCTCCAGCTCCCCGCTGAGCAGGCAGCTTTCCTTCATCGGCTGCGGTGCCAGGCGCGGATAAATGCAGGACGAGCCGAGAAACTCAAGCTTTTTGCATCCGTTCATATAGGCGGCGTGAATGACATTCATCTCCAGCATCATGTTGTCGTACATGAAGTCCGCCGGGGCATCGTTATTGGCGATAATGCCCCCGACCTTGGCTGCGGCAAGGAAGACATATTCCGGTTTTTCCGCGGCGAAGAATTGCTCTACCGCATCCTGACGGCACAGATCCAGTTCCCTGTGCGTGCGGGTGATGATATTTTCGTATCCCTGACAATTCAACTCACGGACAATGGCCGAGCCGACCATCCCACGGTGTCCGGCGACATAAATTTTCGCGTTCTTTTCCATATTTCCTCTTGATCGTGCGGGGCACGAGGTCCGCACCGCGCTTTTCATGCTCATAGCTCCGCCGAAATTAAATTCCGAAGTGCTCAATGCCTATTATAATATAAATGATAAAGTAAATTGACGGAGTGACCTGCATGAAGATTTTGATTGGCTCAAATAACGCCCATAAGGTGAAAGAAATTCAGGATATGCTGCCGGAGTATGAAGTCCTGCGGCCGAAGGATATCGGGCTGAATCTTGACCCCGAGGAAAACGGGACGACTTTCGTGGAGAACGCGCTCATCAAGGCAAAGACATTCGCGGAGGCATCGGGACTCCTGACAATGGCGGATGATTCCGGCCTTGAAGTGGAATGTCTGAACGGCGAGCCGGGCATCTATTCCGCCCGTTACTGTCCGAAACCCGGCGCGGATGACGCGGATCGCCGGCACTATCTGCTTGAGAACATTCAAAAATGCGGCGCTCCCCGTCCATGGAAGGCGCGCTTCTGCTGTGCCATGGCGATTGTTTCACCGAGCGGTGCGGTTCGTCAGGTCTTCGGTACCTGCGAAGGCTGCATTATTCCTGAAGAACGCGGTTCGAACGGCTTCGGCTATGACCCGATTTTCTGCAAACCGGAGTTCGGTATGACGCTGGCCGAGATGAGCGAGGAACAGAAGAACGCCGTCAGCCATCGGGGCAATGCACTCAAGCAGGCCTTGCCGATTCTCAAAGAAATCTCTTCGCTGTAAACTTTCGAGGGAAAGCTATGGATACCATCAGACATCTGTATCGTGTTGGGTACGGCCCTTCCAGCTCCCATACCATGGGACCGAAATCTGCCGCGGAAATGTTCCGGGCGAAAAACAGCAATGCCAACCGCTACGTCGTGACGCTGTACGGCTCCCTTGCCGCTACGGGGAAGGGACATATGACCGACAAGGCGATTATCTCCGAACTCGGGGCGGAGCGAACCGAGATTATCTGGGAACCGGATACGATGCTGCCTTACCATCCGAACGGAATGCGTTTCACCGCCTATAACGAAGCCGGCGAGACGGTTGATGATTGGACCGTGTACTCTGTCGGCGGCGGACGCATTGACGATCAGGGCGTGCGGATTCCGCCCGAGACGAACAAGAATTGCTATCCTCACAGGAATATGAAGGAAATCATGGAGTACCTTGACCGTAAGGGCATGAACTTCTGGGAATATGTTGAGGAATGTGAGGGCTCCGACATCTGGTCGTACTTGATGGAGGTCTGGCATGTCATGAGCGCCGCCGTGGATCGCGGCATTCACAAAGAAGGCGTCCTTCCCGGCGGGCTCGGCATTGTCCGCAAGGCGAATCTTTTCTTCCGCCGCAGTCAACTGACCCGTGACGGATTCATCCATTCGTTGCCGATGACGGCGTTCGCCTTGGCTGTCTCCGAAGAGAACGCAACCGGCGGCAAGATTGTGACCGCGCCGACCTGCGGCTCATGCGGTGTCGTGCCTGCGATGCTGCGTTATTTTCAGAAGAAAATGGACATTACCGACGAGAACATTCTCCGTGCCCTTGCCACGGCGGGCGTTTTCGGAAATGTGGTCAAACACACCGGCTCGATCTCCGGCGCGGAAGCGGGATGTCAGGCTGAAATCGGCGTCGCCTGCGCGATGGCGGCTTCGGCGGCTTCTTACTTCTATTCCGGCACGATCCGCCAAATCGAATACGCCGCGGAATCCGGGCTTGAGCATCACCTTGGCTTGACTTGCGACCCGGTTGCCGGCCTGGTGCAGGTGCCCTGCATTGAGCGCAACGCCGCCGCCGCGAATGCGGCACTCTTCTCCGCGCAGTATGTCATGTTCTCCGATGGGCAGCACCGCGTCAGCTTCGATGATGTGATCTCTGCGATGATGCGCACCGGCAAGGATATGCCTGTGCTTTATCGTGAAACTTCCGAAGGCGGTCTCGCGAAAGTGTTCCGCAATCCCGAGACTGAGTCCGAGCATGAATGACGAAACCGCGCGGGAGCTTTTAGAGCTCAACCGGCATTTTTATCATGAGTTCGGCAATGCCTTCGCCGCGACCCGGCGCCGCGTACAGCCCGGCGTGCGGCGCGTGCTTGATGGCATCTGCGTTGAGGAAAGCGCGGATTGGCTTGACCTCGGCTGCGGCTCCGGTGCGCTGGGTTGCCTGTGGGCGGAACAGGGGCGCCGCGGTTCGTATACCGGGCTGGATTTCAGCGGTTCGTTGCTGACGGAGGCACGGACACTGACCGCCGCACTCTCAAATGAGCAGCTGAGGCTTGATTATGTTCCCGGCGATTTGATGGATCCGACATGGACGGATTCGCTCACAGGGCGGAGCTTTGACGGCGTTTCCGCCTTTGCCTCGCTGCATCACATCCCCGGACGGGCAAACCATCTGCGCATCTTCCGTCAAGTGCGTGAGCTGCTGCGTCCCGGCGGGCGTTTTATCGTTTCCGTTTGGCAGTTTCAGAATTCGCCGAAACTGATGAAGCGCGTGCAGCCGTGGAGCAGCGCGGGCATTGATGAAGAACGTTTGGAGCCGGGGGATACGCTGCTCGACTGGCGTTATGCGCTGCCTGAAAACGGGGAAAAGCACGGACTGCGTTATGTTCATCTGTTCTCTGAAGATGAGCTGCGGCGGATCGCCGCGGAGGCAGGCTTTAGCGACGGCGAGGTTTTTTATTCGGACGGGGCGGAAGGCAACCTTGCGCTCTATATGACGTTTAATAGATAAGGAAAACAATCGGCTCACGGGAGGTGTTTTATGAAAAAGCTTGCGATTTTCTGTATATCGCTGATGACAATTCTGTGCCTCTGCGGCATTGCCGCCGCCGCGAACAATCAGGTAATTGTTGTCGGACAGAACGGCATCTATGACCTGCAGGGTGCGATGAACGCGATCAGCGCGAACGCGGGCGATGTCACAATTTACCTGACGGGCACCGTCAACCAAACGAGTGAAGTGCAGGTTCCTGCCGGCCTTTCAGGGCTCAATTCCGTTACCCTGGCCTCCTATACCGGCGCACCGGTAAGCGTTGCGCTGAATCGGTACGTCATCTGTGCGAACAGCGTCCCGTTCACAGTCGGAACCGATGTGACGCTCTCGGACGGTTTTCTTGTCGGCGGCAAATGCCTGCTGCAGGCGGGAAATACTTCAGCCGATCACTCCATGCTGGTGATTAATGGCGCCGCGGATATCGTGATTGGCGGCGGGATGGCAATCGTGAACGGCGCTGTTTCCTCGGTAACGAATACCAATGTCATCATCAACGGCTCCGCCGGGTCCGTCTTCGGGGGCGGTTTTGCTTATGGCGGCGGAAGCACACCCGTCAGCGGCACCGCCAATGTTTACCTGGCGGGCGGCAGTTACGTCAGCGGCGTGGTCTATGGCGGCGGATACGCCATGGGGAACGGTACGCAAGCCGCCACCGTCAACACGAACGTTGTTTCTCTCGGCACCGCGTCTGCGGTTCATTCCTCGGAGGGCTTGTCCGAAAACGGCGGCAGTGCCTTGGTCGGCGCGAACGCTTCCTCCCCTGCTCCGCAAATCGGTTTGGTCAACGATACGCAGCCGTTCACGGACGGGCAGATCGTGCGCAACCCGAATACCGTGATCTATGTCGGTCCGGGTCAAGCCGCAAGGAATTTCAATGACGCGGTCAATCAGATCCCAATGAACGCCGGCAATGTTACTTTCTATGTCACCGGCAGTTTTGCCCAAAACAACAATGAAGTCGAGATTCCGACGAATCGCGGCATTACCGGCTTGACCATCGCCCCGCAGGGCGGCAGTGTGACCGTCACATGGGCAGAGAGCACCGGTTTCTATGCCAACGGCATCCCGACCGTTATCGCCAACGGCATTACCTTCAGCAACGGGATTGTGTACGGCGGTGCCAATACGCTCAACGGCCGGCAGTCGCAGCTGCCCACCACCTATCTGGACATTTCAGGCACCGTGAACACGGTTGTCGGCGGTTCCAAGGCCAAGAACGCCGGTTCCGCCGCCTATGTCGGCAACAGCACAATTATTTTCCGCGGAAAGGCCAACGGCTGGATCTATGCGGGCGGTTCCGCGCTCTACGGCGGGTATTCCGTTGTTCAGGAGACTGCTTACCTGGATATGAACGCCGGTGCTGCCGCCGCGCAGTCTGTCGCGGGCGGGGGGTACGCCTTCGGGCAAGGTTCCGTATCGGTGGTGAAGGATTCCTATCTCGATGTCAAGGGCTCCGTGGTTTACGCGGTCTACTTGGGCGGCTACGCGGACCAGACTTCCGTTTCCACCACAACCGGGCAGGCCTATCTTGTCCTCGAACCCACCGGCAGTGTCAGCCAATCCGTCTGGTACGGCGGACGCGCTTACAAGAACAGCAACGTTTCCGTGAATAACGCCTCCGCCCTAATTCAGGGACGCGTCGGCGTCGCGGTTCGCAGGGAAGGGCGCGCCTCCGACGGCGGTTCCGTGACTGTGTCACATGTGAATTGAGGATCGGAACAAAGCGCGCAAAAGAGACCGGCGCCGCCGGTCTTTTTTGCGCGTTAGACTGTAAATGTAATCAATAATCGGGAATTAATTCCCTATTTTGTTCGGCGGTATCTTGGTAACATTGTTAAGGAAGGAAAAATTGAATAATGAACAAACCCAGCTTAAAGCTGATGCAGTGTATCGGTATTCTTCCCGGGATTCGCGAAATCACCGGCAACACGCCGAACGCGGAATATTCCGGCGTATGCTTTGACAGCCGCAAGGTGCAGCCCGGCGACATCTATGTTGCCATTCCGGGGCTCAGCTCGGACGGCCATGATTATATTCTCTCCGCAGTTCAGAACGGCGCTTCTGCCGTAATCGGCAGCAAACCGCTCCCCATCACGCTTTCAGTCCCTTATTTTCGGGTGGACGACAGCCGTGAAGCCATGGCATGGGCGGCTGCCGCGCTCTATGGCTTTCCCTCCGAGAATATGCATGTCATCGGCGTCACGGGAACCGACGGGAAGACCTCAACCTCCATTTACCTTTACAATATCCTGCGCGAGGCGGGACTTCACACAGGGATGATTTCCACCGTCTCCGCCATGATCGACGATGAAGAGCTGGACACCGGTTACCATGTCACAACGCCGGATGCTCCGGACATTCAGCGTTATCTCGGCATTATGCGCGACAAAGGCGTAACGCACGTCATTATCGAGTCCACTTCGCACGGACTGGCACAGCACCGCGTCTCTGCGATTGATTTCGACATTGCTGTTGTTACCAACATTACCCATGAACATTTGGATTACCACGCGACCCGTCAAGCGTACTTTGAGGCGAAAGGGATGCTTTTCCAAAAACTCGGCAACAATCCGAACCCGATGGTCAGCCCGCTGGCGGTTCTGAATTGGGATGATAAAGACTCCTACGAGTTCTTGGATGGACTTGTGGACGTTCCCAAAGCTGTCTACTCCGCGAATGGGGATGCCGCCCATGCGGATTCGCTGATCACCGATATCGTCTCCACACCGCAGGGCATCCATGCCAAAGCGCTTTTCAAAAACGTTCCCGCCGGCGGAGATGTCGCGGTGAATGTCAACACCTCATTGCTCGGCAACTATAACGGCGCCAACTTCCTCGCCGCCATGACCGCCGCCGTTTACGGACTCGGAATTGATCCCGACACGGCTACCGCCGGGATTGCGAAGGTTACGGGCGTTCCGGGACGGATGCAGGTCATTGATGACGGGCAGAACTTCACCGCCATTGTGGACTTCGCGCATACGCCGAACGCACTCGAAAAGGCTCTAACCGCCGCCCGCAAGATGCTGCCGACAGACGGGAACGGAAAGACGATCGGCCGCGTGATCGCTGTCTATGGCTCGGCGGGACTGCGCGACCGGGAGAAACGCCGTATGATGCCGGACGTTTCCGCCCGCTGCGCGGACATTTCCGTCATCACAGCGGAAGATCCGCGAACGGAATCTCTGAATGGTATTCTGAAGGAAATGGCGGACGAGGCTGTTTCCAAGGGCGCTGTCATCGGTGAATCCCTGTACCTCGTCCCCGACCGCCGCGATGCGATTCGTCTGGGGCTGAGGCTTGCCGAGCCGGGCGACATTGTTCTCTCACTGGGCAAGGGACATGAGCAGTCCATGTGCTTCGGCACGACAGAATACCCCTGGGATGACCGCGTTGCCATGCACGCCGCACTCTGCGAGATACTCGGCGTGGCAGGGCCGGAAATGCCGTTCCTGCCGGATGTGCCTGCATACGAGTAATTACAGCGGTGCTTTTTCTGTTTCGCCCTGACAAAAGCTGATAGAAATTATCCGGCACGGGATTGTCCGCACCGCAGTTCAAGAATCCCATGCGATCCTGAAGAAGTTTAGCAATCTTCCCCTCAAGACAAACCTTTCATTAATCAATAAGCTCCCGCTATGGGAGCTGTTTTTTTACCATATATATCGCGCTGAGGCGGAAATGTTTTTGCACAAAAGGTGACAATGCACATATTTATGGGTAACATACCTCCTTCAATTACACGCAACGCTTGACAAAAAAAAAAAAAACGATATAATGAGATTAACATATTTCTATGAGGAGAACCTGATTATGAAAAAATCTCTTGTTATTTTTTTCGTGCTGATTTGCGCGGCCATGTCCGTGTTGAGCGTATCGGCTGCCTATTATGACCAGAACGGCAACGCCCGCTGGTGCAACCGTGACAACTACGGCTGCTGGGTCACGGGGGAGAACGGCGAACATGAATACATCATGTTCTGGTCCGAAGCCGCCCGTGATTACATCATGGGCAAGG
>CAVESB010000007.1:0-5452 GCA_963618265.1 bacterium
CATGGAGACGGTTTGAGGGGGTTCTTCGCCTTCCCACGAGACGTTATTGGCGACCAGGGCGTCATAGTCCTGCTTGGCGTAGTTGAAGTTCATACTGGCAAGAGCGAGCGTATCCCAGGCTAATTCCTTATCCTGCTGTGTAGCGCGGGGATAATACAGGGCTTCCTGTTCCAGTTTCGCGGTTTTCAGCGCATCTTCCTTCTCGGCAAGGGTGAGGTAAGCCTGCATCTTGGCGTTGGTGGACTCCCGAACGTCCTCAAGGTTCTCTTCCTGTTCGATCATCGTCTTCTCCGCGAGAATGACCGATGAATCCAGTGAATCGGTGGCGAGCTCGGCAAGGATATCGCCCTGCTTGACTTCGTCGCCGGGTTTCACGTAAACCGTCTCAACCACGCCGGCGGTCTTCCATGTCAGTGTCGCCGAGCGGCTGTACTTGACATTGCCGATGAAATTCATCGTCGCGTCGATATTCCCGCGGACAACAGGGATGGTGAGCTGTTGTTCGGCAGCCGCACCGGGCTGCGCTGTTCCGCTGCCGAAAGGCAGAGCAGAGCAGGCGCTCACGGAGAGGACGAGCAGCACTGTCAAGCCTCTGCCGAGCCATTGCATCACTTTCTTTTTATCCGGAATTCTGCTGTTTTTCATTCTGCTGCTGTAATTCCTTCCTATTTTTCAAATAAGCCTTCACGCCAGGCATAAACCGCCGCCTGCGTTCGATCTGCAAGGTGCAGTTTATGCAGGATGTTCGAGACATAGCCCTTCACGGTCTTATCCGTGATGAAGAGCTGCTGCGCGATTTCCGCGTTGTTGGATCCCTGGGCGATCAGCTTTAATACTTCATATTCACGTTCGGTCAATTCAGCGAAAGGATTTCTTTCCTCTTCCTTCTTGTCATGAAGCTCGTTCATGAGGATCTTGGCGATCTCCGGGGAGAGAATCGCCGTCCCCTTGGAAGCCATGCGGATGACATTCGCGAGCTCCTCGGGGCTGATGACCTTCAGCACGTAAGAGAGAGCCCCGGCTTTCATGGCAGGAAAGACCAGAGCGTCATCATGATGCGAAGTCAGCACGACAATCTCAACCGTCGGGCACATCTGCTTGATGATTTTTGTCGCCTCGACGCCGTTCATGCCTTCCATCAGCAGATCCATGAGTACAACATCCGGCAGGTTGTTCTTCACGAATTCAATCGCTTCCTCACCGGAAGAAGCTTCCCCAATGACCTCGATATCGTCCTGCGTATCGAGATAGGACTTTACACCGTTGCGGACGATCGGATGATCATCCACGAGCAGGACGGAGATTTTCGAGTCGTCTCCGCCGGCCGGCTGAGGGGTTTCCCATTTTGAAAGCATACAACCAAACATCTTACACACTCACTTTTCGCGGAATATAAACCTTGATGGCCGTTCCGCCCGACCCGGACTTGATATCAACCGTCCCGTTTAATTTTTTCACACGTTCGCGCATGGAGTCGATGCCCATGCCGTCTCTGTCGCCGGAAAGGTCGAACCCGATGCCGTTATCCTTGATCAGGAGATTGATTCCGAGTTCATCCGCCTTCAGATACAGCCGCGCTTTGTCCGCCCTGCTGTGGCGGAGGATATTCGAGAGACCTTCCTGACAGATGCGGAATATGGCAGAGGAAATCTCCTCATTCGTGATCGTTTCCGCGTCCTCGATATCCGTTTCAAGCGCGATGCCGCTGCTTTTTTGCCAATTCTCTGTCAGTTTGAGCAGCTCTCGGTATAATTTCTTATCTTTCATCGCCGGTGCGCGGATCGTGCCGATGAGCTGATCCAGATCCATCAGTGCCTGCTGCGTCATCTGCGTCGAGAGTTCCAGCTTTTCCATCGCTCGGGGGTCGTCTTTCTTCGCCAGAACCTGCGCCGCGCCGAGATTCATATTGATCGAGAAGAGCTGCTGTTTGATATTGTCATGCAGCTCACGGGCGAGGCTGTTGCGCTCTTCCGAAGCCGCCAGCTCCCTGCGGGTTTCAATCACCTGCTCAAGCTGTTCGGACATGTCATTCAGCTGTTCAGCGAGATCCTGCCATTCCTTCACGAACGGAACTTTGTCGGAGTCGATCTTTTTTGAAAAGTCGCCCTTTTCCCAGCTGTCCATTGCCGCGCGTACCTGCCGGAACCAATGCGTCCAGCCCTGCGAAAAACTCATACCGATCAGCAGACTCAGAAACAGCACCGCGCAAATGACAGGCAGCATCTCCTTCACGGACATTTTCACAATCCCTGTGATCATGCCGCTTCGTGCCGGCTTATCGACATAGATAAAGAAGTAACCTTCCTCTCCCGTCTCCGCATCACGATGCGGGATCAATGCTGCCGAGGCTTCGCCGTCCGGAACAATGATCTGCCCGCCGTCGGAGCGTTCGATCAGCTCACGCCCCTTGTCAATAATGCTGTCGATATTGAGCGGCTCATGGTTTTCATCCCGTCCCGGTTCCGGTCCATTCTCCCGGCGGATGATGGGATAAATGTTTCCGTCAGCATCGAAGTACATCATCTGCATCGTCTCCTGCGGGAAGAAGCGGAAATCAATATCGCTGTCCCGCATGAAGATCCCGAGGTCTATCACATTGTTCGGGTCGATATCCGCAGGAAGAGCCTGATCGGCAGGCGGAGCCGGGAAATCATCTTTTTTTTCCGCAGATTCGTCCTTCCAGCGGCTGACGCTGAACTCCTTGAAGCCGGGAGTCGTCGTGATTTTCTGAACCGTGCCGGCAAGAACCGAGCCGCTGTCCATCTTTGCGTAATCGTCAACGGCGCTGATGCAGCGGGCGGCAAGGATGATCAGACAGGCAAGGAAACACGTGCCCGTCATTGTCAGCACCAGCTGCCAATACAGCGAATGTCCCGCCTTTTGGATTCTGTTCAAGAGCTTTTTCATGCCGCCACCGTTTGTTTCTTACAATAATTCTTTTATTCAGAGCGCAGTGCAATCACAGGTTCCAGCTTGGAAGCCTGATTCGCCGGGGCGACACCGAAAATCAAACCGATCGCCATGGAGAAGATCGCCGAGCCGATCACAATCAGAGGATTTATCGAGATGCCGATCGTGACGCCGAGCATACCTGCGACTTTCGCAATGCCGAAGGCAAGCGCCAGTCCGAAGATGATGCCGAAGATACCGCCGACCAGAGAGAGCACCGAGGATTCCACCAGGAACTGTGCAAGAATGTCGGTATTCTTGGCGCCCAGCGCCTTGCGCAGACCGATTTCACGGGTGCGTTCGGTCACGGTGACGAGCATAATGTTCATAATGCCGATACCGCCGACCAGCAGGGAAATCGCCGCCACACCGCCGAGGAACAGGGTAAAGGTACCCATGATGTCGCCCAGCGCATCCACCATTTCCTGCATGTTCATGATGGTGAAGTCATTCGGGTTGCCTTCGAAAATGCCGTGGCGATCCTGCAGCAGGCTCTCGATCTCTTCTTCCGCATCATAGACGGAGACATCACTCTTGATCAGCGCGTTGACCGTACTGACGGAATTCTTCTGACGGGTCATCAGACGGGACTGCGCTGTGGACAGCGGGATAAAGACGCTCTGATCCTGACTTGTGCCGAGAGAGGAGGAACCCTTCTCTTCCAGAACGCCGATAATGCGGTAGGGCTGTCCCATAATACGGATGGTCTCACCGACAGACTGATAGTTTTCATCACCGAAAAGCGAGTCGTTGATCTCGGTGCCGATGACGACGACCATTTCCTTGTTGGCAATGTTGTCCGCAGTAATAAACGTACCCTGCGCGACGCTGTAGTTGCCGACGGTTTGATAGTCAGGGACGACACCCGTGACCGTTGCACTGACGGTATTGCCGTTGCTCTGCGAGAGCATATAGGACTGAGAGACGATCGGCGCGACCATCTCAACGCAGTCAAGCGCGGCGACAGCATCCACATCTTCATTGGTCAGATCCTGGGCGTTGCGCACATTCTCGGTAAAGTTGCCGGGCGTGATATACAGCGTCTGCGTACCCAGGGAACTCATGGCGTCGGTAATGGTATTCTGCGCCCCTTCACCGATGGACATCATCGCAATCACTGCGGCGACACCGATGAAAATGCCGAGCATGGTCAGGAATGAACGGGTTTTGTTGGCAAGGATGTTGGACATTGCCTCTTTGAAAAGCGTGAAGAAATTCATTGTTCCGTCCCTTCCTTCTTATCTTCCTTATCTTCGGCATGATCCGCCGTGGCGGCTTCTTCTGCCTGTTTTACCGCGGCGGCTGCGGTTTCCTCCGCCTGTTTCACAGCGGCATCGGCTGCTTCCTGCGCCTTTTTGACTTCCTCATTTGCCTCATCCGCCTTCGGAGCGGGATCCGGTTCGGGATTGTCGCCCAGTGCGGCCTTCTCTCCCGCCAGTCCTTCCAGCTTGGAGTAGTTGACATCGGTCCAGCGTTTCAGCTCTGCCTGTTCCTCTTCGGAACCCAGCATACCGTCGAACACGGAGATGACGCGGGGCACCTGCTTGCCGATTTTCGGGTCATGGGTGACCAGAATGATGGTCTTGTGCTCTTCCTTATTCAGACGGATCAACAGCTCCATAATTTCCTTGCCCGACTTGCTGTCAAGGTTGCCGGTCGGTTCATCCGCCATGATGATCTCGGGATCATTGATCAGGGCGCGGGCGATCGCCACACGCTGCTGCTGACCGCCGGACATTTCCTTCGGTTTATGATGAACACGGGCACCCAAGCCAACCAGTTCCAAGGCCCGCTGTGCGCGTTCATCCGCGTTCTTCTTATTCTTGGAATAAAGCAGCGGAAGCTTGACATTTTCCAGCGCCGTCAGACGCGGGAGCAGGTTGAAACTCTGGAACACGAAGCCGATCTTGCGGTTGCGAACTTCAGCCAGCTGGGAGTCGCTCATTTCGGAGACAAGTTCGCCGCCCAGCTTGTAGATGCCGCCGCTCGGATGGTCAAGGCAGCCGAGAATGCTCATCAGCGTGGATTTACCGGAACCGGACGGGCCCATGATCGCCACCAGTTCGCCGTCATAAACATCGAGAGAGATATCATTCAGCGCACGGACTTCGATGTCGCCCATGATATAGTATTTTTTGATATGCTCGGTATGAATTACACCTATTTCAGACATGTTTCTTTATCCGCCGGGAGGGCAGGCAAGGAAGCTGCACCCCCCGGATCATCTCCTTTCTTCGCTCGGTATTCTCAAATCGTTTTTCTCATGATCTGACTGCCTCAGCGCGGACCGCCGCCGCCGGGCATTCCGCCGCCGCCGGGATTACCTCCGCCCGGAGCACCGCCGCCGCCCATCGCGCCGCCCATCGCGCCGCCCATCGCGCCGCCGTCCAGGCTGATGCCGAACAGGGAGTTGTTATTGTTCAGCATGTCGGTGACCTTCGTCAGCTGAACGGTATCGCCTTCGCTGATCTGATCGCTGATGATCTGAATATCGGAACCGGAG
>CAVESB010000007.1:5462-52292 GCA_963618265.1 bacterium
AGCCTGTCTCAACCTGAATTTCCCGAACCGTGCCGTCTGCTTCGACTTTCTTGACGATATACTTGCCGCTTGCCGGGTCAACGGAAAGAGCCTTCTGCGGAACATAGAGCACATCCTCAACCGATTCGGTGACGATTTCAACATCGGCCATCATACCGGACTTAATGGAGTCATCCGCTTCGTCCATCTTGACGGTCAGGGCGTAATTCACGCTGAGGTTGGTCACCGTACCGGCATTTGAAATATTGACAATAGTGCCGGTATATTCGCGCAGCGGAATGGCATCGAATGTGATTTTGACTTCCTGCCCGAGCGAGATTTTGTTGATATTGAGTTCGCTCACGGTGATATCAATGTAATGCGAGGTCAGATCGTCAACGCGAACCGCCAGAATATCGCGGGTAGTGGCGGTGGATTCATATGTAATCACGTCATAAGGCTTCGCTTCAACATCGGCAACCGTGCCGTCGATCGGGGAGACGATCATGGAAGTGTTGATCGTGGCCTGCGCGGCGTCAATCTGCGCCTGCAGGGAGTTGACCTGATTTTCGGTCGGACCGTCTTTAATGCGGTTGTAAGCGCGCTCTGCGTCATCCAACTGCGCCTGTGCAAGCATCAGCGCCGCCTCGGCCTGCTGAACTTCCAGTTCATCGGTCTCTCCGTTGTACCAGTTGTATTCCGCCTTCGCGGAATCCATGCGGGATTTCGAGGATTCAAGCATTGACTGCGCACGGATGCGGTCGGGGTTATCCAGATCCAGATCCTTGACTTCCTCAAATTGCGCCTGAGCCTGTTCATAAGCGGAAACCGCGTTCTGATAGTCGTCATATTTGACACCGATCTCAAGTTCATCCTCACGGACAACCCCGAGCGCATCGTAAGCTTCCTGCGCGTCTTCAACAGCCTGCTTGGCCTGAACCATCTTCGAGCGGGCCTGTTCAAGGGAGAGCGTGGATGTATACAGACGCTCAAGGCTTTCCTCCGCCTGTTCCTTCGTCACCTGCGCCTCAATAATAGAAGAGTCGATCGTGGAGCGATCCAGCGTGGCGAGAATATCGCCCTTCTTGACTTCATCGCCGACTTCAACATTGACCTGATCCACCGTGCCGGAAATCTGCCAGTAAAGGTAGACCGACTGGTTGGAGCGAACAGTACCTCTGATATCGTCAAGGGTGTTGGTGAGGTCGCCGCGTTCGACGACGGTGGTATCCGACTCGAGTTTTTGGGCTTCTTCCCGCTTCTCGGTGATTTTGGTATTCATGGTGTGGTAATACCAGAATCCGTAACCGACAAGGCCGAGCAGAAGCACCGAAAGGAGGCTGATCCGGAAGATCTGTCCTGTGGTGAGTTTGCTCTTGGGTTTCGCGATTTTTTGATCCATACTTGATTCCTCGTTTCCGTTCGTAGTTACTTGCTCATCAGTTCATCGGCGGTGTCAGCCGGCGCGGGCTGACTGTCTGTGCCGCCCGTAACATCCCGCATGGTCAGACCCATCGCGGAAAGGACTTTATCATTGACCGAATCGACTTTCACACGGTCGCCCTCATACAGGCCGCCGGTGATCTGCGCCACGGTATCGGTAGTGATCCCGACGACGACCTGCGTCTTTGTCTCTTTATCGCCGTTGACAACCGTCACATAAGCGTTCCCGTCTTCCGTGGTGACTGCGCTCAGCGGAACCAGCAGTGCGTCGCTGACCTCTTCCAGCACCAGATCAACTTCGGCGGTCATGCCGACTTTCACGGAGTCATCCGTGCCGAGGATCTCGACATTGGTTCCGAACGTCACGCGGTTGTCGTCATCCGAACCGGAAGCGGAGACTGTCGTCACCACGCCTTCAAAAGATTTATCGGAAGCGGCGTCAAGCGTCACGACTGCTTTCATGCCGTCGTAAACGGAGTTGACATCCAGTTCGGAAACATCCATCGGGACATAGAGCTTATCGGTATTGTCAAGCTGAAAAGCACTGCTGCCCTTCGTGACGTAATCACCTTCGCGGGCTTTCGCAACGGTGACAACGCCGCTGATGTCCGCCACAATGCTGCGGCGGTTGTAGGTGTCTTCCGCCTGACTGAGGGTGTTCTCTGCGGCGGCGATATCTTTCTGGCGGGGATATTCCGCGTAAGTCGCGAAGTTATTCACCGCCTTTTCGTAATCGGACTGCGCCACGTCAATATCCGCCGCAGCCTGTTCCGTATCGTTCTCGGTCGCGGTGCCGGAATAAAAAAGATAATTGTTATACACCTCAGCGTATTGATTCAGCGCGTTGAGCATATTCGTGCGCCGTTCCTCATAAAGGTTGGTATAAGTCTCGTCGGGGCTGTTCTTCCAAGAGACAGCATCATTCAGGGATTGCAGGGCTTCATCGTAATACTGCTTATAAATGGTCACCTGTTCGGACCAGTATTGAATGTCGTCGACAGTTGCGTGCGGGTACTTCAGGCTTTCCCGGTACTTTTCCGCGTCGCTGAGCGCAACTTCCTTATCTTTCAATTCCTTATAGGCGGATGCCTTCGCGGTCTCGGACACCATCAGCTCGTCCAGGCTTTCCTGCGCCTCAATCAGCGGCACTTCCGCATTCAGCACAGTCGCGTTGAGGGAATCGCGTTCAAGCGTGGCGAGGATATCGCCCTTTTCCACATAATCGCCGAGTTCCACATTCACGCTTTCGATCACACCGTCGGTTTTCCAAGTCAGCGCGGAAGTCTGCCCGGAGGTGACATTCCCCACGAAAGTCACGACATTCCGGATCGTTCCGGAAGTCGCAGGAACAGACTGCGTCTGCTGACGCGCGTCCCGGTTCTGACGGTTCGCACAGGCAGAGCAGAGCAATGCCGTAACCGTCAAAATACCGATCAAAATAAAAATCTTTGATTTCCTCCGCATTTTATCTCCTCTTATTTCCGCTTTTTCCCACGGGAAAAACGGAAGCATAAGTCTTTTCTCCGATATTACTCAACATTATATGACTTTTTGAATCCGCCGCAAGCGTCTCAAGAACGGGTTATCATGCCGTCTGAAGTCGGTTTTTGTTTTATAATATTACGCAGAATGGAAAACATCGTAGTCGGCGATATCGTCACAATGCGCAAAGCCCATCCCTGCGGCAGCCGGGAATGGACGGTTGTCCGCGTCGGCGCGGATATCGGGCTTGAGTGCAGGGGCTGCGGGCGGAGAATCATTCTTTCCCGCCGCGATCTCGCCGCCCGAATGAAGGGATCGCCCGTCCGTGATCCCGCGGAAAAAACAGAGAATTAAGGTACACCAACTATGCCAATTCTGGATTCTGAATCAGTAGAATGTATCAGCCGCAGTGCCGAGCAGACCCGCCGCTTCGGCATGAGACTCGGCGCCATGCTCAAACCGGGAGACTTGATCGGGCTGAGCGGTGATCTGGGCGCGGGCAAAACGACGCTCATCAGCGGCGTCGCAAGCGGCTGGGGAACGACAGATCCGGTAACCAGTCCGACGTTTGTCCTGGTCAATGAGTATTACCGCCCCGATCACAGCGTCCTGTTTCACATGGATGCCTACCGCATCGGCAGTTTATGGGAAGCGGAAGAGCTTGATTTTGAGCGTATGCTGCAAAAAGGGCCCTTGCTTATTGAATGGGCTGAGCTGATCAAAGAGATCCTGCCGCAGGAACGGTTATGGATCAACATGAAATATATTTCCGATGAAGTCCGCAGCTTCACCCTCATCCCGCGGGGGAAGCGGTACAAGGCGATGAGCGCGGAATTTCGCCGGCAGTGCTTTGGAGTCTGAAAAACATGATTCTCGCAATTGACACGTCAACCGCCCGTCTGGGCATCGCTGTCTGCAACGGCTGTGAGGTTCTCGGGGAATGTTCCTGGAGCAGTCCGAGCCGGCACACCGCCGCGCTTGCCCCCGCTGTCCGTGATCTGCTGAACAGCCTTGAAATCGACAGAAAGGATCTGAAGGCGCTGGCAGTTGCCCTCGGTCCGGGTTCCTTTACCAGTCTGCGCGTCGGTCTTTCCTTCGCAAAAGGCATGTCCCTCGGCTTGGGCATTCCCGTCATCGGCATCCCTACCCTGGATGTGACCGCCTATCAGCAGCCGGTGGAAGATCTTCCGCTCTGCGCGTTCCTGCAGGCGGGGCGCGGCAAACTGGCGGCGTCTTTCTATCAGAAGAAACCGGGACGCTGGGGCAGCCGCTGGGTCGGCGACGGCACGATCGAGGTTTTTACGGCGCAAACGCTTGCCGAACGCATTACAGAGCCGACCATCCTCTGCGGCGAGTTCACCGCTGACTCATGGACGGAGATCCGCAAACTGAACAAGAACATCAAGACCCCGTCCCCGGCTTCCAACCTGCGCCGTGCGGGCTACCTGGCGGAGCTGGGTTGGAAAATCTTTGAGAAAGGCGAATACCCGCCGGTATCTTCTCTCAAGCCGATTTATCTGCACACGCAGGGCGAAGCGATCCCCGATTGAAGCATGACTTACGCCATCCGTCCCATGACTTCCGCGGACGTCCCGGCGGTCTTCGCGATTGACCGGGCTTCGCAGACGCTGTATTGGCCGGAGAAGTCTTATCATTTCACAGTTGAAGAGAACAAAAACGCCCGTTCTTTCGTCTCTATTAACGAAGACGGCGCCGTGACCGGCTTCATTGTGATGTGGCTGATTTTGGAAACGGCGGAGGTGGCGAATTTCGCCGTGGATGCGGCGTACCGCGGCGCAGGCATCGGGCGTACTCTGCTCAACGCCGGACTGAAAGCCTGCCGTGCGGACGGCGCTGAGAAATGCGAGCTTGAGGTTCGTGCGGGGAACACCCCGGCCAAGTCGCTCTACCGCTCGATCGGCTTTCGCGAAGTCGGGGTACGCAAAGGCTACTATCAGGACAACCACGAGGATGCGCTTCTCATGGATCTGCAAACCGAAGACTATCAAAAACTCATGGATGAGGTACGGGAATGAGTGAATTACTGGACAAAATGAACGCACTGGCGGCGGAAATCTCCGTCTGTGAGAACTGTATGCTGCACCTCACCCGTGACAAAGCCGTTCCCGGAGAAGGCAATGTGCGGACGAAGGTTCTTTTCATCGGGGAAGGCCCGGGCGCGAACGAGAACGCCACAGGGCGTCCTTTCGTTGGTCAGGCAGGGAATTTCCTCAACAATCTGATCGGCATCGCCGGATTGAAACGGCAGGAGGTTTTCATCACGAATGTCGTGAAGTGCCGTCCGCCCGCCAACCGCGACCCGCTCCCGGAGGAGCTTTCCGCCTGTGCGCGTTACCTGAAGCGTCAAATTGAGCTGATTGACCCGTTGGTCATTGTGACACTCGGACGTTTTTCCATGGCGCGTTATTTTCCGCTTCAGCGCATCAGTGCCATTCACGGACAGGGACAGTGGATCAATGAGCGTATGATCGTCCCGATGTTCCATCCCGCCGCGGCACTGCATCAGCCTTCCCTGCGTTCCGCCATTGAGCACGATTTCTCTCTGCTGCCGAGCTACATTCAGGAAGCGCAGAACAAGCTCATTCCCGCGCCGGCGCCCGCTGAAGTGCTGCGCGAAGAAGCCGCTGCGGCGAAGCCGAATGAAGCCGCTTCCGCCGAATCCGCTGATGACGGCGGGATCGCTCAGCTGTCATTGTTTTAATCATTCAAGAGGCATATGATGAAAAAGATATCACTCTTTCTGCTCCTCGTCCTGCTGTTGACCGCCTGCGCCTCCAAGCGCGCGAACGAGAGCAAAGACCTTTCCATCGAAGAGGTCCAGGCCATGGCGCAGCAAACGCTTACCGCCGAAGCGGGCGGATCGTCCGCGTCAACGGGACAGCTGCTCATTCGTCCCGTGACCGCCACACCGACCGTGCAGTCCGACACGGATGCCGCAACCATATCCCGCCCGGTATACAACACCGCCACGCCGACTGCCGTCAGCTATCAGCGGCCTACGGTTGACACCTCCGGCGCGGGCACCATTCAGCAAGTCAGCACTGTCTGCGAACGCATACGCTTTCTGGACGATGTCACCATCCCGGACAACACCGTCATGGCGCCGGGGCAACCCTTCCGCAAGACGTGGCGTATTCAGAACGCCGGTTCCTGCGCCTGGTCGGGCGGCTATCAACTGGTTTTTGTCAGCGGAGACAAAATGGGCGCGAATATCGCCGCCAACCTGCCTTCCGTGGTCGCACCGGGGCAGACGGTTGAAGTCAGCGTTGACCTGACCGCACCGAACGCTTACGGTACGTACCAGAGCAATTGGAAGATGCGCAGCCCGAACGGCAATCTGTTCGGCACCTCGAACGCAAGCAACGATGCGATTTGGGCGAAGATCGTTGTGGGCAACAGCTCAAACTATGCAACCGTCGCGCCCGGCGTGACCCCGGTCAACACCGGCTGCACGCTGATCTCCGTTGTGCCTTCCTACCGTCAGTCTTTCAAAACCGGCGAAGAGACGGACATCTACTTCAGGGTCCGCAATAATTCCAACACGGTCTGGAGCACGGAAGACATGGATGTGGCCTTCATCGGCGGTACGAACATGCTGAAACGCCCCGATCAGACGCGCAAAGACCTTCCGAACGACATCGCGCCGGGCAACGAGCTCTATTACGGCATTGATGCCGTCATGCCGGACACGCCCGGGGTTTACACCATGACCATGGGGGTCGTCCGCGGATACGAGGTTCTCTGTTCGATGGACGTGACGGTAAGTGTGAATTACTGAAAGTGAAGCAAGAAGAGCGGAGGGTTTGATAAGGAAGAGCCTTCAAAGATTGAAAAATGCTTAGGGATCAGGCTTTTTCCTCAGCCGGCAAATTACATTCCCGCCGTAATTAACAACGCTTAAATCAAACAAAACCGTCCCAATCCCCCCCCTGAGACATTCCGGTTCGGAGGGATCAGGGCGGTTTTTGTTTGATGATATGTACCGAGATGTAACAAAGGAAGAGAAGAAGCAACGAACAGAAAGCAGAGCACACATCCTGTATTTTCCACATTATCTTTCGAAAAACGCCGCGGCTTTGAGGGAATGAGAGTATAATTCATTATCGGTTCGATGCAATATTCGAAGAAATGAAGTAATCAAAGGCGGAACAACTATGTATAAGACTCAAACTTGCGGAGAG
The DNA here is from genome assembly GCA_963618265.1 of bacterium. Taxonomy (GTDB): domain Bacteria; phylum Chloroflexota; class Anaerolineae; order Anaerolineales; family Anaerolineaceae; genus Flexilinea. The sequence continues at coordinate 12,569 of CAVESB010000007.1, forward strand.
CTGCGAGCCTCCGATGTCGGCAAGCGCGTGACACTCGCCGGATGGGTACACCGCTATCGCAATCACGGCGGCGTCCTTTTTGTTGACCTTCGCGACCGATATGGTTTAACCCAGGTCGTTATCAATACCGAAGACCCGAAATTCACGGAACTTTGCGCTCAGCTGCGTTTTGAATGGGTGCTGCAGGTGGTCGGTACCGTCGCCATCCGCGAAGGCGGTTCCAACCCGAACCTCGACACCGGCGACATTGAGGTCAAAGCCGAGGAAATCAAAGTCCTGAACACCTGCAAGGTGCTGCCGTTCTCTGTCAACAACCCCGATGAAAAGGTTGACGAACAGATCCGTTTGAAATACCGCTTCCTGGATCTGCGCCGCGAAAAGATGCGCGACAACCTCATCCTGCGCCACAAGATTGAGAAATTCATGCGCGATTACCTTGACAGCAAGGGCTTCCTTGAGATCGAAACCCCGATCCTCTTCAAGACCACCCCGGAAGGCGCCCGCGACTACCTCGTGCCGTCCCGCATTTACCCGGGTGAGTTCTACGCCCTTCCGCAGTCCCCGCAGCAGCTCAAGCAGCTCCTCATGGTCGCCGGTGTCGAGAAATATTTCCAGATCGCCCGTTGCTTCCGTGATGAAGACCCCCGCGGCGACCGTCAGCCTGAATTCACCCAGCTCGACATTGAAATGTCTTTCTGTCACCGAGACGACATTTTCGACCTGCTGGAAGGTCTGATGAACGAACTCGTTGAGACCGTCACACCGAACAAGCACGTCCTCTATAAACCCTGGCCGCGCCTGACGTATCAAGAAGTGATGGATCGTTTCGGCAAGGACGCCCCGGATATGCGCTTCGGCATGGAACTCGTTGACATGACCGACTGGGCCGGCGACTGCGGCTTCTCCGTGTTCGAGAACGCGGTCAAGGACGGCGGCAATGTCCGCGGCATCAACGCGAAGACCTGCGGGGAGTATTCCCGCAAGCAGCTTGATGAGCTGACCGAACAGGTCAAACTCTGGGGCGCTCACGGTCTGGCTTATGTGAAGATCAGCCCGAAGGGCGAAATCTCCGCCCCGATGCACAAGTTCATTTCCGAAGAGAAATGGGCTGAACTGATGAAGCGTATGGATGCCGAAAACGGCGACCTGCTGCTCTTCGTCGCTGACAAACAGGCTGTGGTTTACGATGCGCTCGCCCGTCTGCGCGTTCTTATGGGCGACCGTCTCGGTCTGCGCGACAAGGATACGCTGGCCTTCTGCTGGATCTACGACTTCCCGCTCTTTGAGTGGTCCGAGGAGGAGAACCGCTGGGACGCCCTGCATAACCCGTTCACCCGCCCTGTCGAAGAGGATATTCCGTTCCTTGACAGCGACCCCGGCAAGGTTCGCGGCAACCAGTACGATATGGTTCTGAACAACTACGAACTCGCTTCCGGCTCCCTGCGAATCCACGAACGCGCATTGCTGGAGAAGGTCTTTACGATCATCGGCATGAGTCCCGAAGTCGCCCGCGAACGCTTCCACCAGATGATGGATGCCTTTGAATACGGCGCACCGCCGCACGGCGGCATTGCTCCCGGTGTTGACCGTCTGGTCATGATCCTCGCTGACGAGCCGAACATCCGTGAGATCATTGCCTTCCCGAAGAATACCCAGGCTCGCTGCGTCATGTCGGGCGCTCCGTCACCCACGATGCCCGGTCAGCTCGAGGAACTCCACCTCAAGGTTGACCTTCCCGAGAAGAAAGACGAATAATCATTCACAATATCAGTCCCCGCTTGAAGCGGGGACTGCTTGTTTTCCCGATCGGGTTATGCCACGCCTGAAACTGCCCGGTATACGAAAAAAACGCTCCCTTGTGCAAGGAAGCGTTTTCGGATTCAATGAGCGGATTACTCGCCGAGGAGAGCTTTCCAGTCCTGATCAGCGTAAGCCATGGAGTCAACACGGCGGATGGACAGACCGATACGATGGGCATCGGGGTCGATCTTGATCACACGAACGGTGACCTTATCGCCTTCTTTGAGGACGTCCTTGGCGTGGGTGATGCGCTTCTCGGAGATTTCGGAGATGTGAATGAGACCTTCGAGGTCGTCTTCCAGTTTCGCGAAAGCGCCGAATTTCGTCAGGCGGGTGATTTCAGCTTCAAGCAGCTGACCGACCTGATACTTCGCGATGCGTTCGCTCCAGGGATCGTCCTGGGTCTGGCGGATGGAAAGACCGATGCGCTTCTTTTCCTTGTCGACGGAGATAACCTTCACGGAAACTTCATCACCGACTTTGAGAACTTCGGCGGGATTCTTGATCTGATTCCAGGAAATCTCGGAAAGGTGAACAAGACCGTCAGCACCGTTGATGTTGACAAAGACGCCGAAATCGGCGAGGCTGGTCACACGACCCTTGCGGATTTCGCCTTCCTGCAGGTTTTCGATGATGCGTTCTTTGATGACTTCGCGGGTTTCGTTGGAAGCCTGGCGTTCGGAGAAGATCAGACGGCGGCGTTCGCGGTCCACTTCGATGACGATGCAGGTGATCGGCTCGCCGATCATCTTACCGTAGCGCTGTTCCGGGGTGTCGCCGGTCATGGAAGCGCGGCGGGAAAGGGCGATCTGGGAGGCGGGGATGAAACCGCGCAGACCGCACAGACCGACAATCAAACCGCCCTTGTTATAGGCAATGATCTTGCTTTCAAACGGGGTCTTGTTGGCCATGAGTTCTTCAGCGTGCTTCCAGTTCTCTTCTTCACGAGCCTGGGTGTAGGAAAGAACGAGGTTGCCGTTGCTGTCTTCGGGGTTGATGATGTAAACCGGGATTTCCTGACCGACTTCCAGAGCTTCACGTTCAGCTTCCGGGATCGCTTCAAGTTCACGTCCGGTGATGATGCCTTCGGATTTGGTGCCAACACTTACCAGAATCTGGTTGGAAGTGATGCTGGCGATAATACCCTGACGGATCTCGCCCTGAGAGGGGAAATCAATGTTCATACCTTCAGATTCGAGAAGGGAGGCCATATTGTTATCGGCGTCAAGGTTTGCGCCCTGTTCAATAGGGTTGACGATAGTTTCTGACATTGCTGTTTTATACTCCAACAAAATAAGATTGTGTTAAATTATAAGAGTCTTTGTCGGGAGAGGTTCATTTCAATTACAAAACATGGGTTTAGGTGATGTATGTCATATCACATCGTGACCGGGAACGACGCCGAAGAACGCCCCGGATGGGAAAACTCTCCCTGCGTCAGTCACGGTTGACGAATGCCCGCGGTCTGTTGCTACTCCCCCTCCAACGTCTCTTTGATCGTCCGCGCCAGCTCCTCATTGATGCCGCGGACGAGGGCGATCTGTTCCACGGGAGCGGCGGCAATGTCGGGGACGCTGCCGAATTTCTTTAACAGCGCCTTGCGCTTCACGGGTCCGATCCCCGGAATTTTATCCAAGTCGGACACCAGCGCCGCTTTGGCGCGCCGTCCGCGATGGGATGTGATGGCGAAGCGGTGGGCTTCGTCACGGATGCGCTGCACCATGTAAAGCCCCTGCGAATGTCTCGGCAGCAGGATGGATTCGCTTTGATGCGGCAGGAAAAGTTCTTCTTCCCGTTTTGCCAGACCGACCACATGCACCTTGTCCGTCAGTCCGAACTCTTCAAGAACCTCAACGGCGCGCCCCAACTGACCTTTGCCGCCGTCCATAATGATCAGATCCGGCAGCATGGCGAAGGATTCATCCGCCTTGCCGCCCGTCTCGGCATTCTTCTCCTGCGCGGAGAGGTAACGCTTGATACGGCGGGTCAGGACTTCGGTCATGGAGTCGAAATCGTTCGGTCCCTCAACGGTCTTGATATTGAAGCGGCGGTAATGCTTCTTCGCCGGTACGCCCTGCAGGAAAACAACCATGGAGCCGACCGAATTTGTGCCCTGGGTGTTGGAGATGTCGTAACATTCCATGCGGTAGGGCGGCTGCGGCAGATCAAGGGCGTTCTGCAGCTCGGCAAGAGCTTCGTTCTGGCGGTTGGTGTCGTTCTTCCACTGCGTCTTCAGCGCACGCAGGGTCTCAATGGCGTTGTCCGCAGCCATATTGACTAAATCCTTCTGATTGCCGCTGCGCGGGACTTTGATCTCAATCTTCCTGCCGCCGCGCTTCTGCCGCAGCCAGCGGGTGATGATTTTCGTCTCTTCCGGTTCCACCGGCAGGAGCATCTGCTCGGGAACGTTTGCCGACTGATCGTAATACTGGCGGATGAATGCCTCCAGCACTTCCGCATCCTGTTCGTCAGCGGTGCCTTCAAGGACGAAGTATTCCTGCCCGATCAGTTTCCCGCCGCGCACGAAAAAGAGCTGGACGCAGGTCTCATCCTCGGAACGGGCAAGGGCGATCACGTCGGAGTCAAGGTATTCGGTGGAGACGATTTTCTGTTTCTCAACCACCTTATCCGCCGCACGGATCTGATCCCGCAGCATGGCGGCGCGTTCATACAGCATCTTGTCCGAGGCTTCCTGCATTTCTTTCTGCAGCTGCTCGATAATCTCGGTGGACTTTCCTTCCAGGAACGCGCCGAGCTTCTCCATCATCCGGTGATAATCGTTCTGCGTCACGGCACCGATACAGGGAGCGGAGCAGAGCTTGATGTCGTAATACAGGCAGGGACGCAGATCCTGCCCCGTGATCTCACGGTCGCAGCTCATGTACGGGAAGACTTTGCGCAGCATGTCCAGCGTCTGATGAACCGCCCAACTGCTCGTGTAAGGTCCGTAATAACGAGCACCGTCCTGAACCATGCGGCGGGTCACGCTGACCTTCGGATAGGGTTCCTGAAGGCTGATCTTGATATAGGGATAATGCTTGTCGTCTTTGAGCTGGATATTGTAATGCGGACGGTAACGCTTGATGAGGTTCATTTCAAGAATGAACGCCTCAAGCTCCGACTCGACCACGATCCACTCGATGCGGTCAATGTGCCGAACCATCTGCCGGGTCTTCTCGGTATGACCGGCGTCATTGACAAAGTAGGAATGGACGCGGTTCCAAAGGTTGACCGCCTTGCCGACGTAAATAATTATTCCGTCGGCATCCTTCATCAGGTAACAGCCGGGCTTCTTCGGCAGTGTGGCGAGGGTACTGCGGATTTTTTCGTTGACTTCAATCATGCGATAGAGAAATGAACGGGGGATGCTGTTCATCCCCCGTTGTGTTATCAATTTTTGACGATGTAGATATCTCCGTCACTCACAACGACTGCGGCGGACGAACCGTCGGGCGAAGTCGAAACGCGCATGATCCGCGTGTCCGCGTCCGCGTGTTCGATCACCGTTTTGCGCCCGGCGACCCTGCAGTTTTGCGGGTCAACAGTGTAGAGCCCGGTCTGATCGGAGGCGTTGATGACAGACCCGTCAGCACTGTAATCAATCGACCCGGGAACACCGGCATCAATCACGACAGAGCATTTCTCTTTGCCGCTCTCCGCATCCAGAAGGACAATACAGCCCTTTGCAGGTTCGTCCAAATCGGAGAGCGAGACCGCGATGGTGCTGTTGTCCGGAGAGAGGGCGTAGGCGGCGGCGAAATCCCACAGGGAAATCATCTCCCCCATTTTTCCGTCCGCGATGTTTTGCAGCTGAAACGTTCCGCGGGCGTGCCAGAGGATATGCGTACCGTCCTGAGAGAGGATAGTATTATAGACCGGAGCGGCAGTCTCGAATCCGCTGAGCGCGACAGATTCGCCGCCCTTCAGCTGATAGACCGTGCTGCTGATCTCATGCGCGTTATCCAGCGCAAGTGAACCGCCATCCTCCGACAGGTACAGGTTGAGAACCGTGAAACCGGGCTCAATCAAACGGGTATCCATCGGGTTGTTGACGTTGTAAAGGGCGATGGAGTCGTCGTCCATGGACTTCGCCACAACATAATTCATCCCCTCATCGGCAGAATAAAGGGAGGCATCCTTCGCGGAGAGAGAGAAGCTCGCGTCCTGACTGCCGTCTTCAACAGCGATACGCACCGCATTATCCGGATCCACAACGGTCAGCGTGGATCCGTCCGCACTCCAGCGCAGGGCGCGGATGTCGCCCGGAGTATCGCCTTTCGCCACAAGGGTAACATCATTCTGAGCGCAAACAGGCAGCACTGCTGCCAGGCACAGTACGGTCAAAAGTACAATCTTCAAATACTTCATCGGTTCTCCTTCTTAGAACCAGGAGAAGGGACCTTTCTTTTCCGGTTCAGAGGTTTGTTCGGCGGGAGCTTCCTCATCCTGAGCCTGTTCGGCAGGGACATCGGCGGCGGGGGCGGATGCTTCGCCGACGGAATCTGCAACATCGGGAGCGTCAGCGGCAGGAGCGGACTCGGCAGGTGCTTCTTCGACGGAAGCGTCAGCAGCGGGCGCGTCCCCGTTGCCGGCGGCGTTCACATTGCCCGGGAGGCTGTAAGCGGCATCCACGGCGAACTGCTGCAGCAGTCCCTTGTAGGTGTTGGCGACCTGCTCGGTGGAATTGAGCTTGCTTTCAAGTTCGCGCAGGGCGAGATCCATTTCGTGGCGGGCATCCAGGGCTTCTTTTCTCGCCTGTTCCGCTTCTTCCTTGCTGAGGTCAGCTTTATTCAGAGCCGCGTGCAGGTCATTGATTTCACCTTCGGCGGTTTTATGGGCGTTTTCAAGCGCGACCTTGGCGTCTTCAATCTCAAGAATCTTCTGTCGCAGATCCTTGTTGGAGTTCTGAGCGTCAATCAAATTCGAGCGGTACTTGGAGAGGTTGTCCTCAAGGTCGGTCACGGTCTTGCGATGCTTTTTGTCTTCCCGCATATGGCGGATGGCGCCGGGAATGGAAAGCAGGCAGAGAACCAGCGCACCCAGCAGGAAAGCAATAAGCAGGAACAGCGCGAGCGGCTTTTCAACGGACCATGCGAATAAATGCAGGGTGACGATGTTCGGATTCTGAAAAGCAAAAAGAACCGCGAGAATAGCGACGATAAGCGCGAAAATGATCACAAGTTGCATAATTATCCTCCTGAAGACAGATTAACGTCCGATAATTAAATTTCGAAGGGGTTTTCTTTCTTTTGAAAACTCCGATAATACTATTTTAATGGTGTTTCGGCAATTTTGGGAAAATTGACAAAAGTCTTATAAAAAGCCATCGGGAGTCGGGGGTATTGCCTGTTGACAACGCACGATCCGCGCAGGATCGAACAAAAAAGGAGCGCCGGATGACGCTCCTCATGCTGTTCACTTATTCAGCCGACAGAAAGAATTTCCATCGGGCAGGCCTTGGCACACAGACCGCAGGCAATGCATTTCGCCGCCTTGCCTCCCTCAAGGATCGGAGGCATAACATGCAGCGGGCAAGCCTTCACACAGGCGCCGCAGCCGGTACACAGCTTCTTGTTGACCATCCAGACGCCGGCAGGATTTTGGGCAATCGCGCCGTTCGGGCAGGCTTTGGCGCACAGACCGCATTGACTGCATACCACGGGCGTGTCCCAGCCGTTTTTCTCAACAATCTTCAGACAAGCCCGACCGTCCCCCTTGAACAGGGCTTTGGAACAGGCGCGGACGCATTCTTCGCAGCCGATGCAGCGGACATCTTTGCTGACGCGCAGCTTCTTCTTTCCGGCGAGCGGAGCGGGGAAGTTCAGCGGCTTGTGCTCGTAAGGCGTGTTGACCAGCGGCAGGCTGTTGCGCTTGATGCCGTCATAGCGGTAGTAAGCGTCCGCGATCGCCGGAGCAGTCGGAATGGAGGTAATCTCACCGAGGCCGATAGCGCCGCGGGCTACCGAGAGACCTTCCTTCTCCACGATCACGGCTTTCACTTCGGGAACTTCATCCGCACGGAACAGCCCCAGACTGCCGTACTTCGCCAGCGGTTTGCAGTCTTCCAGCGGATAGCGTTCACGCAGGGCAAAGCCGAGGCTCATAACCACACCGCCTTCAATCTGTCCCTCAACCGAATGCGGATTGACCGCAACGCCGACATCATGGGCGGCGACAACTTTCTTAATCTTACCGCTTTCTTCATCAATCACGCAGAGCTGCGTGGCGTAACCGTAAGCGACATGACTGACCGGGTTCGGCACATCCGCACCGAGCGGATCGGTCTTCGCCAAGTATTCGGCGTAATAGGACTCACCTTCCATTTCCTCAATGCTGCGGCCGCGGCGGCCTTCGTTGAAGAGCACGGACGCACGGCGGGCGGCTTCACCGGAAAGCACGGTATGACGGGAACCGGACGTGGTGCCCGAATCCGGAGCGTTAGCGGTGTTGGAGGGTTCGACTTCGACGATATCGCCGGGCAGTCCCGCAACTTCGCAGACCATCTGCTTGAGAACAGTGCCGACGCCCTGACCGATACACGAACCGGCGCAGTGGATAATCACTTTCCCGTTCTCCACCTGTAAGCGGACGCGGCCGGTATCCGGGATGCCGACACCGACACCGGCGTTCTTCATGGCGCAGGCGATGCCGACGTATTTGTTGCTGTCATACTCATCCTTGACCGCGAGCAGGGTTTCCGCCAGACCGGTGGACTCATCCACGATCTGCCCGTTCGGAAGCTCCTGACCCGGGCGGATGGCATTGCGGAAGCGGATTTCCCAAGGGGAAATGCCGACCATATCCGCGAGGCGGTTCAGCAGCGTCTCGATCGCAAAGCAGGTCTGCGTCACGCCGAAACCGCGGAACGCGCCGCAGGGCGGGTTGTTGGTGAAATAGGCGTAGCCGTCAATCTCAAAGTTATGGTAGTTGTACGGACCGGAGGCATGGGTGCAGGCGCGTTCAAGAACCGGACCGCCGAGAGAAGCGTATGCACCGGTGTCGGTGATGACTTTCGCCCGGACACCCTGAATGATGCCGTTCTCATCCGCGCCGATGCTGAATTCCATATCCATCGGATGACGCTTCGGATGGAAGAGCAGGGATTCGTCACGTGTCAGCTTCATCTTGCAGGGACGCTTCGTGATAAGCGCCGCCAGCGCACTGAGGTGCTGCACGGTGACATCTTCCTTCCCGCCGAAACCGCCGCCGACATAGCAGTTCTGCACACGGACTTTTTCCATCGGCAGGTTCAGCATCGGAGCTGTTTCATGCTGGGTGTCATAAACGCCCTGATCGGTAGAGTAAATCGTCACACCGCCGTCTTCATCGGGAACGGACACCGCGGCTTCCGGTTCAAGGAAGGCGTGTTCCGTCCAGGGGGTGCTGAATTTTTCGCAAAGCTGATACTTGGAATGAGCAATCGCCTCTGCCGCGTTGCCGCGGTTGACATGCTTATGGACGAACAGATTGCCGCCGGCATGGATAACGGGCGCGTCCTCCGCCATGGACTGTTCAACCGTGCTGATATGCGGGAGTTCTTCCCAATCCGCTTTGATCAGCTTGCAGGCCTCTGCCGCGATCTCACGCGTCTCCGCCGCGACCAATGCCACCGCGTCGCCGAGGAAATGGTTCGTCTCGCCGACAGGCACCATTGCGAGCCAGTCTTTGACCAAATGCCCGACGATATAAGAGCCGGGAATGTCGGCGGCGGTGATCACCGCGGCTACGCCCGGACAGGCTTTCGCCGCTTCTGTATCAAGTCCGAGAAGGCGGGCGCGCGGGTATTTGGAGCGCAGGGCGACAACATGGAGCATATTGTCAAGATAAATATCATCCGGGTAAAGACCCGACCCGGTGACCTTGTCCTTCACATCAATACGGTGTACATTGGCGCCGAGCTTCCATTCAAGATCCTTGTAAGGGATCCTGCCGTCGCGGAAAACCTGCGCCGCCAGCTGAATGGCTTTGACGATCTTGACGTAGCCGGTACAGCGGCAGATATTATGGCGGATGGCGTGGCGGATTTCCGCCTCGGTCGGGTTCGGGTTGACATCCAGCAAGCCCTTCGCGCAGATAACCATGCCGGGGATGCAGAAGCCGCATTGAACCGCGCCGGCTTCACCGAACGCCCAGGTATAAACCTCGCGCTCGAAATCGCTCAAGCCCTCAACCGTGAGGACGGAGCGACCTTCAAGATCGCGCGTGTTGACAATACAGGCGCGGACAGCCTTGCCGTCAATGAGCACCGTACAGGTACCGCAGGCGCCTTCGGAACAGCCGTCTTTTGCCGATGTGATATGAAGTCCGTCACGAAGAAAGCGCAACAGCGACAGGTCTTTTTCCGCCGTGACAATTTGATGATTTACAGAAAATTGCGTCATATATCCATCTCCGAAACAGACACAAGTCGGATGCCGGCAGAATCTGCCGGCTTTCAGATAAATGCCGTACGGTCAGAACAGTCCACGGGCCAATCCCGTCCCACTCTGCCGGCCTCCTCCCTTGGGAAGAAGGGGACGCTGAGGGATTCAAAAAATCCGAACTTCGGTCTCCGCGTCCCGGGAGACCGAAGTCAAACAGGATGCCGAAACATCCCGAATTATTGCCGCTGCTTATTTGTATTCCGCGGGCAGCTCCACACCGAGACGTTTATACATGGTCTTGCGGACGGCTTTGAGAATGTTCTCGTAGCCCGTACAGCGGCAGAGATGACCGGAAAGCAGCTTGCGCAGTTCGTCGTCATTGTAGAGCTTGCCGGACTCAAGAATCTCGACCGCGGTCATGATGAAGCCCGGTGTGCAGAAACCGCACTGGACGGCGGTCTCGTCAATGAACGCCTGCTGAATGTCGGAGAGTTCCCCATCAGGTCCCATCAGGGATTCCAGCGTGCGGATCTTCTTGCCGCGCGCCCAAACCGCCAGATAAATGCAGGAGTTGAAGGCCTCGCCGTCAATCAACACATTGCAGGCGCCGCATTCGCCGACTTCACAGCCCTTCTTCACGGAGGTCAGGCGAAAATCATTGCGCAGCATATCCGTCAGGGAAGCGCGGCAGTCAACCATCACCGCGACGTCTTTCCCGTTGATATTACATTCGACAAGTCTGTATTGGTCTTTCATGAGATTTCACCTCCCGCACGTTTTGTCGCCTCTCTCAGGCAGAGTCTCGCCAGTTCCACCCCGATATGACGGCGGAAATCTCTTGAGGCGCGCCAGGAATCACGGGGATTGATGTCCTTCAGGACTTCAGGACCGAAGTTGAAGATGTTCTCATCCGTGACTTCTTTCCCGTTGATAAAGGCTTCCGCGGATGGGGAGCGCATCGGCACGGGACCGGCGACGCCGTAAGCAATGCGCACGCGCTCAAAGGTCTTCTTATCTTCACTCAGGCGCACATTGACCGAACAACCGGTCGTGGCAATATCCAGCGCGTTGCGCATGGCGTATTTGTAGTAGAAGCCGTAAGTCCGATCATAGCTCACCTTCGGGATCAGCACGGCGGTCTCAATCTCGCCGGGGCGGATGTCCACGGTGCTCGCCTTGAGATAGAAATCTCGGATCGGAACGCGGCGGACGCCGTCCGGACCGGTCAGCTCAATCACCGCTTCCCAGGCGTGCAGGGTAGAGGCGGAGTCGGCGGAGGTGACACCGTTGCAGGTGTTGCCGCCGATGGTGCCGATATTGCGAATCTGCGGACCGCCGACCATGTCAACCGCCTCACCGAGGACATTGATGTACTTCTGAATGATCGGGTCACGGGTGATGTGAGAGAAGGAGGTCAGCGAACCGATGCGGATGTTTTCTTCCTCATCCATACTGACACCGCGCAGCGCATCAATCAGATAGATCGAGATCAGTTCCTTGCCCGCCCGCTTGCCTTCACGCATCTGCACCAGCACGTCGGAACCGCCGGCGATGATCTGCGCCTCGGGATGATCCAGACGCAGCTGAATGGCTTCCTGAAGGGAAAACGCTTCATAGAGTTCTTTTATATCGTACATAATCAGGCTTCCTCCTTCCAGGGATCATTGATCAGTCCTTCTTCGCAGAACCGTTTGTACAGCAGGTGCGGGTTCATCGGCAGCGCGTCAAGGGTAACGCCGGTCGCCTGCAAAATTGCGTTACGGATGGCGGGTGCCACCGGCGTCGCCGGAGGTTCGCCGAGCGCCTTCGTGCCGAACGGATTCGTCGGCTCCGGATTCTCGATAAAGGCAGTGTCCAAATGCGGATGATCCATAATCGTGGACAGCTTATAGTCCAGCAGGTTGTTATTTAACGGTTTGCCGGTCTTCTCATCGAAACGCAGGACCTCGCTCAGCCCGTAGCCGATCCCCATCGACATACCGCCGTGAACCTGCGCTTCGGCAAGCGCCGGGTTGATGAGCTTGCCGCAGTCGTGAACGTTGGTCAGGTTCACCAGCTTCACTTTGCACAGCGGGATATTGACTTCGACTTCCGCAACAGCGCAGCCGAAAGAATAAGCGTTGGATTTGATTTGATACGTGGACTCCGCCGTGAGATGTACGGAGTGGGTCAGGCTGTAGAAGGCTTCCGTCGCCAGATCTTTCAGGGAGACCTGAACCGCGCCGTCGGTCTTGCGGACGACATTGCTGTCCACAATGTCCAGAATCTCCACCGGCATACGGCAAAGCTCATGCGCGTAATCCAGAATCTTTTCTTTCAGGATGCGGGCTGTCTGCGTAATGGAGAAGCCGACGACATAAGTCTGACGGGAGGCATACGCACCGAGACCGAACGGGGTGACGTCGGTATCCTGATTGGAGATGACATGAACATCATGATAGCTCTTGAGCCCCAGCGCAGTGGACGCCATCTGCGCGTAAGCGGTATCGGCGCCCTGCCCGATTTCGGTTTCAGCGACCTGCAGCTGGATCGAGCCGTCCTGATTCATGACCATACGGCAGGAGGAATGTTCCAGGGAGATCGGCCAAACCGCGGTGTTGTACCAGAAGCAGGCGAGCCCGATGCCCTTGCGGATGGGACCGGTCTGATTCTGATAAGCCTCGTGCTTCTTCCAAAAGTCGGTGCGGCGGATCGCCTCATCCATGCACTCGCGGTAAGAGTCATAGTAGTTGACGTTCTTGGAGAAGCCGTCCGTGAAGCCCTTCGGCATGATGTACTGATAGCGGTACTTGATCGGGTCAAGCTTCAGCGCTTTGCAGATATCTTCGGTATGGGATTCGTAGGCGAACATCGTCTGCGGAATACCGTAGCCGCGCATAGCACCCGCGACGGATTTATTGGTATAAACGGTGTAAGCGTCCCCCTCGATATTCGAGCAGGGATACATCTGGGAGAAGCAGCCCATGCCTTTGGCAACAATGGAATGTCCGTGAGAGGCATACGCGCCCTGGTCGGAGAAACATTCCAGTTTGCGGGCAGCAAAACTGCCGTCGGGACGAACCCAGGAAATAATGTGGTATTTGATGGCGTGACGGACACGGTTGCTGGCGAAAGTATCTTCGCGCGGAACGTCCAGCTTGCAGAGACGTCCGCCGACTTGCATGGAGCAGTAAGCGACAAGCGGTTCGTACAGGGTATCCTGCTTGTTGCCGAAACCGCCGCCGATATACGGCTTGATGATGCGGACATTGCCCCACGGGATGCCCAGCGCCTGACCGACGGTACGGCGTACAATGTGCGGAATCTGCGTAGAGGAGACAATGACAATTTTGCCCGACTCTTCATAGGCATAAGCGACGTGGTTCTCAATATGGCAGTGCTGCACGGTCTGGGTGGTATACCATTTATCAATACAGATCAGCCCCGGTTCCTTGATCGCTTCCGCATAATTGCCGATTTTCAACCCGGTATGTTTGAGAATGTTGTTCGGGAACTCCTCATGAATCTGCGGCGCGCCGTCCTTCATGGCCTCAAGCGGGTCGAGCACAAACGGCAGCTCATCATATTCAACCTTGACCTTGCGCATGGCCTGCACCGCCGCAATGTCATTCTCCGCAATCACCGCCGCGATGTCGTCGCCGTAATAGCGGATGTGCCGATTCAGCAGCAGACGATCCGCCACATCCTGATGCGCCGTTTCAACGGACCACGGATGTCCCGCTGTCGGGAACGGAATGTTCGGAACATCAAAGCAGGTGATAATCTTCACCACGCCCGGGACCTGTAAAGCCTCGGAGATATCCATGGATTTCACAAAGCCGTGCGCGATTTTCGATCGCACGACACGCACGATGAGCGCATTGCTGTCGCAAAGGTCATCGGTATATTTTGCCCGTCCGGTTACTTTGTCAAAAGCATCAACGCGGGCGACACTTTTTCCTACATCACCACTCATAATCATCACTCCTTAAAGAACACCCGCCAGAGAGGATTCAGAAGGAATTGCCTTTCTGTTATTCAGCTTTATTCTACCATACCTCTGTATCTCTTTGTCTGACAATACGACTGTGCTCAATTTATAAATAACAAATATCACATCGGGAAAGACGGGCAGGGTGCTGATATGCGGATGCGGGTGTTAACAAGAGTGCTGTTCAGAGCGGCAGCAGGCGTACTGCGCCCACCGGCTACTGCGCAATCCCCGCCGGCTTCTTCCGCACATCGCGGAGGAGAGCAATCAGCTCGGGGAAGTACAGGAAAAACGCGAAGGGAATAGCGGCGGGAGTTCCGCCGAGAACGGCGAGCGGATTGCTGATGGCAACGCACCAGGGCACCATGCCCGCGTTCAGTGCGGTTGTGTTAGAGAGATCGAGCATCAGCCGCTCGTTATCCAGCCCGCGCTTCTCATACAGCGGACGCAACAGCGGGGTCTGCAGCATCAGTGAGAGTGTCTGGTTGCAGCTGAACATGATGATGGGGAAGCCGGTCAGCATCGTGATCTGATAAGGGGTCATCTTCCCGGACATCCGCTCCAGCAAGGCATCCGCGAAGGCGAGCATATGGGTTCCGTTGAAGATCCCGGAGAAGGTAGCGGAGATGACGACCAGCAGGTTGCTGTGCAGCATGGAAAACAGTCCGCCGCCGCTGAGTAATGATCCGGCGGTGCCATCCGCCTCGTAACCTGTGATCAGGGTCTTCAGGACACTAAGGGGAGCCATCCCCTGAACGCTGAGTGCCAGGATGCAGGCGGCGGCGATGCTCAGCCCCATGGCAACTTTGATGTTGAGTTTCACAAACGGGGCAAGGAACACGATCAACGGAGGGATGAGCAGCAGCGAAGTCAGACGGCAGGAGGAGCGGATCTCGTTGAGAATGGAGGCATCGGCAAGCTCCAGCGGATAGAGAAAGGACAAACCCAAATAGACTGCGGCGGTGAGCAACAGCGCGGGGATAACGTCAACCAGCATCCGGCGCACATTGCGGTAAAGCTCGGTTCCGGTCAGATGCGCAACCAAAGCGGCGCAGGAAGAGGTCGGAGCCGTTCGGTCGCCTACATAGATGCCGGAGATCACGGCACCGGTGGTCAGCAGTAGATTTCCGCCGTTGACACGACACAGGGTCATCATCACGACGCCGATCGTGGCGGCAGTGCCGAAGCTTGTTCCGATCAGAAAGGAAACGATCGCGCAGAGCAGAAAAGCGAAAAAGATGAAAAGCTTCGGGTGAATCAGCTCCGCTCCGTAAACGACCAGCAGCTGAACAGTCCCGCAGCCGCGCCAAATGCCCGTCATGCATCCGATGATGAAAAGAATCCCGACCACGATGAAAGACTCCCGCACGCCGCTCCACATCATTTTCAGGACATCCTTCAGCCCATACCCCATCTTCATGGCAGCCGCCATGA
Organism: bacterium; assembly: GCA_963618265.1. Classification (GTDB taxonomy): domain Bacteria; phylum Chloroflexota; class Anaerolineae; order Anaerolineales; family Anaerolineaceae; genus Flexilinea. The sequence continues at coordinate 28,136 of CAVESB010000007.1, forward strand.
AGGCAATCATTCCGATCAGCAGACCATAGGCAACGTCGATGCCGCTGATAAGGCAAGCCAACAGAGAAATGATCAAGACGATGATGCTGACAGCAGGACTCATTTGCGAACCTCTTTCCGTTTTTCAAAAATCAGAAGCAGCAGCCACAGCACCGCTGCCGAACCTGTCAGGCAAATGCCGATCTCCCATCCATAGGGACGGAAGCTCAGCGCAATCTCGGACGCGCCCGCCGGCAGGACAAAGCCAAGGACGCTCTCATGAATCATCTTCAGCGGCAGACGCTGACCGTCCGCATAAACCCGCCAGCCGCTGTCAAAAGGAACGGAAGAGACAATGAGCCGATCCTGCGCGGCAGGTTCGGCGCGCAGGAGAAATTCCGCGTAAGCCGTGCGGACGGTGCTCGGCGCTTCAACGGTCAATCCCTCAAGCGCATCGGGATTCAGGGTGTAAAGGCGGACGTCTTTTGAGAAGCTGTCCTTTGTTGTCTCAACGCGCACCGTCACATGTTCCCCTTCAAGGCGAACGGGAAACGCCGTGTAATCGCGGGCCGCGCTGATGACCTGCCCGGCATCGACGAAGACGTTGACATTCAAACTCGCGTCGGGCACGAAGAGATAGGCGGTTCCGCCGGGTTCGAGATCAATCCCATACTCCGCATAAGCCGGTTCATCCGCCGAGATACGGACATAATCCCCGTCGGAAGTTTCTTTAAGGTTGACCAAAGACAGAGGCGTCAAATCCGTGCGGGTATAGAGGTCGTCCGTCATGCCGAGCAGACGCAGCAGGGCGTTCTGCCGTTCAAGCGGACCGTAATCATCGGAGAAAAAGTTAAAACGGGCATAGTCGTTGGAGGCGTAATAAAACAGCGGCAGCACCGTCATTTCACGGATCGTCCCGCCGTCCAGCTCATAGCGGACGCGGATCAGCGCGTCCGCGCCTTCGGTCCCGCCGTTATAGGTACACCAGCTGGCGTAGCAGTCGAAGCCCAGCCGTTTCAGGTATTCGGTCTGTCGGGAAGAGGCAGTGGAGCTGAAGTGGGACATGCCGGGGAAGCCGATGCCGAGGGCGTCATTGTAATTGCGGTGCTCAGTCTTTTCCAGACGGTAGAATTCGTCCTGCGCGGGCAGAAGATCCGCAGTTTCGGAAGCATAGGCGGCGTGGAACGTCCGCCATTCCGCCTCGTCCGTATAACGTCCGACATTGCCGCCGATGATCCCGCGGCAAGTGACGAAAAGCTCCGCCGCGCAGAGAATCACAAGTCCCGCCTTCCGCGTATTCGCGCCGCCGACAAGCGCAAGCAGCAGACCCGCCGCAATGAAACCCGCGTTGAGCTCGAAAATATCCCGATTGGCGGAGACGGCGGGGAAATACGTGATCAACAACAGCACCCCGGCAGCGATATACCCGGCAGAGATGTATTTTTCGGAACGGATGAAACCTTCATACGCGCAAACACACATCCAAAAAGCAAAGAGGAAGGCGTAGCGGTACGGGAACCAGCTGGGATGATCCATCGCGTGCCAGAGGAAATCGAGCGGTTTGAAGCAGAAGCTGAGGATCAGAACCGCCCCGAGGGCGAATGAGGCGATCTTCTCACGGCGTGGGATCCGTTCACAGAGGAAGTACGCCACAAGTCCCGCAAGGGCAGGAATGCCGCAATAGATGTGCGGCAGGCAATCTTTCGTTCCGTCAAAACTGCCGATGAAAAGTTTGCGCAGCAGGGAGGGCGGGGAGAAACCAAGTCCGTTCTCCGGGAAAGACTGCCCCATCAGACCCATGTTGTTCTTGAGCACGAAATACGTCGGCAGCAGCAGGAAGGCAGAAAGCCCGGCGGCAATCCCCGCGCAAAGCGCAAAGCGCAGGCAGACAGACAGTGCCCGTTTCAAGGGGACATTGCGTGCGAACAGGCGGACACAGAGGTACAGCGCGCTGAAAACGCCGGTCATATAGGCAGTATAAAACTGACTGATGAAAGAAAGCGCGAAGAGCAGCGTCAGCGCGGGCAGGGTGTCAAAGAAGCGTTCATCGCCGATGAGTTTCTCAATCAAAGCGCAGAGCAGCGGCAGCCAGATCAGCGCATCAAGCCACATCAGGTTGAAAGCGTAGCCCAGCGCGTACATGGAGAGTGCATAGAAAGCGGAGAACACCGTCAGCGCGGCGCCGTCTTTGGCGAAGCGGGAGTTGAGATACCGGCCGAAAGCAAGACCCGCACAGCCGAGCTTCAATGTCGTGATGACCGACACCGCGAGCGGCAGGCGATCCGCAGGAAAGAGAACGAGCAGGAAGTTGAACGGACTCGCGAGGTAGTAAGCAATCAGAGCCGTGAAGTTCATCCCGAGGCCCGCGTTCCAAGAATAAAAGAAACTGCCCTGTCCCAGCAGCATGCGGCGGTATTCCGCCATAAACTCAACATACTGCGTGTCAAGGTCGCTGATGAGCAGGGTTTTCCCGCCGAAAGGCACAATCCCGTTGACAGCCAGCGTCAGCAGGAACAATGACGCGGGCAGGGCAAATGACCCAATGAAGGGCAGAAGCGAACGCCGGCGGCTTCCCATTCAATTACTCCGCGATAGGATGAGCGCCGGCAAGGCGCAACACGGTGATAACCCCCGCGCGGGAAATGTCATAAGCATACGGGACATTGATATCAGCGATGTAGTCATTGACCCCGTGCCAATTCTTTGGGTTCGGACAGGGACCGCAGCCGCCCTCGGTAGCGTCGCTGACGAAGTTCTCCATCGCAGTCATGGCAGGAATCCCCGCGGACCAGAAGGGGAAATGGTCGCCTTTTTCGTAAGCCACATAACGGAAATAGTCATAAGTCAGGTTGAGATCATAGTCCGCAATCGCCTGACGAAACGCCTCGCCCAGCGGGTCGCTGCCTTCCAACGTGCCGACATGGATCTCAAAACAGCGGGCGTTTTCGGGATCATTGCCGTACATATCCATGTTGACCACGCCGAGGATGTTGTCCCCGCTGTGTACATTGACATAAGCCTGAGATCCCTGCAGGAAATTTTCCTCACCGCTGAAGAAAATCACCTTCAGGGTCTTGTCAAAGGTGGTTTTCGCAAAAGTCGGCATGGCCTCAAGCAGAGCCGCCACGCCGGTTCCGTTGTCGTTGGCGCCGGGCGCATGATCCAGCGGGCTGACATCCGTCAGCGCCACACAGCTGTCAAAATGCGCGGTGAAAAGGATCTGTTCATCCGGCGAAACCGTGCCGGGAAAAGTGACGATGATATTGTACCAAGTGTAAACCGAGGTCGAGTCGCGGTACTCGTACGGTTCGTAAGTGATATACTCCTCCGGTACCCATTGGCGCAGCGTCTCAAGCAGGAACTCCGCCGCTTTGGCGTTCTCCTGCCCGTTGAACATCGCGTAACTGTAACGGGTCTCGATGGTGTACTCCTGCCCGCCGATTGTGACCGGCAGCTCACCCGAGAGTTTACGGATCCAATCCGCGTAGCGTTCCTGAGAGCTGTCCGCGAGGAAGTAATCGACAGCCTCCACCGTTTGCGGCGCAGCGGTCGGCACCGGTGTCTCCGTCGGAACGAACGCAACGGCGGCAGTCTCCGCTAATTCCGCCTCCGCGGCTTCCGCCATGACGGCGATCTGCGTCTCTGCGGACTGAGTGTAAACGGCATCCCGTTCCACAGCAGACGGCAGCGAGCACCCGGCAAGAAGCAGCGCGGCAATTAAAAAGCAAAGTTTCCTGAACATACCATTCATTATAATATAGTTAGGCATCGGGCTTTGTGGTAAAATGGGATTGATGTTAATTTTTACGGAGGGCAATATTATGCTTCATCCCGATTTGCTGGATATTCTGCGCTGCCCTGCCTGCGCAAAAGAAAACAAAGGTGAACTTGAGTATTACAAAGACAGCTGGCTGATCTGCAAAGACTGCGGACGGAAATATCCCGTCGTGGACGATATCCCGGTCATGCTGACCGATGAAGGAAGCAAATGGATCGATACCGCCCCGGAAGCACTGCAAATCCCGCCGGTATACGAATAGAGGAAAGCTTATGGAACAGAACCAATTTCCGAACTACGGCAATCAGCCGCAGGGAAACGGCATGAACGGCGGCGCAAATCAAGCACAGCCGCCGCAGCAGGGCATGGTTCCGCCCTACGGAGCTCAGCCCTACGGATACACACCCAACAACGGCGCCGTACCCAATAACGGAGCCATGCCCAACAGCGGTGCCGTACCCAATAACAGAGCACTGCCCAACAACGGAGCACTGCCCAACAGCGGTGCCATGCCGAACGGCGGCGTTTTTTACCAAAACGGCACCCTGCCCGGGAACATGCCGAACCCCGCCGCGAAAAAGGCTGAGAAAGCGGCGAAAAAAGCTGAGAAAGCCGCTCAACGCAAGAAGGTTCTTCGCACCCTGCTGATCTTTGTTGCTGTCGGTCTGGCGCTTGCCATTCCCGTGTTTATTCTTGTCAATAAATACACGAAGCAACTGGAAGCCATTGATCTTCCGGGCGCGCCGATTGTCTCGAGTTCAAACGCAACGACCGTCAAAGCTGACATTGACGGCGACGGCGTGGAAGACGAAATCACCATTGAGCAGGGTTTGAGCCTCAGCGACATCCAGACCGAGAAGGGCGAATCCTGGGACGGGAAATCCCGCATTACCTGCCTTGCCATGGGTCTGGACTACCGCGACTGGGTCGAGAATGACGGTACGCCGCGTTCCGATACCATGATGCTGCTGACGTATGACCCGATCAAAAACGAAGCCGGTATGCTCTCCCTGCCGCGCGACCTTTGGGTCGCCATTCCGGATCACGGCTACGGGCGGATCAACACCGCCTATTCTCTGGGCGAAGGCGAACAGCTTCCGGGTGTTGACGGCAAACCGGGCGGCGGCGCGGGTCTTGCCATGCGCACGGTGGAGCTCTTCCTCGGCATCGACATTCAGTATTACGCGGTGGTTGATTTCTACGGCTTCATCGACTTCATTGACATGATCGACAAGCTCGCCATCAACGTCCGCGATGAGATCACCGTTGACCCGCTCGGTCAGGGCAACACCGTTCACCTGTGGGCGGGTGTGCAGGACTTGGACGGCGCGACTGCGCTTGCCTATGCCCGCTACCGTTACACCGACGGCGGCGACTTCGAACGCGCCCAGCGTCAGCAGGATGTGATTTATGCGATCTATGAGCAGATGGTCTGGCAGCTGCCGGAGCTTCTGACGACAAAATTTGACCAGCTTTTCGCCTGTATTCAGAGAGCGGTCAAAACAAACCTGACCGTGCCCGACATGCTGAAGCTGGCATGGACCATTGTCGATATTCCCGAATGGAGCATCAAACGTGCGGTCATCGCTCCGCCGGATCAGGTGCTGTATGATACCAGTACCGACGGGCAGCAGATTCTGGTCCCAATCCCGGATAAAATCCGTGAGGCGAGAGACGCTATCTTCAGCACATCTTTCGGCGCGGGCGTCCTGACGGAAGAGTACACTGCCGAGCAGCGTCTCATTGACGAAGGCGCGACTGTCACCCTTGTGAACGGTTCGACTGTCGCCGGCATTGCGGAGAAGACCGCCGAATACCTGCAAGGTTACGGCATCAAGGTAAGCTCCATCGCCGCCGGAAACACGGGTCCCTACAACTCACTCGAGGTTCGCAAGGGCAAGCCTTACACGGCGCAGTTCTTGGTTGACTTGATGGGCATCCCGACCGGTGCCATCAGCATGAATTACGACCCGGCATCCGATGTTGACCTTGTACTGACGATCACGGATTCCTGGGCGAACTCGAACCCCATGCCGTAAGCATCGTCCCGCAATTGTTTTTCAGATAAGAAAAGAAGGCATCCTGTCATCGGATGCCTTCTGTTTTTCTAATCCGCCGAACTCACTTTCACCTGCGAAGCAAGCCACGCGCTCATGTCGCCCAGCGTCTCTTCAATCGGCCGCGGTCGATACGCAAAGTGCTCCGTTGCTGCCGCATGGCTGAACAGCCCGTTTGAACCGAGAACGGTTACGGAATAGGGCGTAAAGTAGGGCTTTGTCCTGTTTTTAATGCTGCGCTTTTCATAAAACGGCGCCGCCAATTTCGCCAAAATCAGGGGAAGGGGAAGGGCGCGGTGTCTAAGCCCTGCCGCCTGTCCCGCAATCCGCAGCATTGCGTCAATCGTCTGATAATGTCCGGACAGGATGTAGCCTTTACCCACCTCAGCCTTGTCCGAGCAGTCCGCAATGCCCCCGGCAACGTCCCGTACATCAACAAAATCATAGCCGCCTTTCACGGAAAAAGGCAGCTTTCCCGCCAGGAAGGACTTCATCATGACGGTGAAGCTGCCGTCGCTCAAATCGCCCGGACCGATAATGCCGGAGGGGAAGACGACATTCGCCCGCAAGCCCCGGCGCATCTCATCAAAGACCGCTTCTGTCGCGGCGGCTTTGCTTTTGGCGTATTCCCCGTGTACGAGCAGCGGTGAGAATTCGCAATCCTCGGTCATCACCTCGCCCTTCGGCTTTTCCGGGATCGCGTGGACGGAGCTGACATAGATCATCCGCCCCACTTGATGCTCCGCACACAGCCGTGCAACATTCCGCGTCCCCGCAACATTCACCTGATACAGCTTGTTTCCGGGACGGGAAGTAATGGAAACAATACCTGCGCAGTGAATCAGGCAGCTTTGTCTGTCGGCACCGCTGAAGAATCGCTCCAACGACTCCGCGTTGCAAATATCGCCGCGCAGCGTTTCAACCCCCTGCGGGAGTTCCGCCGCATACGGGTCATCGGGCAGCAGCAGCGCACGAACCCGTGCCCCGCGGCGAACCAGCTCCTGCGTGACAGTCCGGCCGAGAAAGCCGGTGGAACCGGTGATCAGGTAATTGCTGTACATAATATTACTCCTTTTGATGCGGTTCTCATTGTCGGAAAAAAACAGCGAGCCAGAGGAATCTGTCTCGCTGTTTTGTATTTCTGTTTTATCCCGCCTGCGGCAGAATCACGTCCGCCGGTGAGTTTTTACGCGGAGTCCGTTTTGGTCTGCGGCTCATCTTCAACTCGTTGTTCCTGTCCAACGAGAAGACGATCGTGTCGCCGTCTGTGAACTCACGCGCCAGCAAAGCTTCGGAGAGCGGATCTTCGACTTTCTCCTGAATTACTCTGCGCAGCGGACGGGCGCCCATGTCGGGATCGTACCCGTCGCGGGTCAGCTTCTCCAGCGCGGTTTCGGTCAGCCGCAGCTTGATATTACGGTCAGCGAGGCGTTCAGCGACCTTGTTGAACTCCAGCTCGGTGATGCGCTGCATATCCTCAAGGTTGAGCGCACGGAAAACCACCACATTGTCCAGGCGGTTCAGGAATTCGGGACGGAAAGCCTTCTTCAGACGCTCCATGAGCTTCTTGCGCATATCGTCATAGCTTTCCTTTTCAGCATCCGCCTCATTGGAAATCAGGTCAAAACCGAGGCTGCCTTGTTTGCGGATGACTTCGGCGCCGATGTTCGAGGTCATGACGATAATGGCGTTGCGGAAGTCCACTTTCTTCCCCTTGGAGTCCGAAAGATGCCCCTCTTCCATAATTTGCAGCAGCATATTATGGATCTCGGAGTTGGCTTTGTCAATCTCATCAAAGACCACAATGGAATACGGACGGCGGCGGATGGCTTCGGTCAGTTGACCGGCATCATCGTAGCCGACGTATCCCGGAGGCGCGCCGGTAAGGCGGCTGGCGGTATGGCGTTCCATGAATTCGGACATATCCAGCTGCAGCAAGGCATCTTCACTGCCGAAAAGGAACTTCGCCAGTGCTTTCGTCAGCTCAGTCTTGCCTACGCCGGTCGGTCCCAGGAAGAGGAACGAACCGATCGGGCGGCGCGGATCTTTCAAGCCGGAGCGGGAGCGGCGAACGGCTTTCGAGATGGTCGAAATGGCATCGTCCTGACCGATAATGACCTTCTTCAGCTCGTTTTCCATCGTGAGCAGGCGTTCGGACTCTTCTTCCTTCATCTGTCCCGACGGGATACCCGTCCACATGGCAAGCACTTCGGCAATATCCTCGTCGGTCACGCGGGACGCGGCCTCGCGATCCCAATTTTCATTGAGTATATCCAGGCGGCGGCGCAATGCCTCTTCTTCCTTCCGCAGTGCGTTCAGACGTTCGCTGTCATTTTGTTCGGAAGCGAGCTGAGAATCCTTCCAAACCTCGCGCAGCCTGGCGACGACCTTATTCGAAACCGCGGCGGACGGACTCTTATACATGCGCACATAGGACGCGGCTTCATCGACAAGGTCAATCGCCTTATCCGGGAGGTAGCGTTCGGTGATATAGCGCTTCGAGAACTTCGCGGCGGCTTCCAATGCCTCATCGGTGATGACCAGCTGATGATGATCCTCATACTTGCGGCGGATGCCCTTGAGAATCTCCACTGTCTCCTCAACAGACGGTTCGGGGACATTGACCGTCTGGAAACGGCGTTCCAGCGCGGCATCTTTCTCGATATTCTTGCGGTATTCCTCAAGCGTGGTAGCACCGATGACCTGAATCTCACCGCGGGAGAGTGCCGGTTTCAGGATGTTCGCGGCATCCACGGAGGAGCCGCCCGCGCCCGCGCCCACGAGCATATGAATCTCATCAATGAAGAGGATGGCTTTCGTCTCCTTCAGCTCATCAATGACGCGCTTCAGGCGTTCCTCAAACTGCCCGCGGTACATCGTACCCGCAACAAGGGAGCCGACATCCAGACGCAGAACCTTCTTGTTCAGCAGCTGCGCCGGGACATTGCCCTGCACAATCGCCTGAGACAGCCCTTCCACGATGGCGGTTTTACCGACGCCCGGTTCGCCGATCAGCACCGGATTGCTCTTGGTGCGGCGGGCGAGAATGCGGATGACCCGCTCAATCTCGTTTTTACGCCCGATCACCGGATCCAGTTTTCCCGCGGCCGCCTTCGCCGTCATATCGTCAGCAAGCTGATCCATCATCGGGGAATCCTTCTGTTTCCGTCCCGCAACGCCCTGAGCACGGGACGCGCCGACGCGGGACATTTCCGGCGGGGGCGGCGCCTGCTGTTCCTTTTCCGAGGAACTCGCGCCGCTCTCCAACGAACGGCGCATTTGGTCAATCACGCGGTCGTGGGTGATGCCCATCTTCTCAAGAATACGGACGGCGCGGCAGTTGGGCGTCTCAATCAGGCCGAACAGCAAATGTTCGGTGCTGATAAAATTATCATTCGCTTCGGCTGCCTTTTCGATGGCACGGCGGAGAACATCCTGCACTTTCTCCGAAAGCACCTCACTGGGATTTTCCGTCTCAAGCGGCGGGAAATCCTTATCCGCGGGAATCGCGGCATTGAGTTCACGCACACGGTCGGCGGTGATATCGAGTTCCTGCAGGACTTTACCGGCTGTCGATCCCGGCACCTGAAGCAGACCGAGCAGCAGATGCTCGGTACCGATCTGCGATGAATGTTCCATCGCGGCCTCACGGTGGGCTAAACTGAGTACGCGTCTCGCGCGCTGTGTAAATCGATCAATTCCTGCCATTTTTTCTTTTTATTCCTTTATGGTTATTTTACCAAAACAACGGAACTTTTGTCCGAAAAGATTCCATTTCATGGATAAGAGTTTTATAAGAATTCGGTCAGCGGGCAGCGCGGGCACTGCCGGCACGCTTTTCTCTTTACCGGCTGATGGGCGTACAGGGATGATATAATTGAAGCGCAGTAAATTTCCAATATTTGAAGCAGTACGATTTCAGAAAGGAACCTATGACCTTACCTCTCAATATCGACCTTCCGCAGCTTATCGGTGTGTGCCTTGTCGCGTTTTGCGCCGGATTCATTGACGCTGTTTCGGGCGGCGGCGGATTGATTCAGCTGCCGGGTGTGATGACCTGCCTGCCGAATCTGCCGGTTGTCACGCTGCTTGCCATTAACAAAACGTCTTCCGTGCTCGGGACAAGCCTCGCGACCGTGGAATACGCACGGAAGGGGTTGATCGATTTCAAGCGTATGCGGCGCATTGCGCTGCTCGCGATGTTCACCTCTGCCCTCGGAGCTTATACGGCGAAAAAGGTGCCGAATGAGTTTCTGAAACCGCTCATCATCGTTTTGATCGCCTTTATGATCGTCTTCACGCTGGTGAAAAAGGACTTCGGCAACAAGGAATCGGTCTCCGGATTTACGCCCGCCCAACAGACTGCATTGGGCTGTGTGATGGGGCTGCTGATCGGGTTTTATGACGGGTTCTTCGGTCCCGGCACGGGAAATTTCCTCATCATGGGGCTGATTTTCATCTACGGCCTTGACTTCCTGCATGCCTCTGCGGATGCGAAAGTGGTCAACCTCGCCACGAATATCGCCGCCATGGCGATGTATATTTCCCTCGGCGTCGGCAACCTGCTTCTCGGCGTCACGATGGGGCTTTTCAATATGGCGGGATCCTGGCTGGGTGTGCGGACGGCCGTCCTGAAAGGGAGCAAATTCATCCGCGTCCTGTTCATTGCCATCAGCGCGGGTTTGCTCATCAAGCAGATTGTCGAGTTCTTCGCGTAAAGAGAGATGATAAGACCGCGGACAGGTGCCCGCGGTCTTTTTTATCAACGATTCGCCGTCGGGGATGGCTTACGCGGCGGCCTTTTTCGCGCTCTTCCCGCGCAGGATCAATCCGAGAGCCAGCCCGATCAGAGCGGGCACAATCCAGCCGAAGCCGAGATCAAAGAAGGGCAGGACTGTCCGTCCGAGATTCGCCACAGCTTCCACGCCGCAAGCTTTGAAGAAGTCAAACAGCGCAGCGACCAGCGTAAAGGCAGTCACGCAGCGGTAGACAATCGGGTCATGGCTGAAAGCCGAGCCGCAGAGGGCAAGCAGGATCAGCGTGATGACCAGCGGGTAGATGAACATCAACACCGGAATGGCGTAGGTGATGATCGTGGTAAGCCCGAAATTAGCGACCAGGAAAGAAAAGACGCAGAAGCCAATCGCCCAAACGTTATAGTGTTCGCCCTTTGTGAACATACCGTCAAAGGCTTCACACAGGGAGGTGATCAGACCGATGGCAGTCTTCAGACAGGCGAGCGTCACCAGAATGGCGAGGAAAGCCTGACCGAAGACACCGAGATAGTGTCCGCTGATTTGAGCCAGCGCAATGCCGCCGTTGGCGCTGGTCTCAAACAGACCGCGGGACTGCGCGCCGATGATGACGGTGCCGAGATAAATCACACCCATCGCAAGACAGGCGAAGACGCCGGTGTTGACGGTGCTTTTCGTGATGTCCTTCGGCTCGGTAACGCCGAGTCCGCGGATGACATTCACGACCACGATGCCGAAAGCAAGACTGGCGATCGCATCCATCGTGTTGTAGCCTTCCAGAAAGCCGTTGGCGAAAGCACCGCTTTCATACGCGGCATCCGGAGCGACAGTCGCAATATCCGCGCCGGGGTTGGCGAGCGCGACGACGATCAGGATGAGGTAGAAGAGCAGGAAGACCGGGTTGATCATACGGCCGATCCAGGTCATGATACCCTTTGGTTTCAGCGAGAAGAACATCACCACAGAGAAGAAGAGCAGAGAGAAAATCAGCAATGCGAGCGTAGAGGAGCCGAAGATCGCTTCCAGACCGACGGTGAACGAAGTCGTGGCGCAGCGCGGAATGGCGAAGCAGGGGCCGATGGTCAGATAAAGCAGACAGGTGAAGAAAGTGGCGTAGCGGCTGCCGATTTTCGAAGCGAGCTCATGCAAACCGCTCGAACCGGTAACGCCGAACGCGGCAACACCCAGCATCGGCAGACCGACACCGGTGATGACAAAGCCGATAAACGCGGGCCACAGGTTGCGCCCGGCAATCTGTCCCAAATGAACAGGGAAAATCAGGTTTCCCGCACCGAAGAACATACCAAACAACATACTGATAATCGAGACCGATTCCTGAAAAGTCAATTTCTTTTTCATTTTCAACTACTCTCCCTGTTTATAAATTATCGGCTTTCACGCCGGGAAAAACAATATTCTTTTGATTATAATGTATACACAAATAATTCGCGGCAAAAATTTCAGTTTCATGAGGATGAAAGTTTTCTTTTCCTCTGTATCGGCGGTTTCCTGCTATAATTGAAGCGTATATTTATATCATCTGTCAAATAAACAGGTCCAAGACATGAGCAGCAAAAAAAAGTTATTTGTCTTTTTATTGGACGCGCTCTGCGCGTCGGACGTTGAGTTCATCAGGGATCTTCCGCATATGGGGCGGATCATCCGTGAAGGTGCGCTGATTGAACATGTGGAGCCGATTTATCCCTCGTTCACCTATCCTTGCCACTGCGCCATTGTGACCGGCAACACCGTCAAGGGGCACGGCGTTCCGCATAATGAGATGCTTGAAGTGGAGAATCCCGACGCACCCTGGTACCGTATGCGCAGTGCCATCAAGTGCGACACGATCTTTGACTACGCCCGCCGCGCGGGGCTGAAGACCTGCTCCCTTTCCTGGCCGGTTTCCGCCGGCGCGGATATTGACCTGAACATGCCGATGAGCATTCCGCTCGGCTACAAAGGCTACAACCCGCTGCAATACCTCGAAGGCGTCGCCACGCAGGATCTGCTCGACCGTTATTACTGGAAATACGGACGCTTCGTCAAGGGCGAGTCCCGCAATCTGGACAACTTCACCATGGCGTTGGCTCCCGACATTCTGCGCGACTACGGACAGCCGGATTTGATGTATGTGAAGATGTGCGACCTGGACACCGTCCGCCACAATCTCGGCGTGAAGTGCCCGGAAGCCTATGAGCAGCTGCGCAAGCACGACGAGGAATTCGCCGTCCTTGAGGAATCTGTGCGCCGTTACGGCGATTTCGAGAACACGAACTTTGTCATTCTCGGCGACCATGGACAGCAGGATATCAAGCATTACCTGAACATGAACCTCGTGCTCAAGCAGCGCGGCTTCCTCACCGCCGATGAGGACAACAACCTCATTGATTATGACGCTTACTGCTTCTCAACCTGCATGTCCGGCTGGATCAAGCTCAAGAACCCGGATGATGAGGCGATGAAGCAGAAAGTCTTCAACCTGCTGATGGAGCTGAAGGACGACCCGGAATACCCGATCGGCGTGGTGATGACCAAGGAAGAAGCGCTTGAGCGTTACGGCCTCGTCGGTCCTTTCGATTTCATCATTGAGGGCGCGGAGGACGAGCCGACCGAGTTTGAAGCGACTTTGAAGGGGGAGGATCTTTTCAAAGTCCACCTCGACACACACCGTTATCTTTCCGTCGCAAGCCACGGACACATGCCCGAACGGGATGAGACCACGACGTTTTTCGCCTGCGGTCCGTCCGTTCGCAAGGGTGTTGTCATTCCGCGCACAAAGCAGATCAATGAAGCGCCGACCATGGCGGCCATGGTCGGGCTGAATATGAATCAATGCGAAGGCCATGTCATGCATGAGATCCTCGCCGAGTGAACCCGATACCTTTTAAATAAGGAAAAGGAGAAGAAATGGAAGTCAGAATAGAGAACCTTAGCAAACATTTCGGATCAACCGTCGCCGTTGAGAATTTCAGCGCCGTACTGGAGTCCGGAGATCTGACCGCCCTGCTGGGACCATCCGGCTGCGGCAAGTCAACCATTTTGAACATGCTTTCGGGCATTGTTCCCGTTACAAGCGGACGCATTTTCTTTGATAAGCGCGATGTGACCGACCTTGAACCCGCGGATCGCGGCATCGGTCTCGTTTTCCAGAACTACGCGCTCTATCCGCACATGAGTGTGGAAGAGAACATTGCCTTTCCGCTCGAAATCAAGGGGCTGCCGAAGGCGCAGCGCAAGGAACGCGCACAGGAGATGGCGAAGCTGGTTCATGTGGACGAGCTTTTGACGCGCAAGCCGGCGCAGCTCTCCGGCGGACAGCAGCAGCGCGTCGCGATTGCCCGCGCCCTCGTCAAGGAGCCGCAGCTGTTGCTGCTGGATGAGCCGCTGAGCAATCTGGACGCCCGCCTCCGCATTGAGATGCGCGAAGAGATCCGCCGTATTCAGCAGGAAACCGGCGTCACCACAGTCTTTGTCACCCATGACCAGGAAGAGGCCATGAGCATCTCCGACTCCATTATTCTGATGAAGAAAGGCATCCTGATGCAGGAGGCAAAGCCGCAGGAGCTTTACGATCAGCCGGTGAATGAGTTCGCCGCCGACTTCCTCGGCACGCCGCCCATCAACAAAGTCTTCGGCGTCATCGAGAACGGCGCGGTTCATATCGACGGCGGTCCCGTCTGCAAATTGGACGGCCTGGATGCGCTGCCGAACGGGCGCAAGGTTCACTTCTCAATCCGCGCTGAAAGTTTCCTGATCAACGGGGATGCGCCGCTGATGGAAGGCACGATTACCCGCATCTTCATCATGGGCAAGGAGCAGTTGGCTTATCTCAAGCTCGGCGACTTTGAAGTCCGCGCCTACATCGACTCCGAACAGGAGCTGAAAGCCGGACAGAGCGTGCAGGTCGGTCTGCGCCGCAAGGGCGTCTTCGTCTTTGACGCCGAAACAGGAGAGAGATTAAAATGAACGCCGCTTCCGACAAGAAACGCGGGATCAAGCTTTTCCTGCGAAACCTCAAGCCGTTTCTGTACCTGCTTCCGTTCCTGACGGGTGTCGCGCTCTTCTCGCTGTACCCGATCGTGAATGTGGTGATTATGTCGTTCAAGGAGAACTACAAATACCTGACCGGCAAGTTCTCCGGCTTCGGCTTTGCCAACTACGCCTACGTCCTCCACAGCCGCGATTTTCAAAACGCGATTCAGGTGACATTCAAATACGTCCTCATTGCCATCCCGATCTCGATGTGCCTTTCCATTGTCATCGCCACCCTGCTGAACAAAAACATCAAGTGCCGTGCGTTCTTCCAAACCGCCTACTTTCTGCCGATGGTGACCTCCGTCACAGCGGTCGGGCTGACATGGAAATACATGTTCAACTACAAATTCGGTGTCATCAATTGGATACTGAACGTCTTCGGCATCCAATCCGTGAACTGGTTGCAGAATCCCGCCTCAAACTTCTGGGCGCTGGCGATTTACGGCATCTGGTCGATGATGCCCTTCACCATTATTCTGTTGCTGGCAGGTCTGCAAAATATTGACCCGATGTTTTACACCGCTGCGCGCGTGGACGGCGCGAAGGGCCTGCGCATCTTCTTCCGCATCACCCTGCCGCTGCTCTCGCCGACGATCTTCCTCGTGCTGATCATCAACTCCATCAGTGCCTTCAAGGTCTTCAACGAGCTGTTCCCGCTCTTCTCCGGACCGGGTGTCGGCAAGAATCTTTACACCATGGTTTATTACATCTATGAACAGTTCCGCGGGCGCACCCCACCCAAGTACGGTTACGCCGCCGCCGCCGCCGTTATTCTGTTTCTCATCATCTTCGTCTTCACGATGATCCAGCAGTGGATTCAGAAGAAGTGGAAGTATTAAAGAAAGGTTCATTATGAAAAAGATCAAGCTTTCATCCATTCTGACTTACCTCTTTCTGATTCTGGGGGCGGTCATCATGGTGTTCCCGTTTTTCTGGATGATCACAGGCTCCCTGAAAACCAACGCGGAGGTCTCGGTTTATCCGCCGCAATGGCTGCCGAAATCCTTCTACCTCGGCAATTATACGTTCGCGCTGAAGACTGCGCCCTTCGCCCGCTATTTTCTGAACTCGGTCATCGTCTGCCTTGCTTCCGTCTCAGTCTGCACGCTGACGACGATCCTGGGTTCCTTCGCCTTCTCCCGGCTGCGCTTCCCGGGCCGCTCCGCGATATTCGGCGCACTGCTGGCGATGTTGATGGTTCCGTTTGAGATGCTTGTCATCACGAACTACCGCACGATCACAAAATGGGGCATCCATGACACCCTGTGGGCGTTGATCATCCCCTTCATGTCATCAATTTTTTACACCTACATTCTGAAAAACTTTTTCGACAGCATCCCCGACGCGCTGTACCAATCCGCACGTGTGGACGGCTGCTCCGACTGGAAATACCTGTGGCGCGTGATGGTTCCGATCGCGAAACCGTCCCTTGTCACCATCATCCTGCTGAACGCGATCGCCAGCTGGAACTCCTTCCTCTGGCCAATGCTCGCCACCAACTCCGCCGCCACGCGCACCCTGCCTTTCGGTCTGTATAACTTCGTGACCGAGGGTGGCGCGAAAAATGAAGTCATGATGGCGGCTTCAACGATCGTCGTCCTGCCGATGCTGATCCTCTTCCTTTTCGCCCGAAAGTACATCGTCAACGGTGTCGCCCGGGGCGGGTTGAAAGGATAGTCCGCAGACCAATGAGCGGCAATCGGAAATTTCCGATTGCCGCTCACTTTTTCGCAACGTTCGAGAGATGAACGGGCGGTTTCAGGTTGTGAACGCCGGTGCTTTACTCCACCGCGACAGCCTCAATCTCAACCTTCGCGCCCTTGGGCAGGCGGGCAACTTCAACCGCCGAGCGGGCGGGATAGGCACCGCTGAAAAACTCGCTGTAGACGGCGTTCATGGCGGCGAAATCGTCCATGCTCTGCAGGAAGACGGTGGTTTTGATGACATGCGCCATGTCGGTGCCGCCGGCTTCAAGGACGGCTTTAACATTGTTCAGAGAACGGCGGGTCTGTTCCTCGATGGAGTCGGGCATGGCGCCGGTGACGGGATCGACGGGAAGCTGACCGGAAGTGAAGATAAAGCTGCCGGCGTGAATCGCGGCGGAATACGGGCCGATGGCTGCCGGGGCTTTATCGGTGAAGATGACTTGTTTTTCCATATTGGGACTCTCCTCGTTATTTCTTTTCAGCGAATAATTTTACCAGATTAAGCACAACTTTTGAAGCAAAGCGCAATCCTTCCAGCGTAATGTGTTCATAACAGCCGTGATAGGCATAGCCGCCGGTGCCGAAATTCGGACAGGGCAGCCCCATATAGGAAAGGGACGCGCCGTCGGTGCCGCCGCGTGTGGGCATATGCTTCGGTTCTGCGCCGGCTTCACGAATGGCGGCGTCCGCGAACTCCACCAGGAACGGGGAGCGGTCAATGATCTCGCGCATGTTCGGGTACTGATCCTTGATCGTCAGGGTGACGGTGCCCGCGCCGTACCTGTCATTGAGCAGCTCGGCGATATGCTCCATGGTCTTTTTGCGTCCCGCGAAAAGCGCCTTGTCATGCTCACGGATCAGATACTTCGCCGAGGCACGGCTCACATCGCCGGACATTTCATAAAGATGGAAGAAGCCCTGATCCCATTCGGTGTCCCGCGGGGTCTCGCCGGCGGGCAGCATTTGATTGAATTCCATCATCACCGTCAAAGCATTGATCATCTTATTCTTCGCCTCGCCCGGATGAATCTCAAAGCCCCTGACCTCAAGCGAAGCAGAAGCCGCGTTGAAGTTTTCAAAGCTGAACTCGGTTTCTTCTCCGCCGTCAAAGGTGTAGGCATAATCCGCGCCGAATCCCTCGACATCGAAATGATCCGCGCCCTGTCCGACTTCCTCATCAGGGGTGAAGGCGATGCAGAGCTTCCCGTGGGGAATGTTTTCCGTGATGATCTGCGCGGCGGCATCCATGATTTCAGCAATGCCCGCCTTGTCGTCCGCGCCGAGCAGGGTCGTTCCATCGGTGGTGATGAGCGTGCGTCCCTTCAGAGATGCCAGATGCGGGAATGTCTCAAGGCTGAGAACGCGGCCGGAGGTTCCGAGTTTCACATCGCCGCCGTCATAGTTCGGGATAACCTGCGCCTTGACATGCTCGCCGCTGAAATCCGGAGATGTGTCCATATGCGCAATCAAACCCAGCGCCGGCGCATTTTCGTATCCCACCGTCGCGGGAATGGTGCCGTAAACATAACCGAACTCGGAGATTCGCGCATCGGCAATCCCGATTTCTTTCATCTGAGCCAGTAATACCTGCGCTAAATCCAGTTCCCGCGCCGCGGTCGGAACGCTGTTCGAGCTCGGGTCGGAAGTGGTATATACGCGGGTATAAGCTAAAAATCTGTCAAGAATGTCCATTGATACTCCTGTTTTTTCGCTTAATTATATGCGGGAATTGCAAAACGGCAATCGGGAAAAGCGGCGCGGAGGCAGGTTTTAATCACAGTTCGCCGTAAAGAAGAAATTCTGAAAGCTGTAAAGCGTATTATAATTAAGCGCATCAAGCCGGGACGCACAACAGCCATTCATCGGCGGATCAGTTCCTGAAAGCGGAAGGAGAAAAATTGTACAGAACCGTCAAAATCAACACGATGAGCGAACTGCTGGAAATGACAGCCGACCGCCCTCTGGACAATAACGGACGTTACCGCGGGTATTATGTGTACCGCGGGCTTTCCGACGCTGCTTTTGAACTGACGACCAGCCTGCAGCGGAACTGCGGCGATTTGGGAACCCTGCTCGAGCCGAAAATCCTCGCGAATTTTTCCAAATACACCGCCACGGAAGCGAGCGTAAACACCGACACCGTTTGGAAGCGCATGATTCTCGGGCAGCATCACGGCCTGCCGACCAGACTCCTTGACTGGACACATTCTCCTTTCATCGCGCTGCACTTTGCAACAGACAGCGACATGGAGAACCTGGATAAAAACGACTGCGCCATCTGGCGCATCGACATTGAGGAGCTGCACCGCTTCCTGCCGCAGGAATTCAAGCGCGTCATGGAACGGCAGGGCGTGACGGTTTTCTCCGTTGACATGCTGAACGAGGCTGCCGCGAGCATTGAGGAATATGACCGCCTGACGAACGGCACGTCCATGGTGATCATGGAGCCGCCGTCGGTGGATCCGCGCATTGTCAGTCAGTATGCGTTCTTTTCCGTCGTCCCGGGACAGGTTCACAGCATTGAGGACTTCCTCGGCAGCTATTCCGAGAAAACGGTCAAGTTCGTCATCGACAAAGACCTGAAATGGCGCATCCGCGACTTTCTGGATGAGTCGAATATCAGCGAACGCATGGTCTTCCCCGGCCTTGACGGCATCTGCCAATGGCTGGCGCGGCATTATTATGTGCAGCGCTGAGTTTGTACGCCTGACAGCACCGCCGCGAAAAACGAAAATTACCGCTTTTCAGTCTACACGCAAACAGATCAACACAGTGCCCGCCGAAATATCGGCGGGCACTGTAATTTCAAAGCGGATTCCGAATCAGATAATGCGCGCCCGGGACGCGCCGAGGCTTTTCGCCAGATCTACATAATGCTGCGCTTCCTCTTCGGGGCAGATGTCCTCGGAAAGGAAGGGGATCATGGACTCGCGCACGCCGAAAGGGCGGTAGCGGATGATTTTATAGATGCAGCGATCCCCGATGATTTCAGCAGTACGGCGGACGGTGTCCGTATTCAGTTCATCCTTCCCCGGGATAATGACGGTGCGAACCTCCCACAGCTTGCCGATCCTGAGCAGATAATGCAGGTTCCTGATCACCATGGCATTATCGGTTCCGCACAGATCCATATGCCGGGCGGGGTCGAAGGCCTTGACGTCGAGCATGACCATGTCGAGGGCGTCCGTCAACGCGGGATTCGCCTCAAAGTCCAAGCTGCCGTTGGAGTCAACGAAACAGGTCAATCCCATTTCATGCGCACGGTCGAACAGCGGGACGAGAAAATCCTTCTGTAAAGTACACTCGCCGCCGGAGGTCGTGATGCCTTTGATGTAAGGGCGCGTCTCCTCCAACTTTTCGGCGACCTCGTCCACCGTCATCCATTTGATTTTCGGTGAGGCGTTATGCGGGCACACCTTAATGCAGGTATCGCAGCCGACGCAGCTTTCCGAATCCCAGACGACATTCTTTCCCTCAAAACGCAGCGCCTTGACCGGGCAGCTGCGCACACATTCCCCGCAGCCAATGCAGTAATGAATGGTCTCGGGGTTGTGGCAGTAGCGGCAGTTGAAGTTGCAGGACTGGAAGAAAATCGAGGTCCTGTTGGAAGGCCCGTCCACATTCGAGAACGGAATGATTTTATTGACCGGAGCCTTGATCATTGCTGCATATCGCCGGCTTTGACGACTCTGCGCTTCAGCGCGTTGCCGTAATCGTCCGCTTCCTTGCCGAAGATCGTGACGTTGTTCAGGGACTGCTTCTTCTTATTGAGTTTCTCGATCTCGGACTTCTTGACCAAGTAGCCGGTGACGCGCACAACGTCGTTGTTCTCAAGATAACCGGTAAAGTACCGCAGTCCGCGGTTGATCGTCCCCTTGATAATGTCAAGGACAGCGTCCGGCGTGTTGACGAAAGTCTCCTCAAACTTGAAGATGTCGCCGGTGCCGGTCGGGAAATACTTCTGGAAGACCTCGTTGACCTTGAGCTGATCAAGGATGGTCGGTTCAGCGCCGATGGGGATGCGCGTACCCGGGGCGTCTTCCGTGCCGTCCGTATTGATGCCGACCTGAGCGTGCAGACGGTAATGATGGTCAAAAGCCTCGCAGTACGGCGCGACATGCTCCGCCACACGCTTCTGCATGACCTCCATGATCTTGACGCCGAGCTCAAGCGCTTCCTTACTGTAGCCGAAACCCTTCTTTTTATCGCTGATACCGAGCAGGTGGTTGCAGCACTCCGCCAGACCGACCATGCCGAACATGCCGACAAAATTCTCCTGTTTCACGAAGCCTTCAGTGACCAGGAAATTGGACTTGAAGAAAGCGGAGTCCTCGACGATGAACTTGACGCGCTTGTCCATATACTCCAGCTGGAGGTCAATATAGCGCGGCAGCTCGCGTTCGAGGAAGTCTTCCGGGGAGTTCGCGGTCAGGGAACATTCATAGAGGCGCATACGGGGCAGGGTGTAGCCGCCGCCGCCGATCTTCAGGCCGTTATAGCAGGATGCAATGGCGTAAGATCCCCATTCCTGCTCAAACATGCGGTGGTTGGCAAAAGACGGCTTCGAAGTCTTCAGCATACATTTCACGCAGGCCAGGGCGAAATCGTCGCTTGTCAGCTCGGAATCGTACTTCAGCGTCAGGTTCGGGATGGCAAGCTGCATTTCCTCGGAAAGCTCAAGCAGCAGCCGCCCCGTGACGGAGTCCTGCGGACCGATATCGGCGTGAACGAAGGAATCGGTCAGGGTCTTGTCAATGTGAAGCAGGAAATTGCGCAGGATCTTCTTAGCGAAAGCGCGGTCTTCTTTGATAACGAACGGCTCCAGCAACTTGTCCGGCTCACCCAGAAAAACCGGGAAAGTCGTGATGGAGGGAACATGTTTATACAAGATCAGCAGGCTGTTGCAGGCATCCATCAGGTCTGTCGGCGGTTCAAGCCCCAGGAAGTCGCAGCCCTTTTCAAAGAGCAGAGCGTAGTCCGGACAAATATAGCGCGGACGATAGGGCATGACGCCTTCGTTCAGGTCACACAGCGCACCGGATGCCTTTGCTTTGTAGTAATCATCGGAATAAACAAGCGTATGATCGGTGGATTCGCCGAGGCGGGCAAGCGCGATCAGCTGCTGATTGTAGGTCAGGGTGGTATCGGAAATGATGTTGTAAGCGTCGGACATAATGATAATCTCCTTATTTACCATTTTAGCACAGTTCCGATTTTTCAGTGGTCTATACAAGAAGAAGCGGACAGATGATACCCGACCGGAATGACATTTGTTCAGAAACGTTGCTGAGAAGCGGGCGGCGGGCTTTTTTGATGGATATGCCAATCCGTGTCATGGATAACGCTGTTATCAGCGTGACTATCCGCTATCAATGGGTAACATATGTCATTAACCTCCCCGCAACACTTGACAAAAAAAACGTTTAATAAAGCCAACCAATTTTGTATAAGGAGAGTATTACCTTGAAAAAAAGCCTTGTTTTAATTCTCGTGCTGATTTGCGCGGCGCTGTCCGTGCTGAGCGTATCCGCCGCCTATTATGATCAAGACGGCAACCACTGTTGGTGCAACAAAGACAGCTACGGCTGCCGGATCACCGCTGAGAACGGCAAGCATGAATACATCATGTTCTGGTCCGAAGCCGCCCGTGATTACATCATGGGCAAGGGCTCCGATGCCCCGCTACCCATATCTACGGCTATGCCGAGCTGCCCATGAGAGACTCTACCCCGGAACCCGGTTCATCCGTGACCATGACCGTGACCGCCACACCCACCGCCACTCCTACCGCCATCTCTCCCACGGAAACTACCCCCCGGTAGGAGGCTAAAACGGTAACATATACTACGTCTGCAACGAATCGCAAGCTCAGCGCAAGTCTTTAAATCCGATAAATAAGCCCCGACAATGATTATGACCCTAATACCGCTTATTCGGTATTAGGGTCATAATCATCGGCAGCGGCAACTTGTTTCAGGCTTTCAACAAGTAGGGATTCAAATCCATTTTCACAAACATTATCTGTTTGATTCGTCATCGCTTATCGCTTCTTTTTCGTGTTTGTAATATATTTTTGTTTCCCGCTTGTCGGCTTATCCGGTATCGTCAAAAGCAGAAGTTTTTGTTCCAACAACGGTTTTAAATAGCGTGTCGTCAAGTGATTCAAATCTTTTAATCCGCATTTTTCGGCTATTTCTTTTTTTGTACGTGCTTCCTTACAAAATGCGATGATCATTTTTGAAACCTCATCTTGCGGGGTATCCTGTGGGGTATCTTGTGGGGTATCTTGTGGGGTATCCTGTCGCTCGGTTTCTTCCGGATAGTCAAATCGTACGGTCATAAAGTGCGATGTAAAAGAAAATATACTTTTATCATATGCAGACAGAATTCGTGTCATACCGGATCCGAGCTGCTCCACAAAGTCCAAATCTTTGAACACACGCATCAGCTCGCGATTTCTCGGCATAGAGCGACAGCCAAAGAAATCATCCTCCGACAAGCCCATCGGCAAGCCGCCGTAAGAAGTTATCTCCAAACGGTCGGAATAGATTTCAAATACAGGCGGCACCTCCAGCGAATAATCATTATGCACAACAGCGTTGATAACGGCTTCTCTCAAAGCAAGAGGGTTGATAAGCCGCTTTTCAAGGCGCTCCTTGCTTGTGATTTTCGCAAGAGTCCTGTTTTCCACATTTAAGCGGTCAAGCACACTTTTTGTTGCCTTAATCAGCGAGCAATAGCCGTATTCTTCGTTTTCAATCAGGTCAACTTTATCACGACCCGCGTATTTAGCAACCTTTACTGAAACGCCGTTACTGTCAGCAAGCAAATATGCCACATAATTATATTTGCCGTCTTCGGTAAGCAGGTCAAGATTCTCCGGAAATTTATCATTCAGGGTGAGTTTCTTTGCCTGATAATAAATCTGCAGCTGTTCAAAGGTCAGATTTTGTCGCGGCGAAACAATTTTTCGCAAAGAATGATGTGTCCTTCTTGCATATAAATCATCAATCATTGCCTGTGTCATGTGCTGAGAAGATGTGCCGATACGGATAAAACATCCGGTATCGGACATACCGTGCTTTTTGATATAATACGGCTTTTCAACTCCGCTTGAAACGATGATATGGATGATGGATTTTCCCTGATATTTTTCCTTTACCACATCGAAAAGGCCGAGAGTTACCGGAAGAATATTATTTTTAATGCGGTCTGCGACAGCACATTGAATGGCGTCAATATTACCGAGTTCAACGGCATTGCCATCATCGTCCACGCCAATGTAGATGTCACCGCCCTCACGGTAGTTAAGAAAGGCAACAACTTCTTTTTCAAGCTTATCGTTCAGCTCTTTTTTTAGTTCTGTTATATTTGATTCCCGTAGAATATCACGCATCCGTTACCGTCTCTTCACTCATCATGTCATCGCCTTCGTCCGTTTCATTCCCGTCTTCCACTTCAAAATCGTATTCGGTCTCAAATTCCGGAATTTCAACTCCCCGCACATTCATCTGAGCCATGACCACCTCGGAGATCGGACGGGTGCAGCATTTCTTGAACGGGCAATTTGCTTTGCCAAACGACCCCGAAAATTTCTCGTACTGATAATGATGATAAAACACCTGTTCATCATTTTAGCACAATTCCGGTCTTTCAGTGGTTTACACAAGAAGAAGCGGGCGGCGGGCTTTTTTGAGGGGTATGCCAATCCGTGTCATGGACAACGCTGTTATCAGCGTGACTATCCGCTGTCAATCCCGGATTCTCGGGTTAACATGTTGGAAGACCCATATGATGATCCCACGAAGGATGAACGGATACTAAGCCGGATAACCGCTTTGAAGAATA
>CAVESB010000008.1:0-50616 GCA_963618265.1 bacterium
GCGGTTTTGCCGCGCTGGAACAGTTCATTCAGGATCGCATGGACGAACGCAGCCGCTTTAAGATGAAAATGCAGTCCGCCCTGGGCGTTGCCGCCAAAGTTGAGGCGGAAACAGAGGAGCGGGTTCGGAATGAACTATCCTTCTATGAGGAGGATCGCAAGCTCTCCGATTCAATCAACGGACAGGTCAACCTTTACCGTGAGGATATGATGAAAGAGATCAACCGCTCGATGAAGGAGATCCATTCCATTTTCACGGAAATCAAGAACCGCGGACATGATTACTTTGAGGAGCTGTTTGTCCTCAAGAACTTGCCGAATCTGCTCAAAAAGGATAAGAACCAGCTCAAATTCCAGGAGGATGTCCTGCAGAACCTGCCGATTGAGGTTGAGCGCAAGACCACGGAGATGGTTGAGAACATCACCACACAGGAACAGCGTATGGTTCAGTCCATCCGTTTACAGATCCAGTCGCGCAACTCCAACTTCCCGGCGGTTGACATGCCGGAGAAGGTCATGGATGAACGGGGCAAGCTCCTGAAACGGATGCAGAACTCCATTGACACCATGCTGCAGAAAATCGAGTCCGATATCGCGATGGATATCGGCATGAAGCACGCCCAGTCTGCCGTCACTGCCGGGCTGGCAATTGAGGTTTCCGCCATCGGCATCGGCGCGGCGCTGACTGCCGTTGCCACAACAGTCGCCACGGATCTGCTGGGCATCGTCGCCGCTTTCTGGGTAGGCATCGCCGGCTTCCTCGTCCTGCCTCATTACAAAAAGAAGGCGCAAAAGGAGTTTGACGAGAAAATCAGTGAGATTGAGACGAAACTTGTTGACTCTCTGCGCACCGAGTTCGTTCGCGAGGTCAATGCCCAGGTTGAGGAAATGAACAACGCCTCCCGTCCTTTTGCGCGTTTTGTTGAGACTTCCATCGGCAAATCACAGGAACAGTTGGAAAAGCTCGTCGAAATTCGCGGACAGATTAAACAATATCAGAACGATCCGGAGTAAAGGCACCCGTGTCGGTCGTTGATGATGTCAAAAACCAGGTCGATATTGTAGACCTTGTCTCCGAGACGGTGAAGCTGCGCCGGACGGGGAAGAACTATATCGGGTTCTGCCCTTTCCATGAGAATACGCACACACCGGCTTTCGTTGTCTTCCCTGATTCGGGCACCTGGCGCTGCTTCGGACAGTGCGGCGAAGGCGGGGACGTCTTCAGCTATGTAATGAAACGCGACGGCTGCGACTTTCAAAGCGCGCTGGAGCTTCTGGCAAAGAAGGCGGGCGTGGAGCTGACTGCTGACAAGCGCGAGGATGAAGCCCCGCGGCAGGAAAAACAGCGCCTCTACGACCTCATGAACGACGCCGTGGATTACTTTCACAACAACCTGACCCAACATCCCGCCGGAAAACCCGCGCTGGCATTTCTGACGGATAAGCGCGGTCTGAAGCCGGAGACGATTGAGAAGTTCCGCCTCGGATACGCGCTCGCCTCCTGGGACGGATTGACCCAACACTTATTCGCGAAAGGCTACACCCGGCAGGAGCTGATCGACACCGGCGTCATCAGCGAACAGCGGGATGAGAAAGGCGAAGTCGTCCCCAACGGGCGTATCTTTGACCGCTTCCGCAACCGCATCATGATCCCGATCGCGGATTCCCGCGGGCAGGTCATCGCCTTCGGTGCGCGGATTCTTGACCCGAACGACTCGCCGAAGTTCCTGAACTCCCCGCAAACGAAGCTCTTTGATAAGGGACGGACGCTGTTCGCCGTCAATGACGCACGTCCCGCAATTCGTGAGAAAGACCGGGTCGTCCTTGTAGAAGGTTACATGGATGTCATCGTCCTGCATCAGGAAGGGTTCAGGAACACAGTCTGCCCGATGGGTACCGCCTTGACGGATTTTCAGGCCAAACAGCTGACCCGCCAGACGAAGCATATCGTTCTGGCTCTGGACGGCGACCCGGCGGGCGAACATGCCGCCGTGCGTGATATTGACGTGATCCGTGAGGCATCCGCGGGAGCAGCCGAGGAGGAAAGTCAGGCTTTACTGCGGCAGGAAAACCGTCTGAATGTTGACATTCGTGTCGCGATCATCCCGGACGGGATGGATCCCGATGAAGTGGTGCTGCGCGATCACGGGGAATGGCAGACGATTCTGGATTCCGCCAAACCGATTGTCATTCACATGATGGAAGTGCTTTCCAAGGGGAAAAACCTCAACGACGCCAAGGTGAAATCCGAGATCGCGGCACAGATCATGCCCTTGATCCGGGAAGTTCCCAACGCCATTGAACGAGAGACTTACCGTCAGCAGCTCGCCCGTCACCTTGACGTGGATGTCTCCCTGCTGACCTACAGCGCCGCAATGGGCAGCACTTCTGCCGGGAAACAGCATAAAGCGGCGTTCCCCGCGAAGCCGAAGCTGAAGACGAAGAACACGTCCCTTGTTTTTGACCCGAAAGACAGCTTCTATAACAAGGAAAATGAGATTCTGCGCTGTCTCTATCTTTATTATGAGACGCCCGGCTCCCTGGCGGATATTGACCGCAAACTGCGCCGCTACAAATTAGATCCCCTCAGCCCCTCGGATTTCATTCAGTCGGATCTGCACGAAATCGCGTCGGTCTATTTCAGAGCGCTGGATCAGGATGAGGAGCTGGACACCCGATCCTATATCGAGAAGAACGTCCCAGAATCCGTGCGGGACGCCTTCGCGATCCTGAAAAACCGCAAGCTGGATCCCGCTGTTGAGATGGCTGAGCTGAATGAGGAAATTATCCGCTCCGTGGCGTTCATGCGCCGGGAGAAAAAAGAGTATGACAAAACCGAGCTGCAAACGCTGCTCGAAGACAGGGAAACATCGGCGGAGGATATCCGCACGTATGAGACAATGCTGAACCAATCGCTGGCGGAACGCCGGTTGCTGGATATGCTCATCGAGGATGTCAACCTGGTGGATTTCAGAAACGGAAAATCACAATGAGAACAGACGACGATGAAGAATTCAATCCGCCCTCGGAAGCGATGGAAGCGATGGAAGCCATGGAAGAACAGATTGAAAAACGCTCCTTTGCCCCCGATGGAGAAGACGACCCGGTGCTGCTCTACCTGCGGGAGATCGGCGACATTGAACTGCTGAACGCGGAAAGCGAATTCTGCCTCGCGGTCTGCATTCGCGCGGGCAAAAGCGCGGACGCTTATGCCGACAGCCCTGTCCCCGAAGTCGGAACCGCCCTGTATGAATCGTTCACGGCAAGCTGGAACCAATACACGCAGAAGCTCGCAGCGTACAATGAAAAGCACGGCTCAGCAGAGCCGCTGGCGGATCTCAGCGTCCTGATCCATGAGGCGCGTTCTCTGTTCACGGACACGATCCCGGCTTCGACTTCGGAGCTTTACAAAGATATGCAGCTCAGCCGTGAGGAACGTTCGGCGGAGTGGCAGAAGCTCTCCTCCGATCTGTTTGACGCATTCCTCTGTCTGTGCCTGATGCCGGACTCCATGAAGGACGAGCTTGACGAATACGCCGCGCTGCATGACGGCAGACTGCCGGAAAACCTCACACCCTGCCCGTCCGAGGAGATCCGCGGACACCTTGGAACCGTTCAGGCGCGGGCGGGTTCGGCGGAACAGGCCTTCGTGCGTGCAAACCTGAAACTCGTGTTCAGCATCGCGAAAAAATATCAGGGGCGCGGTTCCTCCTTCTCGGATCTGATCCAAGAAGGGAATCTCGGCCTGCTCCATGCGGTGGAGAAGTTCGACCCGCGTCTCGGCTACCGTTTCAGCACCTATGCCACCTGGTGGATTCGCCAGGCGATCACCCGTTCGCTGGCGGAACAGGCGGGCTTCATCCGCATTCCGCCGCACACTTTCGAGACTGTGATGAAGCTGAACCGCATCAAGAACGAAATGACCCAGTGCCTCGGGCGCGATCCGTCCCCCGAAGAGCTGGCCGTTGAGGCCGGTATGCTTGAGCAATCCGATCGTGACGCGCTGGAACAGTGCCGAAAGGAAGGCAAAGCCCCGGGAGGAGCACTGGCATCCCGCCTTCGTACTGCCGGGAATAAGGTGACGGAACTCCTGCGCACGGTTGAAAATCCCATCTCATTGGAAACCCCGGACGAGAATAATGACGATGAGGACAGCGGAGCGGGGGAACGGCTTGCCAAAGACGAGTCCGCCCTGCAGCCGAGTGACGAAACCGAAAAGCAGCTGCTCAAGGAACAGATTGAGTACGCCATGAGCCGCCAGTTAAATGAGCGGGAACGCCGTATTCTCGAACTGCGCTACGGCTTGAATGACGGGGAGGAAATGACACTGGAGGAAATCAGCAAACTCTTCGGTCTGACCAAGGAACGCATCCGTCAAATTGAATCCCGCGCCCTGCGCAAGCTGAGAGCGCCGACTTCAAGGCAGCAGTTCAAGGATTATTTTGAATGATCGATTACCGCCGGAAACTCCACGACAGCGCACCCGGTTTCCCCTTCGTTGAGGTCAGTCCACTCGCACTGCTGACCGACCCGCAGGGGAATATTCTGCTCGCCCGTGACAGGGACGACGGATATTGGCGTCTCCCGGGCGGCTGGCTCAGCCCCAACGAGACTTTAGTGGAATGTCTGCAGCGCTCCGTGCTCAGCAACTGCTCCATTCTGCTGGAGACCTGCTGCCTGCTCAAAGTTTTTTCCGGCTCCGATTTGAACTATGTCAGTGAGGACAGCGTCGGCATCTCCCCCGTTTATATGCTCTTTTTTCCGAAACGAATCCGCGGATCTCTGCGTGCAAAACCGCGGGACGGCTCCGAGATTCGTTTCTTCGCTCCGTGGAACATTCCCCTGTATCAAGTCTTTCCGCCCATGCTCCGCGTCGCCCGCTATTTCATCGACAACTTCTCCGATATTCCTGTTGCCCGGGCTCTTGACTGGGACCGTTACCCGGACCTGATGGCGTAAGAGACGAAATTAAACCGCATCAGCGCATAACAAAGCAGCCCCTTTCGGGGCTGTTTCCTATTCGATGGCTTCGTTTTCCTTTATCGGCGGCTTTCGATCAATTCCGCAAGCTGTTCGAGGGTGTCGAAAGTTTCCGCATTGAGTTCGTAGTCCTCAATGCGAACGCCGTAGCAGTCCTCAACGATCAGCGCGAGATCGACAAGGTTGAAGGAGTCCAGAAGGCCGTTACTGATCAACGGTTCCCGCGGTTCAAGCTTCATTTTCGGATCGTTCAACAGTTTTTTGGTGATTTTTTCGGCCAATAGGTCTATGACATCGTCCATGGTATTTCCTTAGTTTATCCTTTTTATTCTTGCGCCGTTATTTGTTCGGTCGCGATTTGCAGCTTCTCAAGAACCTGAAGCGCGGTGAGATTGCGGTATGCCCAGGCAGTCTCCCAGACGCGGGGATCGGAGAAGTAATTGCTGTAATAAGTGAGATGGATGCCGTCTTCCTGCAATCCGTGATTCTGAAGGTGCTGAATGGAGCCCCAGAAGTTCCACACCGGCAGGTCATATTCTTCAGCCAGGTCGGCAATGTCCTGATTGATAGTGTAATCGCCTTCGACATTATCCGCCTTCAGCATCAGAACCGGCAGGCGGTTTTGCTCCAAGCAGATCTCCACAATCGCCCTCAGGTTATCCTTGAAGACCGGCGGGTTGTATCCGTCATTGGTTCCGAGTGAAATCAAGACAACAGCGGGATTGTGGATGCGGAACTCACATTCCAGCGGCAGCTCACCCGCCTCACAGACGGTGTAATCCGTCCAAAACGTGGAGAGCACAGAGGCGGCGGAGAAACCCGGCTTGGCTACCAGACTGGTTCGTCCGAAGGAACCGGCGTAAAACGCCAGCACCGGACGCAGTGCTTCATAGTCGCCCAGGTCGTAATAGACTTGCTCTCTGTCGTAATCGGTAAGGTACCAGGTGGTGGAGGTGTCGCAGTCCCCGACTTTTGAGAACGCATGCGGATTGTTCCCGTCGAGGATTCCCTGCTTGAGAATCTCACGGGCATGTTCGCCGATTTCGGGGATGACGGGATAGTTCTGCCACGTTCTGCCGTAATCTTCCGGCAGCAATTCCGATTGCGCGGAAACCGCGCCGCAGAAGAGCAGCGTCGTCAAAAGAAGGATGAAAAACAGGCGGCTTCGCCTATAACTGTCCATTATTAATTAAAGACTCAATATATTCAATCGTTTTATTCGCGATGCGCCCGGCGCCTTCGGCGTCATAGTGAATCGCGCTGTTGGTGAAGCGCTCCGCTTCGAGGTAATCCCACAGGTCGAGGAGCTCACACCCGTTCTCCGTCAAGCGTTCGCGCAGGCTTTCATGCCACGCATCATACGCCTGACGCGGATAGTAGTAATTATACCGAATTTTTGAGTTTTGACCATGACTGATGAGCATCGGCTCGTTAATCACAATCACGGGCGTATCTCCCGCAAGCAAAAGTCCCCGCTCCAGCAGCTCCCAGTTCAGCATCCCGTCCGGCAGCGAACCTTCAATGCCGTGATAGCTGTTGTCGGCATCCAGATCCACACGCGGCGCGGTATATTCGGCAGGGTAGTCCTGGTCAATACCGGTCGCCGCCCACATCACACCGTAAAGCTGCAGGCGCAGCCAATCCGCCAATTCGCGGCGCTGCTCCCACAGGGATTGACGCGGGGCGGGAAGCGCTTCGCTTCCGCTGATGGATTCGTATTCGGAAAAGTTCGCCTGAACAAGGGCGTTGCTCTCTTCTTTATCCTTCGGGAAGGATTCCATGGTCAGGGACCAGATGACAAGATCCGGTTCGTATTCCATAGCGCGGTTCAGCAGCAGCAGATCTTTTGAGAGGGACAGTGTCGGATAGGCAAGGTTATAACATTCAATCACGCGGCCGTCCTCAAGCGCCGCACCATTGAGTTGACCGCACAGCGTTTCTTCAGGACGCAGCAGCGTACCCCAAGCGGAGGAGTCGCCGATGAGCACGACACGCAGGGTATCGGCGGATTTCGCGCCGGCGC
This sequence comes from bacterium, assembly GCA_963618265.1. Lineage (GTDB taxonomy): Bacteria > Chloroflexota > Anaerolineae > Anaerolineales > Anaerolineaceae > Flexilinea. Next base: position 7,003 of record CAVESB010000008.1, read on the forward strand.
CGCTGATTTTATGGGATGCAAACATGGCGTCAAGGCTGTCGATGGAGAAGTTGTACGCAGTGTCCGGGCTTTCGCCAAAGGGCAGGCGTTCCCGCCCCGGGAAGAGGCGGTTATACAGTGAAACGCGGTTCAATCCGCTCAGCGGCTGAATTGCAAAGTAAAGACCGAGCAGTACGCCCAGCAGGATGAGCGTCTTCAACAGGAGCGAGAGCAGTTTCTTCATGAGAACAGCCTCCCGTAAAACGCCAACGCGGAGCCGAAGTCGGGCGTGACGAACCAAACCCAGCCAAGTGTAACGTAGAGAACGGTCAGGCAGGTGCCGAGGATGCACCATGTCTTTTGCAAAGCGGGCTGTAAGGTGCGCAGTTTTGCGCCGGTATGCCGCGCCCAGAGCTGATGAACGAACAAGCCGATTCCGTGCCAAAGCCCCCAAATGACAAAATTCACACTGACGCCATGCCAGAGCCCGATCAAGAGCATCGTCACGAGCTGCGTGATCAGCACGATGAGCCATTGCGGAAGCGGACGCTCCCGCCCGGCGCGCAGAGCGCGGGTCAAGGGGTTGAAGACATACGAACGGATCCACTGCGTCAGGGTGATGTGCCAGCTGCTCCAAAATTTCGTCAGATCGGACTTAAGGTACGGGTGGTCAAAGTTCTTCGGCAGGGTAATGCCGATGAAACGTCCCAATCCCAGCGCAATTTCGGAGTAACCGCTGAAGTCGAAATAAATCTGTAATGCATAGGCAAAAAGCGACACCCAAGCCCAGCCGGTATGGATGAACTGCCCGGCGTTCTGCGCAGAGAGCGCACAGAGCGACAACGCATCGGCAAGAATGAATTTACAGAAGAGGCCGTGCGCGATCAAAAGCAGACCTTCGCGCAGGTCATCCCCAAGGGAATTCTTCGCTCCGGCGGCGTATTCCTTCGTGAAGCGATCCCAGCGATCAATCGGCCCGGCGGAGAGCGTCGGCGGGAAGCAGACATAAATAAAGAACGCCCCGAGTCCTGTGCTGATTTTCCGCCCTTTGCGCGCGTCAATCAGCGCGGAGAGCAGACGAAAGGCAATATACGAGAACCCGAACCAACGCAGGTCGCCGCTGAGCGCGTTTTCCGCGGACTGCCCGTTGAGTGAACGGAGCAGGCGGCTGCCGAGGAGCGCGAGTGCAGGTGTTTTGAGAATGACAAGAAAAGCGAGAATGAGACAGATTAATCCGCCCAGGAGATGCCGGCGGGGCGTTTTCTTCTTCACACCCGCAAGACAGGCAAGCGCGGCAAGAAGGAGAAGCGCCGGGATCGTCTTCCGCAGCATCGGCGGACGGGAGGCGGTCAACAGCGAATCCCGGCCGAGGAAGCGGGTCAGGCAGAGCAGAAGAAGCGTCCCGAAGATAACGGCGGCATCCGTGAGGTTCTCTTTTGATTTCAGGGCGTCCCGGTCTGTGAACGCGGCATAGACGATCAGCGTCAGCCCGACGGTGAGCAGCGGGAGCATGAAATCCGCCTCACGGATGGGGAGCGTCGGCTGGAAGGTGAAAACAAAAACCGCGCCGCAGACAAGCAGCGCGTAATGCCTTGCGCGGCGGTTGGGGATGACCCGCAGCAGGATCAGAAGCCCGGCGAGGATAAAAATATCCCGCAGTCCCATCAGAACCCCTGATAGATCCACTGCGGCGCACTGTCGGAACTCATGATGATGAGTCCGATGATCAGCAGCGCCAACAGCAACGCAGTGAGTGTTTCTTTATTGAAGACAAACTTGAAGACCGCTTTCATTGAATCAGTAGCCGCAGACGCGCCATTCGCCCGCTTCCTTCACGACCTTGTGAGAGCGTCCCTCAAGGGCAAAATCGGTGACTTCCGCGCCGTAGGAAGCGGCAATCGCCCCCGTGCAGGTCACAACGGCGGAGTCGCCGTTTTCTTCTGAGACCGCGCAGCTGAAGTCCTTCAGCTCGGACTTGACACCCATGAACGCATCCACTTCACGCAGGGCGTCCTTTTCCCAATCGGCGCAGGCGATGGAACCGATTTTGTCACGATCCTGCGTGACAATGGCGTTATAGAATTCCTCAACAGGTTTCACAACCTCGGATGAAGTATCTTTTTTTGCACAGCCGCAAAGCGTCAACAGCGCGCCGGCAGTCAGCAACAGTAAAAAAAGTTTTTTCATGTTTTTTCCTTCGCAGATTTCCGCGGATAATCAGATGAAACCGGCGCGGGTGAAACCGGCGTCGGGATCCATATGGATCACCAGACTGCGGGAGCCGTACCAGCCATTGGTCGAGAGGATGCGGACACAGCCGCGGAATTTTTCCGGGATGTCGATCCAGGATGAGGTCAGGTCGCGGGTGTCGGTGAAGAACGAATAGTCGATATCTTCGGACTTGTCCGCATTGGTGATGATGGAGCTGATGCCGGATTCCTGCATGGACTGGAAGAACTGCGTGCCGCAGAACGGGTCGGAGATGTAATTTTCCTTGATGCCGCTCAGCTCCACAAGAGCTTTGGCGTTGGAAATCGCGCTGTAAGGCACAGGAATTCCGTGACGCTCACGGGTGCCCCAGCGGGTGGCGGCAACGAAAATAAAACTCTCTCGTGCGAGTTTGGCATTGATTTTACCGAGCAGGGAGCAGAATTCGTCACATTGCGTACCGTAGAGCTTCATGTATTGATCCGGATCCACAAAAATCACATATGAAATGTCCTTGAGGACGCCGTCACCGATGAAAAGATCCGACGTGAAGAGATCGCGCTTGATGGGATCCGACGGCATGACATGCGTGATCGGTGTGCTGTCGGGGTCGGAACAGACGCGGCAGTTGTGAATCTGAATCTTGAACGCGGTTTCCCAGGGGTCGCTCGTGTCAATCATTGCCGAGAACTCAACCATGACCGGCTTCCCGTAGACGCGCTGAATGGTCTGCAAAATATCACGCATGAGGCGGGTGAAGTCCGTCCGCTGAATCAGCTCATTGCAGGTGATGCAGAATGAATCCGGTTCCTCGCCCTTTTGGAACGGAAGCAGCCGGTCGCCGTTGATTTTCTGAGCGACAAGGTGCATGAGCGGATATTTTCCGCAGAGGACATCCTGCACATCCAGCAGCTCGGATTCGTTGGTTTTGAGGTTCAGCACACGCATGAACTCCTGTGTGTTGTGTTCCTCACCCTGCGTGAAAGTCGTGTGCCGTTTGTTGGGCTCGGCAAGCTCAACGATATGGGCGAAATCATCGCCGCTGCGGTAGATGGCGTGGGTGCCGAGTCCGACCACAAAGCGCATAAAGCCTTCATCTTTGCGACTGCGCCGCGTCCACTTGTAAGGAGACTTGCAGGAAGCCAGACCGGAGACATCCGGGAAGAAATAAGCGCCGGTGCTGTTCCCGTCGACACGCTGAATCAGGATCGCCATGGCTTCGGTGTAATCCGTTAAGCCGTTCTTGCGGCGGTACGCCAGCGCGTTGGGGTTGAAGATGCTCGCATAAACAGTGCGGATCGCGTCCTCCAGCGACTCAAGGTTTTCTTCATCCGTTCCCTGATTCGGCAGGTAAACACTGCGGTACATGCTGTTGAAAGGATGCGTGAAGGAGTTCTCAAGCAGGCTCGAGGAGCGCACGATGAACGGCTGACCGTTCATCGTCTCGATGACGTGCTTCAGTCCGCGGACGATTTCCTGTGAGAATTCCCCTGTGGAGAAGTCTTCCTGCAGCCTGGGATAATCATTGCGGCACTCTTCCTCGGTCTTATAGATCTGATCCATCCAGTTGACAATGTTGTTGATGACCATGAAGTTGTTGAACTCTTCCGCGCCGATATAAATCGACTCAACGCTGCCGACGGCGTTGCGAATGTCCCTGTCGGCGGAGCTGTGCAGAATACGGTTCGCAAGCAGAAGCTGAGCGGCTTTGGAGCCGATCAGACCGCGGCCGATGCGGTGACGGTTGATTTCCAGCAGGTCATGGATGGAGAAAACATTTTTCGCGACCCGAATGTAAGAGGCACGTTCGGAAAGCAGACGCCGGATCAGCGCGACCTTGGCAGACATCAGCTGGGCGGCGAATTCCTGCCGTTCAGCGGCGGGCAGATGCTCAATGGAGAGAGCCTGTTCGATGATGGTCTCATCAGTGGCGTGCTGAATGTTGTGCCAAGTCAGCGCTTCCACGCGCCCGGCGGCAGGGTTGCGCAATACCGAGGCAACCAGCGCATTGAAATCCTCAAGCGAGTAGCGGAGGGCAAATTCTTTCCGAACCATGGTGCTCTGCACACGGCTGAGACGTTTTTCCCAGATTTGCTGCCCTTCCTGTGCGAACGGGTTCTTCAGCCCTTCGCGTTTCTGGGTCAGCAGCGCAAAATCACGGACATTTTCCGTAAAGGAGTTTACGGAGATATACCCGTCCTGAAGAAGACGGTTATACATTTCATTTTCAATCTTATCCGCTAAAATCGGATACTGCGATAACGTGGCCTGAATGGACGAAAGTACATTCGGGGAATAATCATTTTGGGGCATAACAGAAACGAACCTTACCACCTTTTTCAAGCGAAATGCATCGGCATAATAACATATTTGTAATCGACCTGATCGTCAACCGGGGAGATCATGGCAGGGGACATTGTCGCGTTCGTGCGGAGGTACACGTTCTGGGATTCGATGACATCCAGAACGTCCTTCAGATAGCGCACGTTGAACGCGATCTTGATGTTTTCACCGTCAACATTGGCGTCAATGATGTTTTCCTGCGAACCGCCGCTCTGTTCCGCCTGGGTCAAGATGGTGATATTGCCGGCGCTGCTGTCGGAAGCAGCCTTGATATCCAGCTTGATCAGGTTCTTGTTTTCACGGGCAATGACGTTGGCCTGACTGCAGGCACTCTGCATGGCGGCAGTGGAAACGATCGTGGTGGTCTTGAAGGAAGTCGGGACGATGGCTTCGTAATTGATAAATTCACCCGCAATCAGGGATGAAATCAGCTCCGCATTATCCAGATGGAAAATAACCTGCGTTTTTTCGCCGCAGAAGGCCATGGCAACGGTTTTGTCATTCGGACCGGCAATGCGGGCGAGTTCGCGCAACGCGGCAGCCGGAATGATGGCTGAAAGCGGTTCCTCAAACCCTTCGGCGAGGATGATTTTATTGATGGCAATGCGGTATCCGTCCGTGGCAGCCATGGAGAGAACGTTGTCATTCACGCTCATTTTGACGCCGTGCAGAACCGGGCGGCTGTCATCTACCGCGGCGGCGAAAGCGACCTGACCGATCATCTTCTTCATTTCCGGCATTGCGAAGGAGACTGCCTGAGAAGCGTCAAATTCGGACATTGGAGGAAATTCGGAGGCCTCAATGCCGCGGATATCGGTGACAAGTTTCTGGCAGCGGACGGTAACGGTTTGATTGCTCTCGTTCAGAGAAAGAGAGACTGTGTCTGCGGGCATGGTGTTGACAAGATCCGTAAACATCTTGGCAGGGAGGGTGATGGAACCGGCTTCATGAATCTCAGCAGGGATCCAATAGCGGATCCCGAGCTCAAGATTTGTCCCTGAAAGGCAGATGCGATCCTGCTCGGTCGTGATGAGAATGTTTTCGAGAATGGTCAATGGACTGCGGCTGGAAACAGCGTGAGAAACAACGCTGAGAGCCTGAGCAAGATTCGGCTGGGATACGGAAATTATCATTTTGCCTCCGACAAAAAACTCTTTCGGTAAAAACCTGTTTTTATAATTTCTATATTATAGCCGATAATAAAAAAAGAATCTCGTTAAAGTGAACCGCCGATTGTGTTGACGGCTGATTCAGCGGGATTCATGTGCCATCAGCGAAGGGAATCCCGGATACGTATGGACTGTGGAATAAAAAATACCGGCCGATGAACTCGGTCGGTATTTTGCTTTCGTTACTCGGGATTAGTCGAAGATCGGTTTCAGTTCGACAGCAGCACCGGCAGCTTCGAGCTTGGACTTGGCATCGTCAGCGGCATCCTTCGCGGCGCCGGAGAGAACCTTCGCGCCGGCGGTTTCGGCCATCTGCTTGGCTTCAACCAGACCCAGGGAAGTGAGGGTGCGGATGACTTTAATGGTGTCGATCTTCTTCGGGCCGGCATCCTTCAGGACAACGTCGTAACCGGTCGGTTCGGCAGCGGGGGCAGCAGCGGCAGCGGGGCCGGCAGCGGCAACAGCGACGGGAGCGGCGGCGGAAACGCCCCACTTCTCTTCCAGGGCTTTCACGAGGTCAGCAGCTTCGAGGACGCTCAGGGCGCTCAGTTCTTCAACAAGTTTTTCGATATCAGCCATTTTAATAGACTCCTAAAATATATTTTGATTTAAATTTGTTTACCGGCAGCGTACCGGCGATATGTTTCCGTGTCGCATGACGCGGTTGAAATTACTCGGCAGGAGCGTTGTTCTTGTCAACGTTCGCCTGAATAACAGCGGCAAGACCGCGGGCCGGTTCGGCAATGGTGCGGACGAGCTGAGAAGCAGGAGCCTGGATGGTTCCGAGCAGCTTGGCGCGCATTTCCGGAAGAGACGGCAGTGTACCCAGTCTCGCGACTTCGGATGCATCCAGCAGGTTCTTATCGAGGTAACCATACTTGATCTTCATCTTGTATTCCTTGACAACCTCGCTGACAGCTTTCGCAACAGCGGCGGCATCAGTGAATGCAAAGTTCATGAGGGTGGTACCGGTCAGCTCTTCGCCGGCGGGATATTCCTTATCAGCAAGGGTCTTGGAGATCAGTGTGTTTTTCACAACATGAGCTTCGCCGCCTGCTTCACGGATCTTATTGCGGATCGCGTCGATAGTGGGCATATCCATTTTGTTGTAGGTCAGCATATACAGAGCCTGGCTGTTATCGAGCCATTCGCCGTATTGCGCCATCATCTTTGATTTCTCATCTTTTGTAAAGGCCAATGTGTAAATCCTCCTTCCCGTAAAAATAAAAAAATCTTTGCCGCCGTGTGCGCAGACAAAGATATCAAATCAAATCCATTGAAATTGACTTTTTATCATTCGCCTCGGCTGGATATTAAGCCTTTTGGGCACCGGCTGTCTACAGTGAATCGTTTGGGCGGTCACGCCCTTTTCAATTTACCGAGCTAATGATACCACAGCTTGTCAAATCGGCAATGGAATTCGTGACATTTTCGCGTTGCTCCCTTAGCTGTAACGAAAGAGGAGCCGGGAAGAGTTGTGACTCCCGGCTCCTGTCTGTCTTTTACTCTACAGCGATGGAGAAGTAATAATGCGGCTGCCCGCCATAATGACATTCAACGTCAAGATCCGGGTAGGCATCCTGCACCGCGTCGATATAGGGCTTGACTTCTTCTTCGGTCAGGCCGTTGCCGTAAAAGAGCGTGATCTGCTCGTAATCATCGGCGTTGATATCCTTCAGCAGGTTCAGCAGGCCATCCTCAATGCTGTCCGCCGCCACAACCAGGTCGCCGTTATGCAGACCGATGACCTGACCTTCCGTGACCGTGACGCCGTTCAGTTCCACGGAGCGGGTCGCCGTGGTCAGCTCGCCGGACTCAACCTGCAGCAGGGATTCGTTCATGCGTTCCACGATCTCATCCATATCGTCGTCCGGATCCATCATCAGCATGGCGGAGATGCCCTGCGCGATATTCTTGGAGCGGATCACAGCAACCTTCTTATCCGTCTGACCGATGGCGTTATTTGCGGACAGGATGATGTTCTTGTTATTCGGCAGGATGATCACCTTATCCGTCGGGAGGTCTTCCACGGCCTTTAGGATCTGCTCGGTGCTGGGGTTCATCGTCTGTCCGCCCGCGATAATGGCATTGACGCCGAGACCGGCAAGGATCTTGGAAATACCTTCACCCGGGGAGACTGCGATCACGCCGACTTGTCCCGGTTCGACCTGCATCAAGGTGTATTCGGCAGCCTTCCTGCGGCGAATGTCATCCATCTGCGCAATCAGGTTCTCAATCGCGACCTTGGTCACGGTGCCGAGTTCCATAATATAGTTAATCGGCGCGTAAAGATTCTCGGTCGGGACATGGATATGCATACGGTACATGTTGTCGCCTTCACCGACCTGAATCGAGGTGCCGATATCACTGAGACGGGCATAGAAAGAGCTCAATTCAAGTTCTTTTTTCGGCACGAAATCGACGACGACTTCATAATCCTGCCCCGGCTCAATGTTCTCTTCCTCTTCCCGAGCGTCCAGCTGGTTCAGCGTGACAACTTCCGGAATGTCGGCATTGATATCAATGGGCTGGTTCGTCAGATAGCGCAGGAAGCCTTCAAAAATGTAATACAGACCGCGCCCGCCCGAGTCGACCACACCGGCCTGTTTCAGGGTCGGGAGCAGATCCGGCGTGCGGTTCACGGACGCATCCGCGGCTTCAACGGTAACATTGAGCAGCTGCGTGAAGTCCGCGCAATTCGGCCAGGCTTCTTCAACAGCGGCGGCTGTGTCTTTCAAAACGGTCAGAATCGTACCCTCAACCGGACGCACAACGCCCTTGTAAGCCGTGTTTTTCGCCTCAACCAACGCATTGGAGAAAATCTCGGGGGTCAGGACTTCATAGGGTTCCATCACGCGGGCGAAGCCTCTCCACAACTGGGAAAGGATAACGCCGGAGTTGCCGCGGGCACCCATCAGCGCACCCTGCGCGGCGGCCTTCATGATCTGACCGGCGTGATTCGTATCCAGCAGAACAATATCCTGCCAGGCGGACTGCATCGTCAGCAGCATATTCGTACCGGTGTCGCCGTCAGGAACCGGGAACACGTTCAGCGCGTTCACAATGTTCTGATTGGTTCTGAGCCACAGCATACCGGCTTCGAGCAGGGATTTCCACTGCTTGCCGTCAATTGTTTTCAGGAGTTCATTTTCTCCGGACATAGTGGTCAAAGTATCCTCGTTCACGGGTCTCCAATTCTAATTACTGCCGTTGCTGACCCGCAGGCCTTTGACATGAACGTTGACGTTCGTGACGTGCAGTCCGGTCATTTTCTCAAGCCGGTATTTCACACTGTCCGCGACGGAATGGGCGACAGAGGTGATACGGGTGCCGTATTCAATGATAATGTACAGGTCAATGCTGACATTCTTTCCGTCCGAGCGGACATTCACGCCCTGGGTAGAGTCTTTCACAATGGCGGCAGCCAGACCGGCAGCGAGGTTCTTCGGCGCCAGTCCGACGATACCATACGACTGCTGCACAGCATGGGACACAATCGTACAGATCGCGCGGTGGGATAAGAAAATGTTCCCGTACATGTTCTGATCTGAATTTTCCATATTTATTATCTCCCTCTCAAATTGTCAGACAGTTCGAGATGTCGGGTTTTTTATAACAACCCTATATTATTCTATCAGTTTATCATTGCGATCCAGATTTTTGGCACAAACAAATGATAGATATGGCGTGATTTGACTGCCTTTTCGGCTGCGTTCGGCTTTGAACTTTTCCGCTCACTGATTCTGCCGCGCTTTGCGGAAATAGTATTCATACCCGCGGCCGGAGATCAGATCACCGGGGTGTTTGACTTTGAAAAACGGCCAGGTCGTCCGCTCACCACCGACGAACCCGCAGGTCACGGTATTTCTTTCCCAGTCGAAGCGGACGGATTGATCGTCAAGCCGTCCGTATTCCGTCTCAAAAACCCGCCCCTTGGGGATCACAAACTCATCATGCGCGCTGTCATACGCCAGCTCCTCTTCGGGAATCGTACGGAAGCACTCCCACGCCGCCGGGCGTTCGGGCACGGATTCGCCGAGCGGGATATCCTCCGGCGGGTAGGGCCGCACGGGGTAATAAACATGTCCCTCGGGGATAATTTCCGCATAAAGAAGGCGGACACGGGAAGCGGCTTCCGCGGCGCGGCGCTTCGAAGCGACCTGACGCATCCCGCTTTTCTCAATGAAGGCATCAATTCCGCTCACCGCCCGCTCCATTTTGGCGGCCAGGGCATTGGCATCGGAGGCGAAGGCGCGGATTCGCAGCTGTCCCTGTGAGTTCCACGGATCGCTTTCAAGGACATTGAGATAGATTTCGGTCAGCACGGCGGCGGCGGAAGCGGCTCTCCCGCGGCAGTCCATGATATATCCCTTCAGCCGTTCGATGACGGCGAATTCCTGATCCCTGTCAAGGGACGCGGAGGCCGCCGCACGAACCAGGTTCAGCGCACAGGCGCGAAAGCCGCAGTAAAAGTCGGCAAGGTCGGGCGAGCCGTTCTTCGCCGCGGCGGCAAAGTCCGCGTAGGCGTCGGAAACGAATACGCGGAGGTTTTCAATGAACGCGGGAACAGAGCCGTACCGCGCAGCGGCGGACGCGAGTGCTTCTTCGCTGAAGACTTCGATGATTTCAGTGCTTTTACGGTTGTTTTCGTCCATGTCCGCGGCTCCTTTCCTTTCCGACGAACATAAGATACATCGTTCCGGAACGCGGGTAAACCGGCATGGCTGACGGAATTCACGCCTCGGCACGAGCGCGTTTCAGACAGACGCAGCCGAAGATGCCGACGAGCGTCAGCAGCCGGGAAAGGAATTGCAATGCCGTGGTTTGGTACTTCAGCGTGACCGTGCCGTCCTCCGCGGCGGGCAAATCAACTTGGACGAGGCCGTGCGATCCCATAGAAGCAGGCTCACCGTTGACGGTCCAACCGCGATACCAAAGAAACGGCAGCTCGGCAGCGCTGTCGGTATCGGCACTGTAACGCAGCTCCGCGCTCAGTCCGTTCTCACTGTATGCAATCACCGTCACGCCGTCCTCCGTCCACGGCATGTTGCCATGTTCGGTAATCTCCGCGACTTCCGCGCCCTCGGGCAGGTATTCGCCGGCGCCGACATTGTCACGAATCGCTTTGTAGCCCGGAAAGGGCTGAATGTAGTTCTCCGTGACGTGCTGTATCAGCGGCATCGCGGCCCACATGGAAATGCCCGCACAAAGAATCACGATCCCGACGCGAAGCCTGCGGCGGTTCAGATCCCCGACGGCAAGCCCGCCCGCGAGCGGCAGCATGGCCGCGGCGATAAATTGCAGACGCCAGGGGAATTGCAGGAGTTTATGCAGTGCCGGCAGATTCCCCCACGGGAAGAGCTGCGAGCTCAGCAGCATCGCTCCGATCCCGCCGAGCGCAAGGACAGCCGCCATGCCGCGGTTTTTCTTTCCGAAGATCAGGGCGGCGATCGTCAACGGAATTGCGAGCAGCACCGGGTCGTATCGGCCTTCCGGGAGCTGCCTGAACCAGTTGATGACGATCCGCAGCGTGTTTTGCAGGGAAAGCGCGTTCCTCATCGGGAACGCAGCGTCGGTCTTCACCCGCAGCGGGACGGCGAAATACTGTTCGAGGAACGGCAGCCAGAACGCCGCCGTCAGCAGGAACGAGAGAACGAGCGCGTCCGCGAAGCTGCGGCAGACGCTTTTCCGCGGCTTGCGTTTTTGGATCAGGCAGCAGACCGCCGCGCCGATCCCGAAAAGCGCCAGTCCCGCCAGCGCGAACACCGCCGAGAGCAGATGCGAATACAGGATACCGCACAAGCCGATCGTCATCCACTTCACGCCGGAGCGGCGATCCCGCGTGATTTCACAGACTCCGAGGATCAGCAAAGGCATGAACGCCAGCGCGATGGACTCCGCTGCGGCGCCGCGATAATATTGATTGACCAAGCGGTAATAGGAGAAAAGGCAGAGAATGCCTGCAGTCAGTCCGGCAGACAGCGAACCGCTCAGCCGGCGGACGCAGAAAGAGAAGCTGAACGCCGTGAGAAATACCAAGCCGAAGAGGCAGATATTCGTCGTGAGAGGTTCGTTCATCCCCGCGAGCCGCAGCAGCACCGGGAGAATCAACGTCAGCTGCGGGTAGAAAAAGCCCATGCCGTAAGCGTACCCGTCGAGCGTCGACAGATGCAGATACGCGGGAAGATGCCCCGCCTTCAGGGCGGAGACAATGCCCTCGACCCGCTGCATATGCGTCAGAATATCATCCCCGTCCACATAGCAGTGCCCGACAGAGGCGAACACGAAAGGAATGCTCACCGCACAGGACAAAAACATCAAAACAATTAATGCCGCGACGTCTTTTTTTTTCACAAAGATGATTATATCATCCTCCATGGGCGTTTCGGCACCTTACCGCCCGCGCCGATCCGAAAAACGACTTTGGCGAATACATACCCGCCTCGGGACGGAACCTGACAGATGTCATATAGGTTTCGTGCTGATTCTGTATCACGGATATAATAGATTTGCTTCTTATATTCGAGTTAATTCGAAAATCCGCGTGAAGGAGGTGAATTGTCCGCGGGAGACCCGAATGCCGGCTTTTTTTATTCTTTTTTTCAGCAATTATTCTTTTCCGCCGGCGCGGGCTTGAAGCGGATGAACCGCGAAACATGACAAAAGTATTTATTGACGGCAGTGCCGGCACAACGGGACTGCGCATCCGTGAGCGCCTGACGGCGAGAGAGGGACTTGAGCTGATCACCCTTTCCGAAGAACTGCGGAAAGATCCCGCAGCCCGGAAAGATGCGATCTATGCCGCCGATGTCGCCTTTTTCTGCCTACCTGACGCCGCCGCGATTGAGGCTGCCGAACTGGCGGGAGACTGCGGCACGGTCATCATCGACACATCCACCGCGCACCGCACTGCGGGGGGCTGGACATTCGGCTTCCCCGAATTGAAGGGGTACCGCGAGCAGATCCGCGCGTCAAAGCGCATTGCGAACCCGGGCTGCCACGCAAGCGGGTTCATCGCGCTCATCAAACCTCTGCGCGACGCCGGTCTGTTGGATGCCGACGCGAAGCTGAGCTGTTTTTCAATTACGGGCTATTCCGGCGGCGGTAAAAAGATGATCGCCGAATATGAGGATCCGACCCGTTCGCCTCTGCTCAAAGGGCCGCGCCAATACGGGCTCACACAGCAGCACAAACACCTGAAAGAGATGGCGTATGTCTGCGGACTTGAAAACGCCCCGCTCTTCAGCCCGATTGTCGCTGATTATTACAGCGGCATGGAAGTCAGTATTCCTTTATCCGCCGCGTCGGTGAAGGGAAGCAGGGAGGATGTGAAAGCGGTATACCGGGAGTATTATTCCGGCCCGCTGGTCCGATTCGAAGAGAACTGTGACGAAGGCGGATTCCTTTCCGCCGCAGCGCTCAGCGGACGGGACGACATGCAAATCACTGTAACGGGCAATGACGACCGTTTCGTGCTGACCGCTCGTTTTGACAACCTCGGGAAAGGTGCTTCCGGCGCCGCGATCCAGAACATGAATCTGGTTCTGGGTCTGCCCGAAACCGAGGGTTTACAGTTTTGAGCAGGGAACGAAATTATGAACATTATTCAAGGCGGCGTATGTGCCGCGAAGGGCTTTAAAGCCAACGGGATCCATTGCGGGATCCGCAAAAACCACATCAAAAAAGATATCGCGCTGATCGTCAGTGATGTTACGGCCAACGCCGCCGCAGTCTACACCACGAACCTTGTCAAAGGCGCTCCGATTGCCGTGACGAAGGAGAACATTGCCGACGGGAAAGCCCGCGCCATGGTCTGCAACAGCGGAAACGCCAACACCTGCAACGCCAACGGTCCTGAAATCGCCCGCCAAATGTGCGCGATTGTCGCCCGTGAAACCGGCGTGGATGCGAAAGATGTCATTATCGCCTCAACCGGCGTCATCGGTCAGCCGCTGAATGTGGAACCGATTGACAGCCACATGGCGGAACTTGCGGGCGGTCTGCGCTGTGACGGCAACGAAGATGCCGCCGAAGCCATCATGACAACCGACACCGTGAAAAAGGAAGCCGCTGTCGAATTTGAACTCGGCGGGAAAACCTGTCACCTGGGCGGTATGGCGAAAGGCTCCGGCATGATCCATCCGAATATGGCGACCATGCTCGTCTTCATCACCACCGACGCCGCCATTTCCTCCGCGATGCTGCAGAAAGCACTCAGCACCGACATTCAAAACACCTTCAATATGGTATCCGTTGACGGCGACACCTCCACCAATGACATGGTTTCCGTCATGGCGAACGGACTGGCGGGCAACGCCGAGATCGTCTCCGAAGGGGAAGACTTCAACACCTTCATGAGTGCGCTGAACACGGTCTGTATGCACCTCTGCCGTATGCTTGCCGGCGACGGGGAAGGCGCAAGCAAGCTGCTGGAATGTTCCGTCACAGGCGCTCCGGACCTTGCCGCCGCGAAGACCGTGGCGAAGTCCGTGATCTGCTCCAGCCTGGTCAAGGCTGCCATGTTCGGCGCCGATGCCAACTGGGGCCGCGTCCTCTGCGCCATCGGCTACGCGGGCGTCCCGCTGGATGTGATGAAAATTGATGTCGATTTCCGTTCCGCGAAGGGCACAATTGCTGTCTGCCGGGACGGTGCGGGTGTGGACTTCTCCGAAGAGAAAGCCAAAGAGATCCTGCTGGAGAAAGAAATTGACATCCTCGTCAACCTGAACCAGGGCTCCGTCTCCGCGACTGCCTGGGGCTGCGACCTGACCTACGATTATGTGAAGATCAACGGCGATTACCGCACTTGATGTGAGGTTCGGGAGAGCGCATCATGGATATCAAATTCACCAACAACGAACGGGCGGAAGTGCTCGTGCAGGCCATGCCGTATATCCGCCGCTACAACGGCAAGGTCATTGTCGTCAAATACGGCGGCAACGCGATGATCAATGAAGATCTGAAGAACGAGGTCATGCAGGACATCAGCCTCCTCACGCTGGTCGGGCTCAAAGTCGTTCTCGTTCACGGGGGCGGTCCGGAACTCAGCAGTCTGATGAAGCGTCTCGGCAAACAGTCCGAATTCGTCGACGGGCTGCGCGTCACAGACCGTGAGACCGTTGACCTGGCGGAGATGGTTCTCGCCGGCAAGGTCAATAAATCCCTTGTCAGTCTGCTGGATCGCTGGGGCGGCAACGCCATCGGGATTTCCGGCATTGACGGGCATATGATTCAGGCGGAATTCAAGGACAAGCGGCTGGGTTACGTAGGGGACATCTCCTATGTCAACGCACAGCCGATCCTCGACCTGCTGAACAGCGGCTATATCCCGGTCGTCTCCACACTGGGCTGTGATGATGAAGGCAACATCTTCAACATCAACGCAGACACCGCCGCCGCATACATCGCGGGCGCACTTCAGGCTGAACGCCTGATCATGATGACTGATGTCACCGGTTTGCTGCGCGACAAAGACGACCCGGCAACGCTCATCCCGCAGATCAGCCTTGCCGAAATCAAAGAACTTTATCAACAGGGCGTGATCGCAGGCGGCATGATCCCGAAGGTGGACTGCTGCGTTGAGGCGCTCAACGCCGGTGTGAAAAATGTGGTCATCATGGACGGCCGCGTCGAACATTCCATCCTGATGGAACTGCTGACTGCTGAAGGCGCCGGCACGCTGGTGACCCGGGAGTAAAAAAACCATGTCTGATATTAAAAGTATTGACAGCACCTATGTCGCGCATACCTATGCGCGTTTTCCTGTACAGATCGTCTCCGGCAAGGGCTCTGTCCTGATGGACGAGAACGGCAAATGCTACATTGACCTCGGCACCGGCATCGCCGTGAATGTTTTCGGCATGTGCGACGAAGCCTGGACGAACGCCGTCAAGGCGCAGCTGGACAGGTTCTCACATACGTCAAACCTCTATTACACCGAGCCCTGCGCCAAACTCGCGCAATTGCTCTGCCAACGCACCGGGATGAAAAGGGTCTTCTTCGGCAACTCCGGCGCGGAAGCCAACGAATGTGCGATCAAAGTCGCACGCAAGTATTCCGCTGAGAAGAAAGGTCCGTCCTGCTATACCATCATCACCTTGGTCAACAGCTTCCACGGCCGCACGCTGACCACCCTCGCCGCCACAGGTCAGGAACATTATCATGAGCTGTTCCAACCGCTGACGCCGGGCTTCGTCCATACCCCTGCGGGTGATTTTGAGGCGCTGAAAAAGCTCGCTCTCGACACGAACGCCGCGGGCATCATGATGGAGTGCGTTCAGGGAGAAGGCGGCGTCATCGCTTTGCCGAAAGATTTCGTGCAGCAGACTGCCGCGTTCGCGAAAGAGAACGACATCCCGCTCATCATTGACGAAGTGCAAACCGGCACCGGGCGCAGCGGCGCGCTGTACGCTTACATGAATTATGATATTCAGCCCGACATCGTCTCCACCGCGAAAGGCATCGGCGGCGGTCTGCCGCTGGGCGTCTGCATGATGGGCGAAAAAGTTCAGGATGTACTGAACGCCGGCGACCACGGTTCCACCTTCGGCGGCAACCCGGTCTGTTGCGCGGGCGGCATCTCCATTATCGAGCGCCTTGACGACACCATGCTGGAAGGCGTTCGCGAACGCAGTCAATTCATTTTCGACTTCTTTGAAGGCGCGGACGGTGTTGAGTCCGTCGGCGGCATGGGTCTCATGATCGGCATCAAGCCGGTCGGCTCCGCAGGCAAAATCGTCAACGCCGCCATTGAGAAAGGTGTGCTTGCCCTCACCGCGAAGGACCGCATCCGCCTGCTTCCGGCACTGAACATCCCCATGGATCAGCTCTCCGAGGCCTGCGACATCCTCCTCAAGCTCTGCGCTGAGATGAAAGACTGAGCCTGATTCACAAAGAGAACCTCCCGACAGGGAGGTTCTTTGCATTTAACACAGAGCACTCATTTCTGTATTCATGCCCGGTTTTCCCCGGTCAGCGCTCCCGTTCCGTTCCGCCTTTCGCAACTTCCGGATTGTCTTTTGTCATAATCGGGCAATTGTTATATGCAAAAGAATTAGAATTGCATTAATAGAGATAAGGAAAATCTTAGATTGACGTAAGCGAACCGATCCGCGGATGTTTTTCCGCGGCGGTTTTCAGTGAGGCGTTTATGATGAAAAAAAAGGGACTCATCCTTTACATCGCGATCCTTCTCCTGCTCCTGGCCGGCAGTATTCTCACAGAAACTCCCGGCGGGAAAACGGAAACCATCAAGGAAGTCATGCGCGACGGGGTACTGCATGAAGAGAACAAATGCAGTCTGTTCGGGCTTGAAGTGAACCCGGCAGTCATCTCCGCGTTCACGGTCAGCGCGATTCTGCTGATCGCGGCGGTGCTGATTCGTTTATTCGTAATCCCGCATTTCAAAACGATTCCCCGCGGATTCCAGACCGCAATCGAAGCTCTCATCGGATTCTTCGATAACCTCGCACAGCAAAACAGCCCGCATGTGAACCGTTTCCTCGGCTTTTACATTTTCACCGCCGGCGTTTACATTTTCTTCAGCACGCTGTTTGAGCTTTTCGGGCAGCAGGCCATAACAACGCACGGACACTCAATTTCCCTTTCCGCGCCGCTTGCCGACATCAACGGAGCCATTGCCATGGGCGTCACCTCCTACGGTGTCATTCTGTTCGGCGGCTTGATCCATAACGGGATCAAGGGCGCGGCGGGAGCATTGAAAGATTTCTCCCTGCCGATTTCCATGAGCTTCCGCCTCTTCGGTGCGTTGCTCAGCGGTCTGCTGGTGACCGAGCTTGTTTATTATTCCATCATGCTGAGCTTCGTCCTGCCGGTCGCGGTAGGCATTATGTTCACGCTGCTTCACGCGCTCATTCAGACTTATGTGCTGACCATGCTCACCGCGCATTTTTACGGAGAAGTCACAAAACCTTCCGAAAAAAAAGATAAAGAAGAGATAAAAGACCGGAACAACGAAGGAATGACTGTCCCGGCGCAAGATTAACAAGGAGATCGTCTCAATGAAAAAAACCTTGAGTATTTTACTCACTGTTGTTATGATGCTGTGTCTGACCGCGGGCGTTGTCTTCGCGGAAGATCAAGCCGCCGCTCCCGCCGCTGAAAACACGACGGGCATGAAAGCCATCACCGCCGCCCTTACCATTGCTGTCGTGGCCGCCGCCGGCGCGATCGCCATGGGCATTTCCATCCGCAAGACCGTGGAAAGCATTTCCCGTCAGCCGGAAGCGGGCGGACAGATCCAGTCCGCCATGATGCTGGGTCTGGTTTTCATCGAGACAGCCATTATTTATGCGCTGATCATCGCGATCCTGATCATCTTCGTTCTCTAAACAAAGGGTTATCTTATGAATCTGCCGCTCAATATTGACATCCAACAGATTTTCCTGCATATGTTTAACTCTTGGATCCTCGCGGGCGGTCTCTACATTCTCCTCTACAAACCCGCGAAATCCTTCATGGATAAGCGCGCCGAAGCCATTAAGACGCAGCAGCAGAGCGCTGACGACCTGATGAAGTCAGCCAATGCGCTGAAACAGGAATATGAGGGAAAACTCGCGTCGTTCGAGACAGAAAAGGAACAGATGCGCGATGCGTTTGAGAAAGAGCTCGCCGAGTCGCACACTGCCGAAATCGAGAACGCCAAAGCCGAGGCCGCGAATATCATCGCCAAGGCGCGGGAGAGCGCTGCCGCCGAACGGACCCGCATCAAAGAAGCCGCCATCATTGACATTGAGGAACTGGCAATCGACGCGGAAGAGAAAATCGTCATGAAGTCAGATTCCGAAGCTTTTGACCGCTTCCTGCAGGCAGTCGAAAAGGGAGCAGAACATGACGCAGCAAAATGACGCCCCCAAGAAGGCGATCCTCCGCTCCGCCACGCTGCCGGATGAATCCCAGCGCGCCCGCTTTCTCGCGTATCTGACCCGAACCTTCGGAGAAGGAACGACACTGGCCTGGGTTCAGGATAACTCCATCCACAACGGCTTCACGCTGCAGGTCGGCACAACGATTTACGACTGGAGTGCCGAAAGCCGCCTGGAACAGTTCAAGGATCGCATCCGCGCCCTCACCCTGAACGGAGAGGAAATCATTCCTCTGATGCGCAAAAGCATCGAGAACTGGCTGCCGGAAGTCGTGCCCCAGGAAATCGGGCATGTACTGACCGTCGGGGACGGCATCGCCACTGTGGATGGACTGGAGAAAGCTTTCTACGGAGAGATTCTCATTTTCAGCGAAGGCATCCAGGGAATGGTTCTTGAACTGCGCCATCATGAGATTGCCTGCATTCTTTTCGGAGACGACAGCCACATCGCAGAAGGCAGCGTTGTCCACCGCACCGGGTTGATGGCGGGTATTCCCGTCGGGAACGGATTCCTCGGCCATGTTGTCAACGCACTGGGAGAGCCGATTGACGGGAGCGACTCGATCACATCGGCGGATTACTGCATGATCGAGAACCCTGCTCCGGAGATCCTTGAGCGCGGCCCAGTCTGCCGCCCGCTGGAAACCGGACTGCTGGCAATTGACTCCATGTTCCCAATCGGCAGAGGACAGCGCGAATTGATCATCGGCGACCGCCAAACCGGCAAGACCGCGATCGCCCTCGATGCCATCCTCAACCAAAAAGGGAAGCACTGTATCTGCATTTATGTTGCAATCGGGCAGAAAGCAAGCTCCGTCGCGCAGCTTGTCGATAACCTGAAGCGCCGCGGTGCCATGGATTACACCATTGTCGTCAGCGCCTCCGCCGGCGATCCCGCTTCCCTGCAATACATCGCTCCGTACGCGGGCTGTGCCCTCGGCGAATACTTCATGAACAAAGGTGAGGATGTTCTCATTGTTTATGATGACCTTTCCAAGCACGCTGTCGCCTATCGTCAGCTGAGTCTGCTGTTGGAACGCGCCCCGGGGCGTGAAGCGTACCCCGGTGACATTTTCTACCTGCATTCCCGCCTTCTGGAACGGGCGGCACAGCTCTCCGCAGCAAAGGGCGGGGGATCCATGACAGCCCTGCCGATCGTGGAAACGCAGGCAGGCGACGTCTCCGCATACATTCCAACGAATGTCATTTCCATCACCGACGGGCAGATTTTCCTGGAAACGAACCTCTTTTTCTCCGGGCAACGTCCGGCGGTCAATGTCGGGCTTTCCGTTTCCCGTGTCGGCGGCGCGGCACAGACCAAAGCCATGAAAAAAGCCGTTGGCACACTGCGTCTTGATTTGGCGCAGTACCGCGAAATGGAAGTCTTCACCCAGTTCGCCTCGGATCTCGATGACGTGACGAAGAACCAGCTCGTTTACGGACAGGGGCTGATGCGCCTGCTGCGACAGCAGCAGTATCATCCATACGCCCAGCATGAGCAGGTCATTCTCCTGACCGCGGCTCTTGCCCACTGCTTCCAGCAGGTCCCGCTGAAAAACATCATCGACTGCGCCAAGGCACTGCTGAGTTATTTCAACCGCAAAGAGCGCGCGCTTTGCGAGCGTATCAACAGCACCGGGATTCTGACGGATGAGGATCGGGATGCAATCATCAGCGGGGCGAAAACTTTCATCCCGAATTATCTGAAGACGAAGTAAACCCGCCATGGCGAACGAAAAAGTCATCAAGAAACACATCGCGAGCGTTCGGGACACCCAAAAGATCACGAACGCGATGTACCTGATCTCCTCGACAAAGGTCAGCAAGGCGAAAGCGGAGCTGGATCATTCCCGTCCGTATTTCAGTGCCTTGCGGAAGGAGATCAGTCACATCTTCCGCATCTCCGATAAGCTGGAAAACCGCTACTTTTACCCGGCAGACGAGGAAATCATCTTAGACGGTCCCTTTGCCTGTCTGGTCATCACCGCGGATAAGGGACTGGCGGGCGCGTACAACCAGAACGTCATCAAAGAAGCGCTGAAGATGAAGGAAAAGCATGACAACATTCTGTACTTCGTTGTGGGGGAATACGGCCGTCAGGCTTTTGCCCGCCGGCATATTCCCATTGAGCGCAGCTTCCTTTACACCGCGCAGAACCCGACCATTCAACGCGCCCGCGACATCGCCGATGTGCTGCTTGAACTTTACAATAACAAGCAGGCGGACAAGATTTACATGATTTACACCGATATGGAAAACAGCATGAATGTATCGGTTCAGAGGTTGCGCCTGCTGCCTTTTGTGCGGAACGAGTTCATGCCGGATACGGGCAATCCGCAGAAAAAGCCGGCGGAGCTGGAGTTTGTGCCCTCCATCAATGTCGTTCTCGACAACATTATGGAAAGCTACATTTCCGGTTTCATCTACTCCGCACTGGCAGCGAGTTTCTGCTCCGAGCAGAACGCGCGCATGACGGCGATGAAATCCGCCAATGACAACGCGCAGAAAATCCTTGATGAGCTCTCCCTTGAATATAACCATGTTCGACAGGCAGCCATCACCCAGGAGATCACCGAAGTTTCCGCCGGCGCCGCCGGGCAGCGGAGAAAACGCGAAAAGGAGAAATTGCAATGAGCGCAGGAAAAATCGTCCGGATCTCGGGTCCGGTCATCGACGTGGAATTTCCGCACGGTCAGCTGCCGAAGCTTCGCGAAGCACTGTCCGTGAACTGCAACGGGAAGACGCGCGTGATGGAAGCTGCTCAGCACATCGGCAAAGACACGGTTCGCTGCATCATGCTGGCGCCGTCCGAAAACCTCAGCCGCGACATGGAAGTGACTTCCGACGGCAAAGGAATCAGCGTTCCCGTGGGCGAACAGACGCTCGGGCGCATGTTTGACGTTCTCGGCGAGCCGATTGACGGCGGTGAACCCGTCGCCGAAGACGCGGAGCGTTGGCAGATTCACCGTGACGCGCCCTCCTTCGAGGAGCAAAGCCCCGCAATCGAGATCATGGAAACCGGCTTGAAAGTCATTGACCTGCTTGAGCCTTACCCGAAAGGCGGAAAAATCGGCCTCTTCGGCGGTGCGGGCGTCGGCAAGACGGTTCTGATTCAGGAGCTTATTCACAATGTCGCGCTGGAACACGGCGGCTACTCCATCTTCGCCGGTGTCGGCGAACGCAGCCGTGAAGGCAATGAGCTTTGGACAGAAATGCACGAAAGCGGCGTCGCCTCCAAAACAGCCATGGTTTTCGGACAGATGAACGAATCCCCGGGCGTCCGTATGCGGGTTGCCCTTTCCGGGCTGACCATGGCGGAATACTTCCGTGACCGGGAGCATAAAGACGTTCTGCTCTTCATTGACAACATTTTCCGCTTTGTGCAGGCAGGCAGCGAGGTCTCCACACTGCTCGGGCGTATGCCTTCCGCGGTAGGCTATCAACCGACCCTGGCGTCGGAAATGGGCGCGTTGCAGGAACGCATTACATCGACGCGCAACGGCTCCGTCACCTCCGTGCAGGCGGTTTATGTGCCGGCGGACGACCTGACCGACCCCGCGCCGGCGACGGTCTTTTCCCATCTGGATGCCACGACCGTGCTCTCCCGAAAGATCGCGGAACAGGGCATTTATCCCGCCGTTGACCCGCTGGAGTCGGCTTCCCGTATTCTGGAGGCGGATATTGTGGGTCAGGAACATTATGAAGTCGCCCGCGCCGTTCAGGAAACACTGCAGAAGTACAGCGAGCTGAAAGATATTATCGCCATCCTCGGCATTGACGAGCTGAGCGACGAAGACCGCGCCACCGTTATGCGTGCGCGTAAAATTCAGCGCTTCCTCTCCCAGCCGACTCATGTGGCGGAACGCTTCTCCGGGCTGAAGGGGGTTTATGTCCCGCTTTCAGAGACGATTCGCGGCTTCCGCGCCATCATCAACGGAGAGATGGATCAATACCCGGAAGCGGCGTTCTTCAACGTGGGCGGGATTGACGATGTTCCGATCAAAGCAAAGCAGCTTGAGGAGCAGTAATGGCCGACAATCTTTTTCAGGTCTCAATCCTCGCCTCCGACCATGTCTTCTACATCGGTCCCTGTGAGTCGCTGATTGTCCCGACTGTCGAGGGATTCTACGGCATCAAAGCCCACCACACCAACATGGTTTCTGAAATCGTACAGGGCAAGATGACGTACCGATTGCCGGGAGAGGAGAACCGCATCGCGGCTGTCTCCAGCGGGATTGTCAAGGTTGAGGCGAATGAGGTTCTTGTGCTCGTGAACACGATCGAGCGTCCGGAAGAAATCGACGAGAACCGTGCCAAAAGAGAAGCCGAAGAGGCGCGTGAACAGATCCTGCAAAAGCGCTCCATTCAGGAATACCGTTCCGCCCAAGCGCACCTCGCCCGCGCCGTCAACCGCCTGAAAGTCAAAGGTCTGAAATATGATTAAAGAAACAAACGCCGCTTTTCGCGGCGTTTGTTGATTGACGGCGTTCGCGCTCAAAGCGTCATTCGCGGACGACAGGCTTCGTCACAATGAACTGCACGGCGGAGAGCGGCGGAAGCGGGCTTCTCAAGGCATGTCAACACTCCCGGTTTAAGATCCATAAACCTCCGAATCAGAAAATGCCGAGCTTCTGCCCGACAACATAGAGCGTCTTCAGCGCGTAAAAATTGCGCCAGTTCCAGGCCTCGGTAGAGAGATGAATGCCGTCCTTCTCCGGGTCAAGTCCCTGATTGGCGAGACGTTGAGACACGGTGAAAAAGTTGAAGTAGGGAATGTCGAAGTCACGCGCCACCTGAGCGGTAGTCTCATTGATGCCGTAATCGCCTTCGACATTGTCCGCCTTGGACGAGAGAATCGGCAGAATACCATGATCCAGCAGTGTCTGCACGATTTCCGAAAGGTATTCATAATAGACCTCCATGTCCACGCCCTTGATCCAGTTGGAGCCGAGGTTGACGAACATGATGGAGGGATTATGCACCCGAATCTCACAATCCAGCGCGGTCTCTCCCTTTTGGCAGACCTCCGGATCCGCCCAGATATCCGTGAGCACGGAGGATACGCTCATGCCGCTGTGGACGGCGTAACTGGTCGTGTCGAAAGAGCCCTTGAAATAGTCAATCACCACTTTCAGGTATTGGTTTTCATCGGAAAGATTGTAATAATCGGAGTCATAAACGCCGAGGAAAACATTCGGTTCGGAATGGCAGTCGCCGATACGGGAGAGGACGTGCGGGTCAGTTCCGAGTTCCTGCACGCCGTACCAATAGATATCGGCGGCGGTATCGGAAACCACAGGCAGCACGGGCCAATCCCGCCAGTTTTTCGCCAACGGGCGTCCGTCGGGTGTCGGATACCCCGGGTTCGGCGTACGTGTCTGGAAGTGACCGCTCGCCCGCGTCTCCACAGGGATCGGCGTATTCGTGAGCATCGGTGTCTCGGTAGGCAGGATTTCCGTCGCAGTGGGTTCCAAAAAGATGGAAACCGTATCCGTGGGTTGCGGTGTGAATGCAGCCGAAGGCGTCTGCGCGGCGGCTGTAAGCGTCCCCGCGATCGAAGTAGAGACGGCGGCGACTTCCGTTGCGGAGCGTGCGTCTTCCGCGTTCCGGGATTGATTGAGAACCCGGCAGGAAGTCAAGACCAACGCGGAGAGAAGGAGAATCAGCAATTTCTTCATACTTCTGATTGTAGCAGGGAAACAGACGAAACGTGCGGTTTCGTACAGAAAGTGTCCCTTAACGAACACACGGGACGCTTGCGCGCCCCGTGTGAAAAATCATCACAATTATTTGGTGATGCGGGTACCGGTTTCGCCGTGGATCGCGCGAAGCAGGTTCTCCGGATTGGTGATGATGGCTTCCTTGCCGCCGGCTTCGAGGAAGTTGATGACGGCCTGAATCTTCGGAGCCATGGAACCCTTCTTGAAGTGCTTGCCTTCGGCCATGAAAGCCTTGGCTTCGGCGAGGGTCATCTTGTCCAGCCACTGCTGTTCGGGGGTGCCGAAGTTGATGGCGACCTTTTCAACAGCGGTGGAGATGATGAGAACGTCAGCGTTCAGGTTCTGAGCCAAGAGGCTGTTGCCGAAGTCCTTGTCGATCACAGCGGCGATACCTTCGAGGTTGCCTTCGTTGTTTTCAATGACCGGGATACCGCCGCCGCCGATGGAGACAACGATAATACCGGCATTGATCAGAGCCTTAATGGCATCGAGTTCAACAATCTTCTTCGGGAGCGGAGAAGCGACAACACGTCGCCAGCCGCGGCCGGCATCTTCAACAACGTTCCAACCGAGGGTTGCAGCCTTTTCCTTGGCTTCAGCTTCGGTCATGAAACCGCCGATCGGTTTGGTCGGGTTCTGAAAAGCGGGGTCATTCTTATCAACGATCGTCTGCTCAATAACGCAGGCGGTGGACTTGTTGATGCCGGCTTCCTTCATGCGGTTGCCGAGGCACTGAACGAGCTGGTAACCGATCTGACCCTGGGACTGAGCGCCGCAGACATCGAGCGGGAACTGCGGATAACCGGTTTCTTTTTCGCCGACTTCGGCGTTCTGGAGAAGGAAACCGACCTGCGGACCGTTGCCGTGACCGATGACGACATCCCAGCCTTCTTTGATCATTTCAACAATATGTTTCGCGGTTTCGTCAGCGGCGAGGAGCTGATCGCCGGCGGACTGATGAGCTTTATCTTTAATGAGGGAGTTACCGCCGATAGCGATGACTGCAACTTTCTTGGACATGTTTTCTTAATTCCTTTATCTTTTTTTCCGAAATGACTCGGATATTTCTATAGGGATGCGCGGACGCAACCCCTGTTTTACAATTTATTTCTTAATGAGCGGCAGCAGCAGGTCAAAGGCCTGTTCGAGTTCGGCGGGTTTGAGACCGCAGAACGGGATGCGCAGGAAGCGTTTGCCGTCTTCGGGGTTGAGATAGAAACCGCGGCCATCGGTGATCTTGACACCGGCGGCTTCGGCGGCGGGCATCAGGGTCGCCATGTCATTGCCTTCCGGCAGGGTGACACCGATGAAGAAACCGCCTTCCGGACGCGGGAACACGGCAGTCGGAAGTTCTTTCTCAAGGATTTCGATCGCCTTTTCCATGCGGGGGCGGTACAGATCCTTGAGCTTGACGAGGTTCGGCTCATAGAAGCCCATGCGGATAAATTCATAGAGCAACGCCTGCGTGGGGCTGACGGGACCGATGTAGGTATTGCCTGCCCAGGTCTTGACACGCTTGATGAAATCCTTCGGACCGTTCAGGTAGCCGAGACGGCAGCCCGGGGTCAGCGTCTTGGAGAAGGAACTCATTTTTACAACGTGCTCCGGATCCATGGAGTGCATGGTGGGGATGTTCTCACCCTTATAGCGCAGTTCGCGATAGGGGAGGTCTTCCAGAATGACGAAGTTGTATTTCTGCGCCAGCTCGACCAGCTTCTGCCGTTTCTCAAGGCAGTAGGTCACGCCCATCGGGTTCTGAAAATCTACAATGGCATAGATGAACTTCGGGGTATGCTTTTTGAGTTCATCTTCCAGCACATTCAGGTTCAGACCGTCAATTTCGAGCGGAATGCCGACGGGTTTCAGCCCGCGGCGCTTGAAGAGCAGGTTGGCGCGGTCGTAGGACGGAGATTCTGCGAACACGACATCACCGGGTTCGGCTTCGGTCATGGTGATGAAATGAATGAATTCAAGGGAGCTGTTGCCGATGAGAATGTTGTCAACGTCAACGCCTTCGCGTTCAGCGAGAAGCTCAACCAGAGGCATATAGCCCGGAGAAGCGACATAGCCCAGAGATTTGGAACCGTCTTCACGCATCGCTTTGGCGAAAGCTGCGATCATTTCTTCAACCGGGTAGGATTCGGGCGCCGGGACGCCGCGGGTCAATGCAATCATAGAATTACCTCCTGCTTTTCTTTATTATAACAGGTATGCGGGGTCCTTGCGGACCCCACATCCATCAGTCAAAATTTCAGGGGGAATCAGTGAATCCAGCCGCGATAGCGCATGGCATCGGCAACACGCTTGATGGAGACCATGTAAGCAGCATCGCGCATGTAGACTTTCTTTTCCTGAGCCATATCCCAAACGGAGGAGAAGGCGGAGGACATCTTCTCATCCAGTTTGCTGAGAACTTCTTCAACGGACCAGTAGTAGTTCTGGTCGTTCTGGACGGATTCAAAATAAGAGCAGGTAACGCCGCCGGCGTTGCAGAGGAAGTCCGGGATGACGAACATACCGCGTTCGCGCAGCACAGCGTCGGCTTCACCGGTGGTCGGGCCGTTGGCGGCTTCAGCGATCATCTTGACGTTCTTGCTGATCTTGTTGACGTTGGCAGCGGTGATCTGCTTCTCAAGGGCGGCAGGGATAAGCACGTCCACATCCTGTTCAATCCAGGCGTCGCCGTCAAGGACTTCGTAACCGGCGGCAATGGCTTTCTCATTGGAGATGGTGCCGTAAGCGTCGGTGATGGACTTCAGGAACATCGGATCGATGCCGTCAGACTTCTTGAAGGTGAAGGACTTCTTCAGATCGCGGTTGTAGCAGGAAACGCAGATGACCTTGCCGCCGAGCTTGCCGATGTAATGAATGGCGGCGTACTGAGCGACGTTGCCGAAACCCTGAATGGCGCAGGAGGTCTTCGTGGAGTCAATGCCGAGCTTCTTCATGGCTTCGCGGATGAAAATGACGACGCCGAGACCGGTGGCTTCGGTACGGCCCAGGGAACCGCCGCCGCCAACGGGCTTGCCGGTAACAGTACCCGGAACGTATTCGCCGGAGAGGACGGAATACTCATCCATGAACCAGCACATGTCCTGAGCGTTGGTGCCCATGTCCGGGGCGGGGACGTCGATACGGTTGCCGAAAGCGTGATACAGGGCGCGGACATAACCGCGAACCAGACGTTCGCGTTCGCCTACGGAAAGGTCTCGCGGATCAACAACGATGCCGCCCTTGCCGCCGCCGAGCGGGATGTTCGCAACGGAGCATTTCCAAGTCATTTTCATGGCCAGCATGCGCACGGTGTCGATCGTTTCGTTGGAAGCGAAGCGCAGACCGCCTTTGTTCGGACCCAAAGCGTCGTTGTGCTGTACGCGGTAGCCGTCAAAAATTTTCAGGGAACCGTCATCCATGCGGACGGGGATGCGAACATGATATTCTTTCTTAGCGGCGCGGCAGTATTCGCGGGCTTCGGGATCCAGATCGAGCATATCAGCGACGCGCTCGAACTCCTCAAGGGCGATTTCAAAAGAAGTTTTTTCAGCCATTTTAGTTTTCTTATCTCCTTATGATTATTTTGCGCGGAGCCGCGGAAGCTTTCCGCGTCACTCACGCTTACGGTTTAAATCCTTATCTTCATTCTAATCCCGCCCTGTCATAACAGATATATGACAACTGTAATAATTTAGCTCAAATTAAATAATATTAACCATGTCACTTTTATCAGGTTTTTCCGAAACACAGTACGGAAATACAGGAAACAATTCATTTTCGCATATACAGTTGTCTATACTTTTGCCTGTAACAATGACAATACTCGAAACCTTATCTACGCTTTGTCATGTTGTATATATGACATTTATCATTTTTACGCATAGTTTCTGAAAATGTTTAATCACAGTCCGTACCGCCCGCGCCTGACGACAGTATTGACTTTTGCTTTTTGGGTTTATAATATAGGCGTAAAAATAAAGCAAAGCGGACGCGCAGAGCGAACCGCGAAAAAGGAAATAATAAGGAGAAAACATATGGCAACATCTTTACTCGGGCGTGACATCCTGGATGTCCAGTCCCTCACCAACGAAGAAGTCAAACTCATCATGGACACCGCTGCCCGTTACGAACGCGCTATGGACAACGGCGGACGCCTTATGAACATGGACGGCAAGGTTCTTGCTACGCTGTTCTTTGAACCCTCCACCCGCACCCGTCTGTCCTTTGAAACCGCCATGCTCCATCTGGGCGGTACCGTGATTTCCGTTGCCGACGGCAAAGCCTCTTCCTCCGCGAAGAAGGGCGAAACCGTTTATGACACCGGTAAGATGATCGAAGGCTACTCCGATGTTGCTGTTATCCGCCACCCTGTTACCGGCTCCGCTGCTGAACTGGCTGCCGGTTCCTGCAAACCTGTCATCAACGGCGGCGATGGCGCCGGACAGCACCCGACCCAGGCTCTCCTTGACCTCTACACCATCATCAAGGAACAGGGCGGCACCGAAGGCAAGACCATCTGCCTCGCCGGCGACCTCAAGAACGGCCGCACCGTTCATTCCGGCGCCGCGCTGCTGGCGCGCATGGGCGTGAACTTCATCTTCACCGCTCCCGAAGCCCTCGCCATGCCCGAAGAGATCACCGAGAACCTGCGCAAGGCCGGCGTCAAGGTTGAGATCATCCCCGACCTCGACAAGGCTGTCGCCAAGTCCGATGTCCTCTATATGACCCGCATCCAGCAGGAACGCTTCGCCGATCCCGCCGAGTACGAACGTCTGAAGGGTTCCTACGAAGTCACGCTGGACACCGTCAAGAAAGCCAAGTCCGGCCTCACCATCATGCATCCGCTTCCGCGTGTCACTGAAATCAAGACCGAAGTTGACGACTACGCCGGCGCTGCTTACTTCCGCCAGGCTGCCAACGGCGTCCCGGTCCGCATGGCGCTGCTTGCCCTCGTTTGCGGCTGCGAATAATTTCGTTCGCCAATCACATCAAACAAGAACAGGGGGCAGAATTCTGCTCCCTGTTTTGCCTAAGGAGATAAGCTATGAAATGGGATCATGTCATCCTGAACGGTACGCTGGTCAACGCCACCGATACCTTTAAAGCCAATATCTATATCAAAGACGGCAAGATCGCCGCGATCACTTCCGATCAGCTCGACGGCGAAGCCGCCGCAGTCACCGATGCCGCCGGGAAGTACGTCCTCCCGGGCTTCATCGACAGCCACGTCCATTCCCGCGACGGCAAGAACGGCGCACATTATAAGGAAGATTTCTTCCATTCCTCCATGGCGGGCGCCTGCGGCGGTGTGACCACCATCATTGAACAGCCGAACTCCAACCCTGCCGTCTACAATGTGGAAATGATGGACTCCCTGATTGAGACCATCGGTCCGAAGGCGCATGTTGATTTCGGCAACTGGGGGCTGTGCATCGGCAAGCTGAACAATGCCGACCTGCCGAAGCTGGCGGAGCACGGCGCCGCCGCTTTCAAATTCTTCTGGGGCTACGCGCTGGATCTCGCCACTTATCAGCTCATCTATAACTATAAGGAAGGCATGACCAACGTGCTGCCGCCGCTGGATGACGGCGAAGTCTTCACCATCTTCCGCGAAGTCGCGAAGACCGGCAAGCTCATCGGCATCCACGCCGAGAACTTCTGGCTCATCAAACAGCTGACCGCCGAGGTCATGGCGACTGCAGAACGCGATTACAACGCCGTGCTGAAGTCCCGCCCGGCTGTCACTGAGCTGACCGTGATCGAGACCGCGATCCGCTTCGCTCAGGCGACCGGCGCCCACCTGCATATCCTGCACCTTGCCACGGGCGACGGGGTTGAGGTCATCCGCCGCGCTCAGCGCGAAGGCATCCATGTCACCGCCGAGACCTGCCCGCACTATCTCTTCCTGAGCAACGAAGATTATGACAAGGTCGGCGCCCAGATCAAGGGGTATCCGCCGGTACGCACCCTGCGCGATCAGAAACTGCTCTGGGAAGGTCTGCGCGACGGTACGCTCTCCATGGTCGTCACCGACCACGCTCCGCATACGCCGGAAGAGAAGATGAAGGATTACTGGGAAGCGCCTGCCGGTATGGCAGCCATCGAAACCGCCTCCATGCTGATGCTGACTGCGGTCAACGAAGGCAAGTGTACGCTCAATCAGGTCGCCGCCTGGATGTCCGAGAACGTGGCGAAGATGTTCGACTACTATCCGCTCAAGGGCTCCCTGCAGGTCGGCACCGATGCCGATCTCGCCATCATCGACCTCGACAAGGAATATATCTTTGACCAGGCCACCCTGCACAGCCGCACCAAGCTCTCCCCTTATCACGGCCGGAAGATGAAGGGGCGTGTGGTTCAAACCATCCTGCGCGGCATCACCACCTCCAAGGACGGCGACATCGTCGGCGATCCTCAGGGCAAGTGGGTCGCTCCGCTGAAATAAGATCAATCCAGGCAAACAGCCCGTCCTCTCGGACGGGTTTTTTGTTTGCCGTGCGCGAAGCCCCTGCGCTCAATCCCGCCGTGGGGTTATCCACACTTTTCGGACTTATCCACAGCTTTCATCCACTTATCCACAGCCTCAATCCACAGCCCGCTGTTTCCGTTTCCACAATTCTGTCGGGTTTATCCACAGCCCAAGCGGAGTTATCCACAGGCAAAAGGCAGCCATGGTTATCTTCGCTCAGGAAAGGACGGACATTCCTCACAAAAATTTGGGGAGCGTATAACATAAAGCGTGCCGCAAGCCGTATTCATGAGATAATACGGAAGAAGCGTAGCAAAACAGGAGAAACCATGAACAATCCTTTTTTCAGTGACATCAAGAACCGCTTCGGCTTCGGCTGTATGCGTCTGCCCCTGCGCCCCGACGGAGAGGTTGATCTTGAGGAATTCAGCCGCATGATCGAAAGCTATTTCGAGGCGGGCTTTAATTATTTTGACACCGCCCGCGGCTACCTTGACGGCAAATCCGAGACGGCGATCAAAGCCTGCCTGACTTCCAAATATCCCCGAGAGCAGTATATTCTCACCGACAAGCTGTCAAGGGACTGCTTCAAAACCGAGGCGGACATCCGCCCGCTGTTTGAGAGCCAGTTGGAGGCCTGCGGCGTGGATTACTTCGATTTCTACCTGATGCACGGACAGGTTCGTGACAATTATGACTATTTCAAGTCCCGCCATGCGTATGAAAGCGTGCTGCAGCTGAAGGAGGAAGGCAAGCTCCGTCATTTCGGCATTTCGTTCCACGGCACTGCCGGATTTCTGGAGGAAATCCTGACCGAATATCCGCAGATTGAGGCGGTGCTGATTCAGCTGAATTATGTCGATTATGAAGACCCCGCCGTACAGAGCGCGAGACTGGTTGAAGTCTGCCGCAAGTACCGCAAGCCGGTCATGGTCATGGAACCCATCAAGGGCGGCAGTCTGATCCGCCTGCCTGCGGAGGCGCAGCGGATTTTCGATGAGCTGAAGGGCGGGTCCAATGCAAGCTACGCACTGCGCTTCGCCGCGGGCATTGATCAGGTCATGATGGTTCTCTCCGGCATGAGCACGCTTGAGCAGATGAAAGACAATGTCAGCTTCATGGCTGACTTCAAGCCCCTCAACGCCGAGGAACAGGAAGCCGTCAGGAAGGTTTGCGCCATCTTCCGCGCTCAGGATATCATCCCCTGCACCGCCTGCCGTTACTGCACTGCGGGCTGCCCGAAGCACATCCGCATCCCCGATGTCTTCGCCTGCGTCAACGCGAAAAAAGTCTTCAACGACTGGAATCAGGATTTCTATTATCATACCGTCGTCACCGGCGAAGGCAGAAAAGCCAAGGCTTCCGACTGCATAAAATGCGGTCAATGCGAAGCCGCCTGCCCTCAGCGCCTGCCGATCCGCCAACTGCTGGAGGATGCCGCCGCGCTCTTTGAGAAGAGGAGCGAAGCGGAGCAAGTCTGAAGCTCAGGCAGCATAAAAACGCCCGACCGTGCCTTTGCAGTCGGGCGTTTTTCATTTTAAATTGCGGGCTTTTGCCGTCCGTTTTTCTTTGATTCAGTTCGCATGAAGCGCAGCCCGTTCCCCCTGTCCTCAATAATCTGATTCCCGCCCGCTAAATTGCATATTTTGTCATTTTTTGTTTTTTTGCCATTGACACCCCTCCCCAGCGGCATAAAATAAGTACAGTTGAGATTAATTCTTAATTAAGAATTAATAGTATATATTTAGGAGTATTTATAATGAATTTATATCGTGTAGTGTTTTCTGCTATTCTGCTTTCTTTACTCAGCGCAATACCTGTTTCCGCTGCACTTTACGACCAGAACGGCAATCACTATTTCTGCAACAGCGATCCCGACGGCTGTTGGGTCACGGGTGAGGAAGGAGAACAGATTTACATCATGTTCTGGCCCGAAGCCTCCCGCGCCAAGTACATGGGTGAGGGTTCCAACGCCCCGCTCGGCATCGGAGAGCCCGGCTCCGACGAATTGAATCTGAAACCGCCCGCAGATACACCTGCACAGCTGCCGACCTCAAGCGATGAGCCCACTTCACAGCCATCCGAGGCAACCGAAACACCCGAGCCGCCGAGCGAAACGCCCGAACCGACGAGTGAAACACCTGTGCCGACGAGTGAAACGCCTGTGCCGACGAGCGAAACGCCCGAACCGACGAGCGAAACGCCCGAACCGACGAGCGAAACGCCTGTGCCGACAAGTGAAACGCCTGTGCCGACGAGTGAAACGCCCGAACCGACAAGCGAAACGCCTGTGCCGACTACAGAAACACCTTTGCCGCCGACCGAAACACCCGTGCGCCCCAGCAAAACGCCCGTGTTCCCGACCCCGACGAAGGACTACAGCGCGGAGAAACATACATGTCTGACCACAGTGGGTTGCGTTTGCTATTACACGCCGTGGGGTGATTATTGTTCGGTTAATATGAAGTGGGACGATGTGAATCACGAATGCTATTGTGAGTAATGGGTGCAGTGAGCCGAACTCCGGCATAAACATGACATTCCTCCCCTGCGGCATTTGTCACCCGCGCCTCACGGTATGGCACAATGAAAAAGAAGAATGAATACAAGTTCTTTTTGGGGAGGAAATATCATGAAGAAAAAGATTTCTTATTATCCTTGTACTGCTGACGGCGGCACTCTCCGCGCTGTCCGCGTCCGCCGCGCCCCGTGACCGCTACTACGATCAGCTGGGCAACAAGCATTTGACGGCTGCTTCTGCGACTGTTCCTGAGATTGTGGCTACAGTTGTCCTCAATAATGCGTCTTCGTTTCGATTTTTGCTGATTCGGCATATTTCGGCTATAATAAGTTCGGAAAACAAAGCGGAGGAAAATGATGAACAGAAAAATCGGAGAAGTCTTTTCCATTGCCGCCGACAATGCGCCCATTCCGGGATGCACTGTCTCAACAGCCATCCATGAAGGGGAACCTTACGCCGCGGTTTTTTCACTGGCGCAGCATACCGACATCAGCGCGGAGATCTTCCCCGATCGGAAACTGCTCATCGGCGCGGACGGCGTTTTTGAGGTCTATCAAGCGGACGGCGCGGTTCGCACGCTCAAGTCCGGCGAATGTGTCGTGACCCCGCTCGGCGTTCCGGTCGGGATGCGAACCTCCGTTTCGGCGGTTTATACTGAAATTTGCATTGGGAGGAACTACACATTGAATGAAGTGATTAAACCCGGAGAGGTCTTCAAGCTGGCAGATCTCGTGCCCTACCGTGAAGGCAAAATCGTCAACATGGATGTCGTACACAGCGACAAGATGAAGTTCGTCGTCATGGCGTTCGCGCCCGGCACCGGACTCACCCCGCACGCCGCGCCCGGCGAAGCCCTGATCTTCGCCCTGGACGGTGAGGGCGTGATCGGTTACGAAGGGCAGGAATACCCCATCAAGGCGGGCGAAGAGTTCTGCTTCGCCAAGGGAGGGATGCACTCCGTCACCGCCAAGTCCGCCTTCAAAATGGCACTCTTCCTGACCCTCGAATAAGCCCACAGAGCTTGTCAGCGAAGGGGTTCCGCATTCAACGGAAGCCCTTCGTTTTCTGTTTAAAGCGGATAGTTTGCGCATTGGCATGGATGTTGGCGCGAAACTTGCTCCCTTTAGTTTTGTATGGAAGTCCAAATGGAGGGCAAGATGAAAAATTTGAAAACAATCCTTGTTTTGTGCTTATGCGTGATCCTGCTGAGTGCATTCAGCACCGCACTCGCGCAGGATGAGACCGCTCCGGCGTTCAAAGTCTCCGAAGTCGTCTCCGACACCACCGTGACCGTGATCACCAAAAATTTCCCGGCTGATACGTCCTACCTCGTCAGCCTCGGCGACCCGCAAAACGCCGATTCCGTCAGCGCAGTCGCCAAGTTCAACAGCAAGAACGGCGGCGCCCTGAGCGTCACGGTCAAAATCCCTGAAAAATTCCACGGCAAAGAGTTCCTCAACATCATCCTGACCGACCCGAACGGCGGCAAGATTGAAGGCAGTTTCGCAAATCTCCCCGCCGCCACGGAAGAACCGACCGAGGAACCCGCCCCTACGGAAGAGCCGACTGAGGAACCCATCCCCACGGAAGAACCGACCGAGGAACCCGCTCCTACGGAAGAACCGACCGAGGAACCCATCCCCACGGAAGAACCGACCGAGGAACCCGCTCCTACGGAAGAACCGACCGAGGAACCCATCCCCACGGAAGAACCGACCGAGGAACCCGCTCCTACGGAAGAACCGACCGAGGAACCCATCCCTACGGAAGAACCGACTGAGGAACCCGTAGCGGCGGAAGACATTCTGCAAAGCACAGCTGTTGTCTGCAATTACAGCGTCATCCCGTATGTCTACATTGATTCCGTCGTCAAAGACGCTTCCGTGACCTTCACGACCTACAACTTCCCCGCCGACAGCAGTTTCAGCGTGCAGATGGGCGTATTCAACGGCACATATCCCGGCAACCCGCAGCCGCCGCATCATAATCCCGAACCGCCCATTGACGAGCCAATGCCGGAACCACCCGAACCGCAACCGCAGCCCGCGCCCATTCCTTTCGGCAATGAGGGCGAAGTTGCCCTGACGCAGCTCATCCGCGATTTGGATGCCCCCGCCCCGTCCTTCAACCGTCCCGAGGGACCCGGTCCGAAGCCTCAGCCGGTCGTTTCCGCCGTCCCGTCCTTCAGCGGTCAGGAAGTCGGCACCTATGAAACCGGCGACGGTTCATCCCGGACGCTGACTTTCGAGATTCCCGAAAGCCTCAAGGGCGTCGGAACCATCGCCCTGTGGATCGCCGATCAGGGTTCCTGCGGCTTCTACGCTTACAACTATTTCTATAACAACTGAAATTGACCCATCGTCAAGCCTGATGAGCGGAGCGTTATCGTTTTTGCGATGCGCTCCGTGTTTTTTTAAACAATTCCGCCGCATCTTTTCAACTTCAAAATGCCGAAGGGCTGTTTGCAGACCGGCTCGGGGCTTGCGCCCCGCACGAAATCCGCGGCACAGGGATTGTCATAACTTTCCTTTTTCTTATTTTTTTCTTATCAATGCTCAATATAATAGGCAATTGATTGTCAAGCGATTGATTTATAAACACTTAGCATAAGGAGGTTTAAAATGAAAGACACCATCCGGGAAATCATCCGCTCCAGTGACCGCTTCTTTGTGCTGCACCGCAAATTCTTCCAGAGGCAGAGCCTTATTTACAAGCTCTACCCCGGGCAGCCTCAGATTCTGGACTGCATCCGTCGGAATCCGGGATGCACACAGGTCGATATTGCAGAGGAACTCGGCATCTCGTCCGCGTCCGTCGCCTCATCCACGAAACGCCTGCAAAAGGCGGGCTTTCTTCAGAAACAGGTCAACAGCCTGAACATGCGCTGCAACAAGCTCTACATCACCCCCGAAGGCGAGCAGGTGCTGGACGGGTTCCGCGAAACCTTTGACAGCATCTCTGTCGGGATGTTTGAGGACTTCACGGAGGATGAGATCCGCCAATTCGCCGCGCTCATGGAAAGAATCAACAAAAACCTGGAAAGAAAGCTGGCTGAACTCCCTTCCGCCGGCATAAAGGAGGAAAACCTTGAAGAAGATTAAAGAAATCCTTGGGTACCTCGGTCAATATAAGAAATACGCCGTTCTGGCACCCATCACCGTCATTTTTGAAGTTTTGCTTGAGATCTGGATTCCGTACCTGATGTCGGATATCATTGATATCGGCATCATGAACAAGGACACAAGCTATGTACTGAAAATCGGCGGTGTCATGATCGGCGCGGCACTGCTCTCTCTGATTTTCGGCGCTCTCTCCGGCAAGTTTGCCGCTGTCGCCGCCACCGGGCTGACGAAGAACCTGCGCGAAGCGGTCTTCAATAAGATCCAGGACTTTTCTTTCGCCAATACGGATCATTTCAGTACGTCCTCGCTCATCACGCGCATGACGACGGACATGAACTACGTACAGAACTCCACCATGATGATGATCAGGCAGCTCTTCCGCGGTCCGATCATGATGATTGCCGCGACCGCGCTGACCTTCCGCATCAATTCCCGTCTCGCGACGGTCTACCTGATTGCCATCCCGGTACTGGCACTCGCCATCGGTACGCTGTCCTCCCGGGCGCACGGTTATTTCAGATCCATGTTCAAGAAATATGATGTGCTGAATGCCGCCGTTCAGGAGAACCTGATCGCCATCCGCGTGGTCAAAGCCTTCGTGCGCCGTGATTACGAAGACAAGAAATTTGAGGCGGCTTCCGCCGATGTCATGAACGCCTCCGTCCGCGCCGAGCGCATCGTCTGCTTCATCGGGCCGATCATGCAGCTCACCGTCAATACCGTCATTATCTGCCTGCTGTGGTTCGGCGGCAAAATGATCATCGTCGGAGACATGACGACCGGCGAACTGATCTCCTTCATCAACTATGCCCAGCAGATTCTCATCCAAATGATGATGATTTCCATGGTGCTCGTCAATGTGGTGATTGCCCAGGCCTCCATGGATCGTATCCTTGAGGTTCTGCACGAGAAGCTTGACCTGAACGATGAGAACGCCGACCCGAATCTGCAGGTTCTGAACGGCGATGTGACATTCGATCATGTTTCCTTCAACTATGTCAAGTGTGAAAACGAAGACGACATGACCCTGACGGACATCAACCTCAACATCAAGTCGGGTGAGTTTGTCGGCATCATCGGCGGTACCGGCTCCGCGAAGTCAACCCTGGTGCAGCTGATCCCGCGTCTGTATGACGTGACGAAGGGTTCGATCCAAGTCGGCGGTCACGATGTTCGCGACTATAAACTGGTTCCGCTGCGCGACGCTGTCGCCATTGTGCTGCAGAAGAACGTTCTGTTCTCGGGCACGATCCGTGAGAACCTGAAATGGGGCAATCCGGAGGCAAGCGACGAGGAAATCATCGCCGCATGCAAAGCCGCGCAGGCGCATGACTTCATCATGTCCTTCCCCGACGGCTACGACACCGAACTCTCCCAGGGCGGCACGAATGTCTCCGGCGGTCAGAAACAGCGTCTCTGCATCGCCCGTGCCCTGCTGAAGAACCCGAAGGTCATGATCCTTGACGACTCCACCTCCGCTGTGGACACCGCCACCGAAGGCGCGATCCGCAAGTCCATGCGTGAGAATCACAAGCACATCACCACGCTCGTCATTGCCCAGCGCATCACCTCGGTCATGGATGCTGATAAGATCATCGTTCTCGACGACGGACGCATTAACGGCATCGGCACGCATGAGGAACTGATGAAGACGAACGAAATCTACCGCGAAGTTTATGAATCCCAGCAGAAAGGAGCGGAATAATGGCAGACGTTAAAGAACGCAAATTCGACTCCGCCAATCAGCAGAAAGGCGGCAGCCGCGGAAACAATCGCATAGAGAAGCCGCGTGATGCCCGTGGTACGGCGCTGCGTATTCTGAGCTATCTCAATACCTACAAATGGCAGCTCACCGTGTGTACCATCTGCATGGTCGCATCCGCCATCTGCACCGTCGCGGGAACCTATTTCCTGCGCCCGGCGATCAATGACTACATCGTCCCGCTGATCGGGCAGGAAAACCCGGACATGAGCGGCTTTATCAGCAATATCGCAAAGATGGCCGCCTTCTACCTAATCGGTATTCTGAGCAACCTCACCCTGCAGCAGCTGATGGTCCGCGTCTGCACCGGCACCATGCACCGCATCCGTGTCGAGATGTTCGAACACATGCAGCTCCTGCCGCTGCGCTACTTCGACACCCGCACCCACGGCGAGATCATGTCCTTCTACACGAATGACACGGACACCCTGCGTGAAATGATTTCTCAATCCATCCCGCAGACCATCAACGGCATCATCTCCGTCACTTCCATCTTCATCATGATGCTCGTTCTGAGTTGGCAACTGACCATCGTCATCGTCATCTGGGTGCTTGTCATGCTTTACATCATCCGGATTGTCGGCGGCAACAGCTCCAAATTCTTCATCCGCCAGCAGCGTGAGCTGAGCCGCACCAACGGCTACATTGAGGAAATGATCGAAGGCGCGAAGGTCATCAAGGTCTTCAACCATGAACCGACGGTCAAGGAGGAATTCGACCGCATCAACAGCGACCTGTTTGACGCGGCCAGCAACGCGCATACCTTCGCCAACATTCTGTTCCCGATCATGGGCAACCTCGGCTACATCTTCTACGCCATTCTGGCTGTCAGCGGCGCGTTCCTCGCCATCGGCGGACTGACCGACGTCGGCACCATTGCGGCTTTCCTGCAATATTCCCGCAACTTCTCACAGCCGATCACCATGATGTCCCAGCAGATCAACTCCATCCTGACGGCGCTTGCGGGTGCGGAACGCATCTTCGCCCTGCTGGATGAGCCGGTTGAAACGGATGACGGCAACATCACGCTGGTTCGCGTCCATGTCGCCGAAGACGGAACGCTGAGCGAAAGCAGTGAGCGCACCGGTTATTGGGCCTGGCGTGTGCCGCATCAGGATGATGACGGTGTTGACCTGGTACAGCTCCGCGGCGATGTGCGCTTCAACCATGTCACTTTCGGCTATGTCCCGGACAAAATCGTCCTGCATGACATCAGCCTGTACGCCAAACCCGGTCAGAAGATCGCCTTTGTCGGCTCGACCGGCGCGGGCAAGACGACCATCACCAACCTGATCAACCGCTTCTATGATGTGCAGGAAGGTGAGATCACCTATGACGGTCTCAACGTCATGAACATCAAGAAGGACGACCTGCGCCGTTCGCTGACCATGGTGCTGCAGGATACGCATCTCTTCACCGGCACGGTTGCCGACAACATCCGTTACGGACGCCTCGACGCGACCGACAAGATGATCCGCAACGCCGCGAAGCTCGCCAATGCAGACTTCTTCATCCGTCACCTGCCGCAGGGCTATGACACGGTGCTGACTGCGGACGGCGCGAACCTGAGCCAGGGTCAGCGTCAGCTGCTCGCCATTGCCCGCGCCGCCGTCAACGACCCGCCGGTGCTCATCCTCGATGAAGCGACCAGCTCCATTGACACCCGCACCGAGGCTTTGATTGAGCGCGGCATGGATAAGCTGATGCAGGGACGCACGGTCTTCGTCATCGCTCACCGCCTTTCCACGGTTCGCAATTCCAACGCCATCATGGTTCTGGAACACGGCGACATCATCGAACGCGGCGACCACGAAAGCCTGATTGAGCAGAAGGGACGCTACTATCATCTCTACACAGGCATGTTTGAGCTGAACTGAAGCCCGACAAATGCACAACAGCCGGAAGAGAAAATTTCTCTCCCGGCTGTTTTTATGCCCGACAGCGGAAGCGGCTCCCGATGATCAGGCGTTATTGCTCAGTGCGAATTGACTAAAACGCCGATGCTTCGGCGGCAGGGGCGAAAATGCGCGCGACCTGCTCATCGCTCAGGGTAATGCCGAAGACTTCGTGATAATAATCTTTCGCTTCCTGCGTGATGTCCACGTCCTCGAAGAGTTGCGGGTAGACCGTCTTCGCCATCCACAGCAGCGTCACGGGCGTGTCCACGCCGCAGGTGTAAGAGC
The DNA here is from genome assembly GCA_963618265.1 of bacterium. GTDB lineage: Bacteria > Chloroflexota > Anaerolineae > Anaerolineales > Anaerolineaceae > Flexilinea. Next base: position 47,356 of record CAVESB010000008.1, read on the forward strand.
GGTACATGCCCAGCGGCATTTTGTTCACTTTGTGATTGATGACGGCGTTGATGCCGGACCAGTCATAAGAGCCGACGGTATTGTTGTAAAGGTCATCCGGGGTCGAGGCATTGAAGTTCGTGATCAGGATGCGATCCGGGTTCCAGGCATAGACCTGCTCAAGGTTGACCGCCGTGGACATTTCATTTTCCAGCTCTCCGCCGACATTGACGGCATTGATGGCATCCGCCCACCATTGACCGAAGAATTTCCTGCCGGAGGTTGAGATGGTGGAGTCGTTGTACTGGAAGAGGAAGAAGACCTTTTCCCTTTCGTCATCCGTCAGGGTCTCGACACGTTCGCGGACGAAAGCGAAAACTTCCTCACTGTAAGCGCGCACCGTCTCGGCGCGGTCATTGCCCGGGAACATCTGGGAGAAGAGGTCAATCCACTGATTCAGCGTCTCAATGGCATCATAGCCCCATTTGCCGGCGGAAATGCCGACGGCGTTGAAACCGGCGTCACGCAGAACGTCGCCGTTGACGGCGTTGCCCGCGGAGTAGATGACGACATCCGGCTCAAGTTTGGCAAGCTCCTCAACGTTGACATTCGTCCCGTCGGTCCAGCCGGTCTCGGCGTTCAGGATCTCGGGATAGAGTTCGGAGAGCAGGCCGTTCTTCGCGGCGGCCATTGCCTGGGGGGAGATGCCGACGAGGTTTTCAGCGGAGTCAAAGAAGACAGCCAGCACGGAGGGAATCGGGAAAATGTCCGCGACGGCAATGCGCTTGATCTCAGCCGGGAGCGTGACTTCATTCCCGGCGTGATCAACGATGGTGATGGTGTCCTGCGCGGCAACGCACAAGACAGAGATGAGCAAAGCGAACAACACGGCTAACACAAGACAAGTCTTTTTCATGGCGAAATTCTCCTTATAAAAATGATTGACATTCAGATAATCTTTCTCGGCAGAATGCATTTGATTCCGCCGGCTTCTCCGATGTAAGCGTCAACGCCGAACACGGCGGCGATGTTTTCCTCCGTCAGCACTTCCGCGGTTGAACCGAAGAGCGGCGTTCCGTGTTTCGGCAGCAGCAGCGTTCGGTCGGCTCTCGTCAGGGCGTGCTCCGGGTAATGGGTGTTGAAAAGGCAGCAGATGCCGCTTTCTTTCAGAGCCGTCAGGGTGTCCAGCGTGATCAGCTGGTTGCGGAAATCCAGATTGGACTCCGGCTCATCCAAAATGATCAACTGCGGTTCCGCCGCCAGGGAGCGGGCAATCAGCACCATTTGCAACTCTCCGCCGCTGATTTCCGTACAGCGGCAGTTGAGCAGTGAGGCAATGCCGAGGCGCTCCGCCGTCTGCCGGGCAATCGCGCGATCCCGTTTGGAAGGCGTGCCGAACAGATCCATATGTCCCGTCCGCCCGATGAGGATCATATCCTCAACCGAGAGCGGACTGACGACGCCCCGCGCCTGCGGCACATAGGAAATCCGCTTCGGGTCGCCCTCCGTAATCATCGAACGCCCGGAAGTCCATTTCAGCTGTCCCAGCAGACAGCGCAGCAGGGTCGTCTTGCCCGAACCGTTCGGACCGAGGACAGCCACCAGCTCCCCCGAAGCTGCCTCAAGGCTGACATTCCGCAATACCTCCGCGCCGCCGCGATAGGCGAAGCATCCGTTCTCAACCCGCAGAATCACAGCATCCCCCCTTCCGTCTTCCGCATCAGCAGGATGAAGAAAGGCGCGCCGACGAGGGCGGTCAGGATAGAGATCGGCAGTTCCGCGGCGGAGATGGAACGGGCGGCGGTGTCAACCACCGTCAGGTACGCGCTGCCGATGAAGATCGAGGCGGGGATAATGCTCATATGATTGGAGCCGAAGAGCATCCGCGCCATATGCGGGATGATCAAGCCGACCCAGCCGACCTGTCCGCACATCGCAATGCAGGACGAGGCAGCCGCCGAAGCGCAGACCATCGTCACCGCGCGCAGGGCTTTCAGGTTCACGCCGAACGCCCGCGCTTCCTCTTCTGTCAGCATCAGCAGGTTCATGCGCCAGCGCAGCAGGAAGAGCATGAGCACACAGCAGATGATCATCGGCGCCCCGACCGCGAGCGAGCGGTAATTGGCGGCGGAGAGGTTCCCCATCAGGAAGTATGTAATGGCGGGCAGCTTCGTTTCGGTGTCCGCCGTGAATTTGACGAAAGAGAGCATGGCCGAGAAGAGCGAGCCGATCATGATGCCGGCAAGCACAACGGAGGAAAATGCCCGCTGTTTCCGCGTCAGCCCGGTCAGGACGGTCAACGCCATCGCCATCATGCCGAAAACAAGCGCGCAGATCTGCACACCGATCTGCGGCAAATCCAGAAGCAGACCCAGCGCCGCGCCGAAGCTTGCGCCCGACGCCACGCCTAAGGTATCCGGTGAGGCAAGCGGATTCGAGAACAGGCTTTGAAAGGCGGCGCCGCTGACGGAGAGACCCGCGCCGACCAGCAGGGCAAGCAGGATGCGCGGGAAGCGGATCTTCCACAACACCATCTCAATCTGTGCCGAAGCCGCCGCCGTCCCTGTCAGTCTGCCGCCTATCGAGGTCAGCACCTCACCGACGCCGATGGACATGCGCCCCGCGCATAAGGCAAAGAGCGCCGCGCCAAGCGGGAGCAGCGGCAGCAGAACCCTCCACAGCGGGGAGATGCCGTTATTCCTCATGCTGCTCCGTAACGTTGGCGTAAGCCGTCTTGACATTGATGCCGGGCAGACGCCCGACCTTGCCGGAGAGCTCACTGATGACATTCTGCGGCGCGTCCACTGCCACAGAGATCAACGAGATCCCGCGTTCGGGGCAGGGAATGCCCATGCGCCCGATGATGGACCGGCGGTATTGATGCAGCAGGTCATTCAATGTCTCAACAGAATCCGGGTTCTCAACAACAATCGCGATCAACGCGACACGGGACGGCATCATTCATTGGCTCCTTCTGATTCACAGCATAAAAAAACCGCGTCCGACAAACAGACGCAGTCACATTCACAGCAGAAAAATTCCCCCGCGCAGGCTTCACGGACCGGCATACGGCGGTCAGCTCAGGGTTCGGGATATGTACCGCGTCTTTCATCTCAATGCGTGATTTTGATGTCAGACTCAGCGTATTGTACCATAAAAGTGTCCTTTTTCACACTGCTTCGCTGTTTGCGGGTGACATCTGTCATTAACCTCTGCGCACCTCTTGACAAAAAAAAAACAATTTAATAGAAGTAAAGGGATTTAGTTTAGTTTTTTATGGAG
>CAVESB010000009.1:0-31378 GCA_963618265.1 bacterium
TCCCTGTTCAAGCAGGGACTTTTTGACAGAGAGATAGGCGTATTGCTGCTTCAGACTGTCGGTGAATTTCTTTTTGTTCAGGTTGACGCGAAACCAGTCTGCGGCAAGCTGTCCGCCGTTCTTTCCTTTGCGAATGCCGATCGGGTCGGAATACGGCACATTCACGAGAAAATCAACTTTGACTGTTTTTATGCCGTCAGAGATGGTGAGGTTCTCCCCTTCCTGAATATCGGTATACCCGAGTGCCCGCAGCGCTTCAAGCAGGAGCGCTTGATCCGCGAAGACGGTTTTCATAACGGAGATATGAGACATGGCTTATTTCTCCAGTTCGATTTGAATGGGGACGAACTGCGATTCCGCATCGGCGGCATCGCTGAAAGACGCGGACTGAGCCCGCCCTTCCCGCAGCCAGCCGCGCAGTTTTTCGATCTGCTCACGCTGAGAGACAGAAAGCGGAACCTGCCGCCGCAATGCGGCGAGAATATCTTGCGTGTCGAATTCGCGCCCGTCATCATTGAAGCCGATATACATCGCGTCAATGACCGCCTGCTCTATTTCAGACCCGACGAAGCCGTTCGAGGTTCGTGCGAGGAGCTTGAGATCATAGGATTCGGGCAGTCTGCCGCGTTTCAGCAGGTGAACGGAGAAGATTTCTTCCCGCTCGGCTTCTGTCGGCAGGTCGAGGAAGAAGATCTCATCGAATCGCCCGCGGCGCAAAAGCTCCGGCGGAAGCTGCGTGACATCGTTGGCGGTGGCGACAACGAAGACCGGCGCGGTCTTTTCCTGCATCCAGGTGAGGATGCTGCCGAAGACGCGGGTGCTTGTTCCGCTGTCCAGTCCGCCGTGGGAGAGTGCCTTTTCCAGCTCGTCAATCCAGAGGATGCAGGGCGAGATAATCTCAACGACCGCGAGGGCGTGGCGAACCCGTTCTTCGGATTCACCGACAAGGCTGCCGAAGAGTGCGCCGACATCCAGACGGATGAGCGGCAGATGCCACAGGCGGCTGATCATTTTCGCGGTCAGGGATTTTCCCGTCCCCGGAATGCCGATCAGCGCGATGCCCTTCGGAACGGGCAGTCCGTAGGCGCGGGCCTCACTGCTGAAGGCTTTCTCGCGCAGCCCCAGCCAATGCTTTAATTCGCCCAGCCCGCCGACATTTTCCGGGTTCTCGGAAAAGTCGGCGAATTCCAATGACTCAATATCGCGGATCAGCTGTTTCTTCTCACGCGTGACGAAGTCAATGTCTTCATCGCTGAGATGCCCGTTATTCACAATGGCTTTGGCGAAGACCCGCTGTGCCTGTGAAGCAGTCAGTCCCAGTGCGGCCTGCAGGAGTTTCTCTTTGCCGGCGGCTGTCAGGTCAATCGTGACGCCCGGCGTCAGGCGCAGCTTGTCCAGGACGGATTCCAATGTTTTGATGTTCGGAAGCGGATAATCCACAACGACACATTCGTTCACGAGTTCTGCGGGAAGTGTCGCCTCCGGCGCGGTGATCAGGATCGACTTCCGCGTATATTTCAGCTTCTGCGCCAGTCCGCGGAGCTTGCGCTTGATGCTGGGATTGTCCCAACATTCGTGAAAGTCATTGAGAATGAAGAGCGCGGCTTCCTGCGGGTCGGCTTTCTCGATTTGTTCCAGCACGCTGAGCGGATCCCGTCCGCCGGTCGGCGCGAGCTTCCCCACCGCCAATGAAAAACCGTCGGCAATGTTCCAGCAGATACAGCTACGCTGCGTGTTCTTGCAGAGCGTTTTCAATTCCTCCGTGACGCGCTCCTCTTCCGGGCTGATGACCAGAATGAGCGTGGCTTTGGAACGGAGATAAAGGTCGATTTCTTTCGTGAATTCCATAGGATGATCCTATCGATAGTTGTTTACGAGCATTTCGTCTTCCGCTTCGGGTGTCTCTTCCGTGTCGGAGCTGTCGCTTGACGCAGAGTCAAAGGAGGCTGTTGCGGAAGTATCGAGCACGATGTCAAAGTCGCCTTCTTTGCAGATCTCGGTCATGTACTCCGCGTTCAGCACGGCGGTTTGATCATCCGGCACGCCCTGCGTCAACAGACGGACAACTTCCGCCGCTTCCTGACATTGACCGCTGCGGGCGAGGATCAGACCGTACATATAGTAAAGCTCTGAAACACGGTTGTCATAGCTTAAGGGGATGCCCTCCACAACGGCACCGTCTTGCCCGATACCGCCCTGAATGGAGAGACGGAAGTAATCCAGCGCCTTGGCGTAGTTGCCGGAGCGGTAATACTGCGTACCGAGGTTCCAGTAGAATTGCGTCTCGGTCGGGTCGAGCTCAATGGCATCTTCGCCCTGCTGTATCGCTTTGGTGTATTCACCGTTCGAGGCATAGGTGCGGGAGATGTAGTACGGTGCCCAGGGATCGTACGGGTTCAGTGTGGACGCGCGCTCGAAGGCGGTAATGGCGTTGGTGTCATCACCCATGGCGCGGTAGGCGCGTCCGAGAGCAAGGTAGAGATCGGCGATGTTCGGGTTAACGGCAATCGCGATCTGAAATTCCGTAACCGCTTGCTCATAGTTGCCTGTGATTTCAAGCAGAAGACCGCGGGCGCGGTGTGCTTCCATGGTCTGATTGCCGAGCGTGATGGCTTGACGGGAGGCCGCTGTGGCGTTGTCAAGCGTGTCCAAACGATCCTCGCCGTTATTGATCTGATCCACCAGAACCTCGGTCTGATATGCGTACGTGAGGCTGAGGTTCGGATTCAGTTCCTTGGCGCGGCTGAAGGCGGTGTCGGCATCGAGATAGTCGCCCTGCATACCGAGCGCCCAGCCGCGGACAGCGTGCGCTTCGGCGCTGTTCGGGTTCAGAAGAATCGCGTTCTCCGCGTTGGCCAGCGCATCTTCGTAATTTCCGTTGAAAACCTGCAGCTTGGCGAGCGCGATATAGGAATTGATGTTTTTCGGGTCGGCTTTGATGGCTTTCTGGTAGCTCTCAATGGCGCGGCTCAGACGACCTTCCGCGTAGTATGTCTCGGCTTCGTTCAGATAGGCTTCGGGAGGCGTTGTTGGTGTCGCGGTCGCGATGAAGAGCGGGTTGGTGTTCGGGACGATGTTAATGCAGTAGTATAACCCGATGCCGACGAGCACCATCAGCACCAGAATACGGATCGGACCGGAGCGCTTTCGTCGGGAAGAATAGTTATAAGATGAGCCCTTTAAATACATGCTTTTATTATACTCTGTTCGGCTGAGAAAATGCTCAATGCCGGAAGTCTGTCAAGACTTTATGAGAAAATCCAACGGAAAAACAGGGTTATAATAGATTAGAACAAATTGTGTATATGGTGATCGTTTGATTCAGGAAAGGGAACGTCAAAATGAGCGAGAAGGTAAGAGTACTCACGAACGGGAAAATTTTCACTTCCAACGACAGTCAGCCGTGGGCTGAGGCCGTTGTGATCAAGGGCAACAAAATCGCCTTTGTCGGCAGTAATGAAGAGGCTCTGAAGGTCGCCCCCGGCGTAAAAGCCGAGGACTTGGGCGGCAGGCTGGTCACTCCCGGACTGATCGACGGACACCTTCATTTCTTCGGGGCGAACATGTTTGCGGGTTTGATCACGTTGCACGGCATGTCCGCGGATGAGATTTACGCAACGGTCAGGCAGTTCATTGACGATCACCCGGAAAAGCCCGCGTATACCGGCCTCGGCTGGACTGACACAATGTTCGGCGCTGCAGGTCCGCATAAAAAAGACCTGGACGCAATCTGCGCCGACAAGCCGATTGTCCTGCTTGCATCAAGCATGCACGTGATCTGGTGTAACTCCAAGGCTCTTGAAGTCGCCGGTATCACCCGTGAGACCCCGGATATCGACCGTGCGAGCGATGTGGTTTATCAGCGCGACGCGGACGGTGAGTTGACGGGTTACGCGAAAGAACTTGCCTCGTTGGACGCTGTGATGAAAGATGTTAAGTATTTCAATGACGCGGACATCATCAACGCTTTTCCCGCTTTCTTCGCGAATGCCTCCGCGAACGGCATTACTTCGGTCGTGGACTGCTGCGCGGCCAGCTTCATTCGGAACTTGTTCAATGATGCAATGAACGCGGTCTTTGATAAGGATGAAACGCCCATTCGCCTGAACTTCTGCGGTTACGCGGGCATGACGGGTCTTTATGAACAGGCGTTCGCTGACACTGTCGCGCTCAGCAGAAAGTTCAGGAACGACCGTTTCTTTTGCACCTTCCATAAACTCGTCAATGACGGCACGATCGAGAGTAACTCCGCCGCACTGCCCAATGCGTACCCGAACGGAGAGGTCGTGAAGCCGATGCTGTCGGTTGAGGAACTCACGGAAAAATTTGAGGATTGCGCCAAGGCGGGCATTGATGTCAATATCCACGCCATTGGCTCCGACGCGATCCACAATGTCCTTGCCGCCGCCGGCAATGTCCGTGCGAAGGGATATAAGGACATCCGCATTATCTGCTCACATTCCCAGTGCGTTTATCCGGATGATATCGCGCTCTTCGGCAGGAACAACGTCTTTTCGAATACCACGGGCTGCTGGATCGCCTCTGTGTCCGAAAACAATGAAAGCCTGATGAAGCAGGTCTCCGAGGCGAAGATCTACCCGGTCAAGTCCATCATGAACGGCGGCGCGATGGTCGGCTTCGGTTCCGACTACCCGACCGATCCGACGACTTTCCCGATTATGCCGAATATTGAGACGCTGATTACCCGCCAACATGTCGGCGAGGAGAATGCTTACGTGCATGATGCCTCGGAACGCATCACCGTGGCTGACGTCATCAAGGGTTACACCATCCGCAACGCCTACCAGATGCGGAGGGAAAATGTTCTCGGCTCCATTGAACCGGGTAAGTATGCTGACCTGACTGTCTACGACCGGAACCTGTTCGAGATTGACCCGCGTGAGATTCATAATGTGAAGATCGCGGAGACGATCAAGGACGGCCTGACGACCTACAAGGCGTAAGCCGCGATAACGCATATTGCGGCTCATGAATCTCATCCGGCGCTGACGCGCTCCCTCTTCCTCTCGTCGCGGAAGGACTGAACGCCGCTTCGCGAAAGTGAATCAGTCTCTTCTCAGGAAAACAAGATAAAGGAGGCTGTCTCATGTGAGGCAGTCCCCTTTTTTGTTTCCTGTGCTCGTAAGAAAGTCTTTCGCGCCGGTTTACCGTGCGTGATGAAACCATTCCGCCAGGACTTTCTCAATTTCGAGCGCGTGTTTGATGGCGAGGGGCTTAAGCTCGTTGGGATAATAGCGTGACCATTGCTGGATCTCGTAAGTCAGGTCGCCTTCGTATTGAATTTCAGCCAAGGTTTCCATGCAGCGTTTCCAGTCAATGTTTCCGTGGAAAGGCAATAGATGCTCGTCCGCCATACCTCTGTTATCCGCGATGTGAACCGCCTTGAGACGCTGCCCAAGCGCAAGCAGATTCTCCCTGTGGAAACCTCCGGTCAGGTTGCCGTGCCCGAAGTCATAACAGGCGCCGACATATTCCGGGTCATTGAATGCATCAATCAGCATCACTTGCTCATGGACATCGGCGCAGAAAACCCGCTGATACGGCGCACCGCCGCGGTATTCAAAATCATTCTCAAGGGCGATGCCGATCCCGTGTTCGCGGGCTGTTTGGATGTGCTTCGCGTAATACGAGAGGTTCCGTTCCAAGGAGACGGACATATCCGAGCCGGCGGACCAGACGGTGCCGGGATGCGTCACAGCCCAGCGTACGCCGAGACGTGCGCCGGCGATGATCGAACGGCGGATCAGCTCTTCCATCAAGCTCACTTTCGCCGTCTCATTCTCCCCGAAAATGTCGTAATACGGCAGGTGAGACTGCGTGAAAGTCACCCCGAGGGATGATCCCAGTGCGGCAAGTTCCTCTACATAAGTTTCCCAGTCATCATCGCGCATTCGGGAAGTCGGGTTCATGGCTTCGCAGAAGTTGATGTCAAGCACCGTGTATCCTGCCGCAGCGCACTGCTCAATGCAGCTCTTCGTCGATACGTATTTGCCTTCCGGGGTGAGGCAGCAGATGTTGGTAGAGGTAGAGAGGTTCATCAGCTGTTCATTCTCGCCCAGTTATCAAGCAATCCTTGCAGGGTTTCCGCAAGCTCAGCCGCGGCGGTGTCGGGATCGGTGCCGTTCTCAAGCATCTCACTGATACCTGTCATGATGGCGTTGTAGAAGTCAACAGACGGACCGATGGTGACGGAGCGCATCTCAGGCGGGGTAATGCTCAGCTGTTCTCTGCCGATGTCGTATCTCTCGTGTCCGTCCGCGATGAACGTGTCCCAGACCTCACTTGATCGGGCAACGGTGTAGCCGGTGCCGGCGGCGAAGCCGCTCTGTACCGCTTCTCCCGTCATGTATTTCAAAAATTCCCAGGCGGCCTGTTCTTTCAGCGAGCTTCCATCGTCTTTGAAGAGTACGAGACAGGAACCGGACGGCGTGGCACCGAAAGGAACCTCGTCATTGACACGCAGGAAGTTCGCGACGCCGACTTCAAAGGCACCGTCCACTTTTGCCAGTACGGAGTTCAGGCTTGAGGAAGAGCCGGTGAAGACAGCGACTTCGCCGGCAACGAACTGATTCGTGGAAAGGGATGCGTTCTGCACGGCGCCCGCGTCATACATTTCTTTCCAAGCGGCGAGGAAATCGCGCAGTGCGCCGTTCTCGACGCAGTCGAGCGCAGTGGCCATGCCCTCGGAACCGTTTTTGTTGTTGACAACATAACTGCCCATTTGACCGAGCCAGTTGGCCAGAGTCGGGGTGTTCGGCACTGTTCCGTATGCCGCGGCTTCAATGCCGGCGGCTTTCATATCGTCGGAAAGCTTGATCATGTCCGTAAACGAAGTCGGACATTCGCTCCATCCCGCTTGTGCCAGCAGATCCATATTACAGTAGGTGACTGTGGTGGAGGTGGCGAAGGGCATTCCGAGCTGCGCACCGCTGTACTGCCAGTTAGCCAACACGGATTCAAAACAACCGTCGGTGATATTTTCGCCGAAGCGTTCCTGCGCCTCGTCAATCGTCAGTGCGCGGCCGGAGTTGTAATAATCCACTTTGCCGGTAGCGTCCAGCTGCATGATGTTCGGAAGCTCGGAATAGTTCTCCGCAGAGAGTATGGTTCTCATCAATGTCGCCGCGTCGGAATACTGCCCCTGATAGACTGCCTCAACGGTAATCTGTTTATCGTTTGTCTCGTTGAACTCTTTGACGTACTTGTCAACCAGTACGCCCGCATCGTCGGAGGCACTGTGCCAGAATGTGATGGTTACAGGTTCACTGCCAAGCTCCGCGGATTGAACGGAAGCCTGCTTGGAGCAGGAGCAGAGAGCGAAAGCGGCGAGTGCTGACAGGAGCATGACAAAACACTTTTTCATAAGCAATTTCCTTCTTTCCGGGGTGTTACCCGATTGTGACGGAGTCTTCCCCGTTGGTCTTGTAATTCTTGCGCATGATCAGAAAAAGAATCAGCGAAGGGATCAGAGAGAGCGCGACACCCGCCAGAACAAGCTGATAGTTCTCGTCTTCCCAGGAATTGAGACGAGTGATGCCGACGGTGATGGTGCGCATATTCGGCGAAGACGCGGTGACGATCAGCGGCCATAGGTATGCGTTCCAGAGGCTGATGAAGCTTTGAATGAAAAGCGTCGTCAGCAGCGGCTTGCAGACCGGCAGCAACACATCTTTGATGTATCCGAAATCATCGTATCCGTCAATCCGTGCGGCTTCGCGCAGGGAGCGGGGCAGGGACTTGAACTTCTGCCGCAGAATGAACATTTGCGAGGCAGAGACGAAATAGACTGCCATACAGGCGAAGTAGGTGTTCAGAAGGTGGGCTTTTGAGACGGTCAGGTAGTTCGTCGTCAGCAAAACGTCCCCGGGGATCATCATTGTGCCGAGGAAAAGGAAGAAGAGCAGGTTCTTTCCCTTGAAGTCATAATACGCGAAGACGTAAGCGGAGAGCGTCGAGAAAATCAGGCGGATGAGCGTACCGAAGAAAGCGACAATGAAGGAATTCCCGGCATAGCGCAGAAGATTCCCTTTGCTCAGCGCCTCTTTGAAATTCTCCAGATAGGTGAAGCTGCCCGGCAGCAGTTTCGGATTCAGAAACTCCGACGGCGTTTTGAACGCGCCGAGGACGCAGTAAATGACCGGAAAGATGATGATCAATCCGAGAATGACCGCGATTACGGAGATCGCCGCGTCAAGAACGCTTCGTTTTTTCATCGGTAATGTACCTTCCTCCGCTCAAAAAGGAATGAGAGCAGCGTGAAGAGGAGTGTCAGCAGAAACGCTGTGATGCTCAGCACAGCCGCCAGGGAGTAATCCGAGGCGGAAATGCCGGAACGGTACATCATGGACATCAGCGTTGACGCGGACGCGGCTTCGGGTGTGGAGCCGAGAATGATGATCATCGGCGCGGAAGTCATCATGGCAAGGACAAGATTCGTGCAGAAAACATAGAAAATCGTCGGCGAGATCAGCGGCAGCTGCACGAGGAAGATCCGCCGCAGGGTGCCGATGCCGTCTACGCGGGTGGTCTCAATAATTTGTTTGGGGATGGAACGCAGGGCGGAGAGCAGAATCATGAAGTCAAAGCCGATGCCCATCCAGATCGTAATGAGAAGGCATGACAGCAGCGCGGTTTCCTGACTTTCGAACCAGCCGCATTTGATGCCGAAGAAGTAGTTGATGAATCCGACACCGGGACTGAACATGGATTTGAAAATCATGCAGGCGGCGGACATGGAAACCGACATCGGCAGCGCAAACAGGGTCTCATAAAACGGGCTTAGTTTGCGCTTTTTCTCCGCCAGCAATGCCAGCCCGATGGTGATCAACAGCGTCACGGGGACATTGATGAAGGTTAGAATCAGCGTGTGTTTCAGCGCGTCCCGGAAGTCGGAACGTCCGAAAACATAACGGTAGTTATCCAATCCCGCAAACCCTTTGATGACGCCTTTCGCGTTGACGATGGAAAAGGAGTGAACAATGGTTTTGATGAAGGGATAATAAACGAAGATGATCGAGAAAAGCAGCATCGGCAGGATCATCAGGAAGATTTTGATCCCGGTTTTCCGTCCGCGGCTGTTCATTTGGCGGCTCCCGGCGCGGTGAGACTTTTACCGCTCTCTCGGTCAAAAAAATACATCGCTTGCGGCGCGAAGCTGAAATGAACGCGGCTGTTGGGACTGTATTCTGTGCGCAGATGATTGTTTTCGTCCTTCTCCTGCGATACCAGAATGACATCGCTGCCTTTACGGTTCAGATGGAGGCTACAGTTGCTGCCCGTCAACTCGGCGTAATCTATCGCTGCTTCGATGCCGGAGCTGCCGAGGGTCAGGCTCTCGGGGCGGACGCCGATCGTGACGGGTCCGGCGGGAACACCCTTCTCGGCAAATATCATGCGGACGGATGCCGGCACAGGGATGGTATATCCGTCGATGACGGCGGTATAGTCCGCGCCGACTTTGCTCAGTTCTGCGTCAAAGAAATTCATTTGAGGATTTCCGATGAATCCGGCTACGAAGCGGTTCGCCGGTTCCTCATAAACTTGGCGCGGCGTTCCGATCTGCTGCACAAGCCCTTCTTTCATGACCACGAGACGGTCTCCAAGCGTCATGGCTTCCGTTTGATCATGTGTGACATAAATGAATGTTGCATTGATTTTTTTGCGCAGACGAATCAGCTCCCCGCGCATCTGGTTGCGGAGCTTGGCGTCCAGATTGGAGAGCGGCTCGTCCATCAGCATGACTTTCGGGTCACGCACAATGGCGCGGCCAATGGCAACTCTCTGCTGCTGCCCGCCGGAAAGCATGGCGGGCTTTCGCTTCAGACAGTCGCTGATGTCGAGCAATGCCGCTGTCTCACGTACTTTGCGGTCGATTTCCTGCTTGGAGCGGATGCGTTTCCGCAGTGCGAAGGCGATATTATCATAAACGCTCATGTGGGGATAAAGCGCGTAGTTCTGGAAAACCATGGCGATGTCTCGGTCTTTCGGCTCCATGTCATTCACGCGGACGCCGTCTATGAAAATGTCACCGGAGGTAATGTCTTCCAGTCCTGCAATCATGCGCAGCGTTGTCGTTTTACCGCAGCCGGATGGACCGACAAGAACAATGAATTCACGGTCTGCAATATCAATGCTGACATCCGACACCGCGGAGGGCAGCTTGTCCTGCCCCGTCCGGTCCTGCGTGCTTTTTGGAAGGTCGTCAAATACCTTCCGTATGTGCTTGAGTGATAAAGACGCCATTCATGCTCCTGTTTGTCTGTTCGACGACAAATATTATAACAGGAACAAAGGCATAGCGGCGAAAAAAATAAACAAAGGAATTGTAAACGTTTTATAAAAACGGGGCGTTGTGAAACAGAAAAGCGACTCCCGAATGAATCGGGAGTCACGCGGGTTTTGCTTAGAAGAAGAAAAAGAACGGCATGTAGCCGCAGCTTTTGAAGAGAAGCGTAAACAGCAGGTTGAGCAGAATAATGGCGATCACGACTTTCACAAGAGATCCGGAGCAGCCGAATGAATTCATCTCGCTTGAGCCGCTTGAATAAGTGTTCGTGTAGCGGCTCTTGCGGCGGTAGCGCTGCAGCAGGTTGTAATAATTGTCGTTGTGCGGGTCCATCTTCGCGGCGGACTGCATTTTCGGGATGGCTTTATCGTAAAGACCAAGCCCGGCGTAGGACAGCCCGCAGAGGTAATGCCAACGCGCGTCGCGCTTCTCGGTGTCGACATGAGAAAGGTTCGTGAGCGCATCGCGGTATTGACCTCCGTTGATGGCGTTTACGGCGTTCTTCACGTCTTCGGAGTCAGTGCTTTCGTTTTTCGGGGTGCTGTCCGTCTGCCCGTTGCCGGCGTATGCATTGCGGGAGGCGGTCGTGCTGCCGCCGTAATTGGTGTAAAATCCGCCGTTTCCGTACATAGCGCCGAAGAGGTCGTTGAACATCTCTTCAAAGGAGGTGTAGGTGTAGGTACGGGTTGTGGTGTTGTACCCCGGCCCGTATCCGTAACCGTAGGTGCCGGTGTTGCTGTAGCCGCTGCCTGCACTCGAACCGTAGCCCTGAGAGCCGTAGGCGGTGTTGTATTTCTGCGGATTCATCAGCATGTCATACGCGGTGTTGACATCGCTCATCTTCTGATTCGCGTTCGGGTCATCCGGATGCAGATCGGGATGACATTCCTTGATCTTCGCACGGTATGCCTGTTTGATTTCGTCTTCGCTCGCGCCTTTGCTGAGGCCGAGAACTTCATAGGGGTCTCTTGTCATTTCTCTGTTCCGTATTCTTTCCGGTCCCTGCGGGATGCCCGGTTCGTTGGTCGAAGGGAAAAGCTCCGCAATCGCCGGAAGCTTTCGATAAAAAATAAACGCTGTAATAAATATACCCTTGATTTTGCCCGAAGTACCGAATCTAAGCAATTTCTAATGAGTTTATCAGACTGCGACCCGGTTTCTAATAAAGCACTTATGTTTGTTTGTTACAATCAAAATCGTTGCGATGATTCATCCGGGATCAGACGCAAGCGGAGGATGAATATGAAAAACTTTTTGAATCAACTACGTTACAAGTTCGCGAACTTTATGCGCGGGCGCTACGGTATGGACGAACTCAATCAAATGTTGGGATACGCGGTGCTGTTTTTTTGGATTCTCTCGATCATCACCCGTAAGTCGTGGCTTTATTATGTCGCTCTGATTCTTTTGGCTATTGAGGTATTCCGCACATTCTCGAAGAATTATTCCGCCCGTTCCGGGGAACGCCTGGCGTATTTGAAGATTGTCGATAAGATTAAGCGTTTCCCGAATAAAGTCAAACAGCGTTGGTCACAGCGCAAAACCCACAGGTTCTATACCTGCAAAAAGTGCCATGTGACCATCCGCGTGCCGAAAGGCCTGGGGCAGGTTGAGATTACCTGTCCGAAATGCGGGAACACGTTCGTCAAACGAACCTGATTCCGAAGATACAGTAACAGGAATCTTTCAAACAAGACCGGGTTCAGGTCTTGTTTTTTTATGCCTGTTGTTGCCGGGTTGCGGGGAGGATAATGATGCCGCCGGCAGGATCGTTGAGAACGCGGATCGGAGTTTCGTAGACTTCACTCAAGGCGGGTGCGGTCAGTACCTCGCGGGGTGTGCCGCAGTCTCGGATACGCCCCTTGCTGAGAATGGCGATTCGATCTGCGAAACGGGCGGCGAGATTCAGATCATGCAGAATGACGATGACACAGGTTCCTTCGCGGCAGAAGGCGCGGGCGAGATTCAGCATCTCTACCTGATAACGCAGATCCAGGAATGCAGTCGGTTCGTCCATCACCATCACCGGGGAATCCTGAGCGGCGGCGCGGGCGAAAATGACCCGCTGCTGCTGTCCGCCGGAGAGAGCACCGACATCCTTATCCGCGATATCCGTAAGCTCCGTCAGGGAGACCGCGCGGTCAATCACCGCTTTGTCGCGTGTCCCGAGCTTTCCGTACCAATTCAGGTACGGTGTCCGTCCATGTGCGACGGTTTCATAGACGGTGTAGCCCGGCGGGATGTTCGCCGCCTGCGGCACAACGGAGATGAGACGTGCGCGTTCACGGGCGGATAAATTGTTAAGGCTTTGATGATTAAAGAAAATATCGCCGCCGCGCAGAGGCAGAAGACCGGTCAGTCCGCGGATCAGCGTTGTCTTGCCGCTGCCGTTTGTGCCGATGAGTGCCAGCATTTCTCCCTCATTCACGCTGAGAGAGATGTTATTGACGATCGGTTCCCTGCCGGGATAAGCGATGGAAACATCGCGGAGTTCAAGCATTGCTATACCTTCGCCTTGTTGGTGCGGTTTAGAATCCAAAGGAAGAACGGTGCGCCGCTCATCGCGGTTACGATCCCGACCGGGAGTTCCTGCGGGGAGAGCAGCATGCGGGCGAGAATGTCCGCGGCGCAAAGGAAAAGTCCGCCGCCGATGCAGGATGCGGGGATCAGTTTTCTGTAATCATTCCCCATGAGAATGCGCAGCAGGTGCGGCACGATCAAACCGACAAAGCCGATGATGCCTGAAAACGCGATGGCGGCAGCTGTGCCAAGCGTGGCGTAGAAAATCAATGCGTTGCGTGTGCGTTTGATGTCAATACCGAGCTGCAGTGCCTGTTCATCGCCGAACTGCAGAATGTCGAGCGGATAGGCCCAGCGGATCTGTCCCGCGACGCTGATCAAAACCAGCGGTGCGGAGATGAGCACCGCGTCCCATCCCGAGACGCGCCCGCCGCCCAGCATCCATGAAAAAGAACGCTTGAGGTCGTCCCCGTTCAGCAGCATGTAAGCGGATGTCGCCGCGGAAGCGAAAGCGTTCACCGCGACACCCGCGAGAATCAGCCCTGTGATGTTCAGGTACCCGCCCATGCGGCCGAGGTTGAATACAATCGTGACGGCGAGGATGGCGAAGAGGAAACTGAAGAGCGGCGTCATGAACGTGCTGAGCCGCGTGTACGGCCAGCGGATGGACATGGCAATCACGGCACCCAGCCCGGCGCCGGACGAAATCCCGATGAGATAGGGATCTGCCAGCGGATTGCGGAACAATCCCTGATAGGATGCACCGGAGCAGGCCAGTGCCGCCCCGGTCAGGATCATCAGCAGGGTTCGCGGTATTCGCAGGGAAAAGAGGATCTTCTCCGTTCCGATCAGCTCTTTCGGCAGAGACGCGCCGCTCAGCTTGCAGTTCAAGACGGTGAGAAAATCAGTAAAAGGAATGCGGACAGCGCCGATAAGGATGCCCAACACGGCGCAGACCGCCAGCGCAAAGCACATGAAAAGGACAGGCTTTTTCGACGATGTCCGCATGTTTGTTTATTCAAAACATTCCGGATGCAGCAGACCGGCGATGATTTCCAAGGCTTCCGCAAGGCGCGGACCCGGGCGGGAACTCAAGTCGTCATTGAAGGCATAAACCGCGCCGGTCTTGACCGCTTCAATGGCGTCCCAACCGGGACGGGCTTGGACAGCCTCAAGGTCTGTGCCGTAATTGGAGTCTCCGAGGATGATGACGGAGGGATCTTTCGCAATGAGATATTCCTCGCTGAGCTGCAGCCAGGAGCCTTCCTGCTCTGCGGCGATATTGACGCCGCCCGCCATGCTGATGAGCATATCAATGAAAGTGCCGCCGCCGGAGGTCCAGGGCTTGGACGGGTCGGTCGCGTCGATTTCATAGAAGACTGTCGGGCGTTCGCTGACGTTCGCGACAGCATCTTCCACCGCCGCTACGCGGGTCTGCATATCCGCGATCACATCCTCGGCTTCGTCTTCCGCGTCCAACAGAACGGCAATCTCACGGATGTTCTCATACAGCCCGTCAAAATCCGTCGGATTCAGCTGATAAAACACATTCAGCCCCAGCTTTTCCATTTCGTAAACCTGATCCGTGCCTGTCGTTTCCGCGGCGAGGATAAGGTCGGGCGCAATGTCGAGCATGAGTTCATAGTTCAGGCTCATATCATAGTTGACAACGCTTTCCGTCTCGGGACGGTCTTCCGGGTAGTTGGAATACGCATCCGTGCCTTTGAGCAGATCGCACTTTCCCAGTGCGCAGACAATTTCCGTCATGGACGGGCTGAGCGTGATCACCGAAGTTACAGGACTGTCAATCACGACTTCCCGTTCCAATCCGTCAACAACCTTGACCGCTTCGGCAGTTTCCTGCGCCGAAACGCATCCGACGAACACGAGTAATAAACTTAAAACAAAAGCGATTGATAATCTTTTCATTGACCTCCTCCGAATATCATGAATTACGTCATGAGATATGACGAAAAGAATGATTATGACAGTTTAATCTTAACAAAAACACGCAAATCATACCGTTACGTTTTTCTGTATCGTCTCGTTCCCTTCAGCGTGCTCAGATCCACATTCGGGTTTTTGTTATACATGGGGACATCGAACATCTGAACGACGGTGCAGACAGTCGCGTCGACCAGGCGGCTGCGGATATTCGGATCCACTTCCTTGATCGGTTTCATCAGGGTGATGACTGTCGGCAGCTTGGCCTGATAGCGGTAATTCAGAATCTGGTACATCTTTTCCTTGGACCAGGATGTAGCGTTGACCGTGTCGAGATAGTTCAAAATCAGGATCTGCGCACCGCGGATCTGTTCAAAGACTTTGTCGTAGCCGGTCGTAGCGTTGGGATTGAAAGTCGCCCGCAGGTGATCCAGCAGGTCGGACGCGGTCACGAAGATGGGGTTCTCCATGCGGTCGCGGCACTGATTGCCGATGGCGGCGGCAAGGTGGGTCTTTCCGATGCCGGACGGACCGGCAAGCACCAGCCAGCCGCGCGGATCTGCGGCGAACTCGATGCTTTCGCCGAGTGCTTTCGCCAGCTGCTCCGCAGCTGCCGGGCTGAGATTCTCCTTTTCGCGCGTGCTGAAAGAGCTGAACTTGCGGTCACTGAGCAGATGCAGAATGGAAAGTTCATCTTCGCTGCCGGAGCCGGAAAGCGGATCACGGTAGTCGGGCGTCATAAAGGTCACGCGGTTGACCAGCGGGTCTTTCAGACGCGAGGCAATTCGTCCGTCCATCTCACGCAGAGCGACATTGGTCGTGATGACGGTCGGCAGTTTGTTCACATAGCGGTAGTTGATGATCTGGTACAGTTTTTCTTCCGCCCAGCCCGTATCATTCTGCGTGCCCAGATCGTCCAGAATCAGCAGTGGAATCGTGCGAACCCGGTCGAAACGTTCCTGATAGGATTCCCCGACCCGGCCGAAAGAAGCGCGCAGTTGATCAAGCAGATCGGGAACCGGCTGAAAAATGTTAGCGATGCCGTTTTCCAGCGCTTCATTGGCGATGGCGGCGGCAAGATGGGTTTTCCCGGTGCCGTAGGTGCCTGTGAAAAAGAGCCAGCCGTCCGGTTTCTCCGCGAACTTCATGGCAATCGCTTTCGCGTATTGGAGGTTCGCTTTCTGGTCGTCGCGAAGCTGTCCTCGGCCTTCGGGGTTGAAGTTGGCGAAGGTCATATGCTCATAGCCGTTAAGGTTGGATATCTCGGCGCGGGCTTTGCGCTCCGCCTCAATCAGCTCCTTCTTATGACATTCACAGGGCACGATTTTCCCGAATCCCGGGTCGCCGGGCTCAAGGGAATCGTCGCGGGTGAAACCGATGCCGTGGCAGATCGGGCAGTCGGGATCTCCGAACCCGACCGTGCGGGCGGCGGCGGGAGCCTGTTTGGCCGGCTTTTCCGGCGGGATAAAGTCCCGCTTGATCCGGGCGGCAATGCTTTCGGTGAATTTATTGATCGGTTCCAATGTGCCCGTTCTCCTTCCATGAGCGTAAAATCGAGTCGATATAGCGCCAGCTGCGCGCATTATTGATGACCGCCTCCGAAACCGCGTCGCGGATCCAGTCGTAAGGATAATCCTTCTCGCAGTCTCTGAGAATGTCCGCGATCATCGGTGTCAGCGGACCGATATTCTCTTCATATAAACGGAAAATCGTGGGACGGAAAACCTCCGTCTGTCCGCTGAGATGTACGAAGGCATCAGGCACCCAGGTGCCGTTCTCAAGCCGTTCGAGCGCGGATCGACCTTTCGGTGAGTTCAGAAAATAAATCGGCTGTCCGTCATAGCATGCCGTGAGGAGCATCCCGCGCTGTTCCGCCGCCTGCAATCCCGCGTCCAGCAAGGCTTCCGCTTCGGCGGGATCTTCCGAAAGCCCATCCATGAATGTTTTCTGCTCCGTGAAATCATCCCGAACGAGGAAACGTTTGTCTCCTTCGAACTGGTTGAGCAGGTGAAACACAAAAACGGAAACCTTCAGCTCCGCCGGGTCGTCAATATACGGCAGAATCTCCTCGAAAAACTGCGTCGGGACGACTTCGATGCCTGTGTTGAATCCGGAAAACACGCGCTTCATGAGATCAGACCCGCGCCGCGTTGACGAACTGCGCCTGGCTCTTCAGGAAGACCAGGTCAATGGTTCCGATCGGACCGTGACGATGCTTTGCCACGATCAGCTGCATTGCGCCGTCCGGGTTCGGCGCCTCGCCTTCCTTGCCCGCGTTCGGGTTATGCAGGAACATGACAATATCCGCGTCCTGTTCCAGTGAACCGGATTCGCGCAGGTCGGAAAGTCTCGGAATGGAATCCGAGCCGCGCTGTTCAACGCCTCTCGAGAGCTGCGCAGCGGTGAGAATGGGAATATCCAGCTCCTTGGCAAGCATTTTTAAAGAGCGGGAAATCTGTGAGACTTCCTGCGCACGGTTGTCCGTGCCGGAGTCGCCGCTCATGAGCTGCAGATAGTCGATGATGATCATGTCCAGATGATGCTCCATGTGCAGACGCCGGCATTTCGTGCGCAGCTGCATCGGGGTGATGGCGGGCGTATCATCAAGGTAGATCTTGGTCTCGCCGAAAATATCAATGGCTTCCACGAAGTAAGGCAGGTCGTCATCGGTCAGCTTGCCCGTGCGCAGTTTCTGTGTATTGATGCCGGTCTGCTGGGAGATGAGACGGTGAACCAGCTGTTCATTGGACATTTCCAGAGAGAACATGGCAATGCGTTTCTTCTCCCTCAGTGCCGCATTCTTTAAAACGGTCAGCATGAAACCGGTTTTACCCATACCCGGACGTCCGGCGACGATGATGAGGTCGGATTTTTGAAAGCCTCCGAGAAGCTTGTCGAGGTCGGTCAGTCCGGACGGGACGCCGACGATATCCGCGCCCTGCTGATAGAGCAGGCGGACTTTATCATAGATCTCGGAAAGGACATTCGTGATCGGCACGACTTCTTTGCGGTCGCGCTTCTCACTGACATCAAACACGGCCTGTTCGGATTCGCCGATGACGGTGTTCAGATCCTTCTTCGAATCAAACGCCAGCTGAATCATTTTCTGCCCCGCCTCAATGAGGGCGCGGCGCTGGCTTTTTTCCAGAATGATGTTGGCGTACGACTCCGCGTGCATGGAAGACGGAGTCTTTGAGGTCAGGTTATAGAAAAATACTTTGCCGCCGACTTCTTCCAGATGTTCCCCGGCGTCCAGTTCCTCGGAGACTGTCTGAACATCAATTGCCATGCCCTTTTCGAACAGGGCGCCGTAGGCTTCCCATACCCAGCGGTTGCGGTGGATGTAGAAGTCGTTCGCATTGATGAGCTGCGCGACATCGAAATACTTTTCGGGGTTAATCAGAACCGCGCCGAGGACAGCTTCCTCGGCTTCTTTGCTGTATGGAACTTGATTCAGCTCTTCCGGGTTTCCGTACGCGGGATCCATCGGCTCTTCGTAATTGTATTCTTCCGCTTCCATAGCCGATGTGCGCTCCTATTTTTTGTCGCTGTGTTCGTCGTCTTTTCCGGCGTCGTCCTTGTTATCCAGGTCGTTGAAGAAATTCTCGAAGACGGAGAGGTCAAAACCGTCGCCGTTTTCAGCACTTCCGGAGACGGCATCGGCGTTCGATTTGCGAATATCCGCTTCCGGACGGATGCCGGCGGCAAGCATCAGCCCGCTGTCTGCGTAAATCGGCGCGTGGCAATGGAGCGCAGTCGTAATTGCGTCACTCGGGCGGCAGCTGACATGGACTCTTGCGCCGTTCCCGTCCCGCAGAACGAGAACCGCCCGCAGCGACGCGGGCTTCTGCTCCGCAATCTCTGCAAAAACCACGCTCGCGTTCAGAGATTTCACTACGGAAAGGAGGAGTTCATGAGGCAGGGGATGGCAACATTCAATATTCTGCAGCGCCAGAAGAATGGATTCCGCTTCGTTCTGCCCGATATACAGCGGGAGGTAGGTTCCGCCGTTCTTCTCCTTTAAAAGCAGGACACGGTGCTGATTGATCATGCTGACTCTCAGACTGTCAATGGTTACTTCTGTCAATTCGCTCATAATTCCTCCGGGCGTCAGATGACGCATTATTATTTTACATCAATATCTAGGCGGCTGATTCACAGCCTGATAAAATCATTCCCAAAAGGTTCGGAAAATAACCCTCTGTGGGTTCGGACAAAATTAAAAATTTTTAAATTTTCGCGCTGAATTGTTCTTTCTGAAAAATTTACGGCTGTTTTCTCATATGCTTATACTTCATCCCCCACTTAAAGAAACAGAAGTATAATTTAAAGAAATTTAAGTTTAACCTTTTTGGCATGATTATTGCAAAGAGAAAAAACAGAGATGTCCCGCCTTTCGGCGGATCGTATCAACAGGAATTCACGCGTTTACGGAGTTGCAGAGAATATGGTCAAGAAAAGAATTTTACTCATTGAAGGGAAGCAGACTGAACATCCGTCTTTCTTTTTCAGTCTGCAGAGCAAGGGTTATGATGTCGATCTTGCCCGCAACGGTGTAAACGCGATCGCGAAAATGAATGAGCACGAAGCCGATATCGCGATTGTGGATGCAGCGTCCATGCATACCAGCGGAAAGCAGATCATCAGCTCGTTAAAAAAGCGTTTCCCGGAGTTGCGCGTGATTTTGATTGTGGATGACAGTTTTGACAAGAAAAAAGTGTCTGTCAACGCCGATGTCGTCCTCGTGCGTCCTTTCGCGTTGCATAAGCTTATGAACCGCATCAATGTCATTCTTGCCGACAGCGGCAGTGACAGCATTATCGACGCCGGGACAATCCGCTTCGATCCGGAAATCCAGGTCGTCTTCGCGCATGGGAATTCTTACGCCCTGACGCCGCGCGTCTCTGCGCTGCTGGAGATGCTCATCCGCAACCAAGGCGAGATCGTCTCCCGTGAGGATCTCTACCGTCAGGTGTGGAAGACAGATAATATTGATGATATGCGTACCCTTGATGTACACATTCGCTGGCTACGGGAAGCGATCGAGGAAGACCCGAAGCACCCGCAACTTCTTCAAACGATTCGCGGAAAGGGCTACCGGCTGCTCCTTCCGAATCAGAGCGTGTGAGTTATGAGAGTTCAAATTAAAACGATTCTGAAGACCGTCATGAGTATCGCTCTGTTCGTGTTTCTGTATAACAATGCGGAAATACGCTTCCCGGTGTCGCATGTCAAAATCTCATATGCCTTTCCTTTTTTGGAAATTGTCAGTGCAATACTCGGTCCGCTGGCCGGCGCCCTGGTTGGATCTGTCGGCACCGTGTTTTCTAATGAGAGCACATCATTAAACCACTTGCTCTCGATTGGGCTCAACGGACTTGACGGGTTGATCGTCGGCTTGCTTTGCCGGAAAATTGATGTTGAAAACAATTTCTTCGGAAAAAACGAACTGTTTACTTTTGTGAAAGCCGCTGTCTTCGGCAACTTCTTCTGTTTTGTTGTGGTTCGCCCGATTGTGCTGTTTGTCTACAGTCATATTGCGGATGTAAACGTTGTCGCTGATGCCGGAACGTTCTCAACCGGAGTATGGTTGTTCCTTGTTGACTCAATCCTGAGCCTGGATGTCGCTGCACTGCTTTTATTTGTTTACGCACGGACCCGTTTGAACGCGGCGAACTTTTACAGGAGCTGAACCTTATGGAATTTGACGCATTCTTTTTCGATCTGGACGGCTGCCTCTATCCGAATTCCTGCGGGTTGATGAAGGAGGTCGGGCACCGCTTGAACCTGTGGATTATGAAGGTTATGCCGGAAATGGATCCCGAACGGGTTTCCGACTTTCGTCACGAACTCTTCACCCGCTACGGCGGAACGCTCCCCGGCTTGACGCTTGAGTACCAATCCCCCTACTACGAATCCATGCGCTGGGTACATGACATCCCGGTTGAGGAATATGTTTCCGAGAATCCCGCCTTGCGGCAGGTTCTGCTGAAACTCAACGGGAGAAAGTATATCTT
The DNA here is from genome assembly GCA_963618265.1 of bacterium. Classification (GTDB taxonomy): domain Bacteria; phylum Chloroflexota; class Anaerolineae; order Anaerolineales; family Anaerolineaceae; genus Flexilinea. The sequence continues at coordinate 20,788 of CAVESB010000009.1, forward strand.
TACCAGTTCATACCGCTTTTACGCGCTTCGTGTGTTGCGCGCCCTGGGTATCGCGGAATGTTTCGACGGTATCATTGATGCCTGCGACGTTTTCCCGAAACCGAAGCCGGCACCCGAAGCTTTTCATCACGCATTTGAGATAACGGGCGAGAAAGATATCCGCCGCTGCGTTTTTCTGGATGACCAGCCGCGGAATATTGAGGCGGGTCATGCCGCAGGCTTTTATACCGTACAGGTGGATTTCAATAATCCGCGCACGGCGAATGCGGACGAGTATATTGACCGCATTGAGGATCTTGCCGCGATTCCCGCTTTTTTCAACTGAGGAACTTCTATGAAAGACAGAAATATTCGTATTATTTGCTGCGTTGTGATCTTTGTCTGCTGTTTCTTTTCGGGAATCAGCTGCGGCGTCATTATCAACAGTATTTCCGAAATTAAAGCCAAAGCGACGGACTTGCGCTCCAACGCGACGGACGCCGAGTTTTTAATCGCCGTTTCCGGCGATAACGGCGCGTCCTTGGAAAACACGGATGAGCTGTTTAAGCCTTTTTGGGAAGCCTGGCAGCTGCTGCACGCTTATTATGTCGATCGTCCGTTGGACGACAACGCGATGATGGAAGGCGCGATCAACGGGATGGTCGAGACGTTGGGCGATCCGCATACCCGCTATGCCGACCCCGAGGAATACCGCGCGGAACAGGAGTCCATCTCCGGCGAATATCAGGGTATCGGCGCATATGTCGATGTGACCGGTGAATACGTGCGAATTGTCGAACCCATTGAGGGAAGCCCCGCCGAGGAAGCCGGACTGAAACCCGATGACCTTGTGATCGGCTTGAACGGTGAAGATGTCACCGGTGTGGATACGAATGAAGTGCTTCAAAATATCCGCGGACCGGAGGGCACAACGGTATTGCTGACCATCAGACGCGGCGAGGAAGTTTTTGAGGTTGAGGTTGAACGCCGCCGTATCGACTCTCCGTCTGTGTCCTATGAGATGAAAGAGGACGGTATTGCTTATGTGCAGATGTCTCAGTTTGGGGACAAAACGACGCAGGAGCTGCGCGAGGCACTTGACGCGGTGATGAAGGAGGATCCCAAGGGACTGATCCTTGACCTACGTTCAAACGGCGGCGGCTGGGTTGATACAGCGGTCGCGGCGGCGAGTGAATTTTTGCCGCTGAACACCTTGGTGCTGACTGAAAAAGACGGCGACGGAACGCAGCAGGATTACTATACCCGGCGCGGCGGCGGACGGGCACTCGATGTCCCGATGGTCGTGTTGATCAATCAAGGTTCCGCCTCCGCTGCCGAGATCCTGACCGGTGCGCTGCGCTGTTATGACCGTGCCACTGTCATCGGTATGAAGTCTTACGGAAAGGGTTCCATGCAGATCCAGTCCAAGCTGAGCAACGGCGGCGCCGTGAGCGTGACGATCGCCCGCTGGTACCTGCCTGACGGAACGCTGATTCACTGGGAAGGCATCACGCCGGATATCGAGGTGGATTACACAAAAGAAGATTATGATAACGGTCTCGATCCGCAGCTGGATGCCGCGCTGAACTTCCTGAAAGAGAAGCGCTGATCACAGATCCGCTTTTGGGATCGGAATCTGCCAAAAAGCTCATAACTTGAGCTTCCGGTCTTGCGCAAATTCAAAAAAGGGTTGATAATAGACACGTTGCGCAAGCAATTAAAAGGTTCGTTTTGAAAGAATTATGGTTAATACAGTTTGAATTTCGCGAAAAGGGGTGAAAACACTCACCTCTTTGTATTAATGTTGTCATATTCGCGAAAAATCGAGTATAATTCGGAACTGTTAAAAAATATTTGATTGGAGAATGGTAAAACATGGAAGAAGAAGTAAAAAACGTCGCTGAAGAAATTAAGGAACAGGCCAACGAGACCGAAGAAGCCATTGAAAAGGCTGAACAGGAAATCGTTGACGAAGCGAAAGCTCTCGGCTTGACCCTTAAAGAACAGTTCAAGGGGAAGGTCATCAAGCTGGCTCCTGCCGGTGCCCTTGTCGAGATCGGCAAAGAGAAGCCCGCTGTTCTGCACATTTCCGAGATCGCCCGACCTGAAGGCAAAGAAAACTGCAACAATACCGATGAACTCCTGAACGTTGGCGATGAAATCGACGTTTATGTGAAGCGCGTCAAGGACGGTCTCGTCCAGTTGACCATGAACAAACCGCTTGACCTCGAATGGCGTGAGATCAAGAAGGATATGGTTGTGAAGGGTGTCGTTACCAAACTTGAAAAGTTCGGTGCTTTTGTTGAAATCGGTGCCGAACGCCCGGGTCTTGTCCACATCAGCGAAATGGCTCACAGCTATGTGCGCCAGCCGTCCGATGTTCTCAAGGAAGGTGATTCCGTTGAAGCCATGGTTCTTGAAGTCAACAAGCGCAAGAAGCAGATTAAGCTCTCCATGAAGGCTCTGCAGCCGGAACCGGAAGCTTCCGAAGAAAACAAGGAAGCCGGTGAATCCCGTCCGTCCGCTCCGCGCCCGATGAGCGTCCGCGCTCAGCAGCTGAAACGGGGCGTCATCAGCAGCGAACCGCGTGAAAAGCGCCCGGCTCGCCGCAATGCCAAGAAGCGCGAAGAGCTGAATGAAAACGTCAACTTCCTCTTCACTGATGAGAACTCCACTGAAGCCGAACCCACTGCGATGGAAATCGCTTGGAGACTGGCCATGGAGAACGCCAAGAACCGCAAGGGCGGCGAAGACAAGAAGAAGAAGATCGGCAGCGCGGAGCAGGAAGATATTATTGCCCGCACGCTCAACAACAAAGTCGGATAGGCATATTTATATACCAACTCCAATCCCGGGCGTCCTATGCATGTAGGACGCCCTTTATTAAGAAAGTCCGCTTCGAAAGAGAAAATCAATGAGCGAACAACTTCCCTATAAACGTGTTGTCGTCAAGCTCGGCACCTCAACCATCACAGGGCGAACCAATTCCATTGATTATCCCGGTTTGATTGATCTGCTCCGCCAGGTAACTGCGCTTTGGCGCGAAGGCATTTCAGTCACGCTTGTTTCATCCGGCGCGATAGCGGTCGGCCGCGACGCGCTGAACTTCCCGCATCTTTCCAAACATATCCCGCAAAAGCAGATGCTCTTCGCTGTCGGACAGCCGCGTCTGATGGCGGTTTATAACAAGATTTTGCGCATGTACGGGATGGATGCTGCTGAGATTCTGCTGACACGCAGCGACTTCAACAATTCCGCTCACTATCTCAATGCCCGCAACACCCTGAATGCACTCATTGCTCAGAATGTCATTCCGATTATCAATGAGAATGATGCGATTTCCATTAATGAAATGAAGCTGGGCGACAATGACACCATGTCGGCACTTGTTTCGGGGCTGATCGGCGCGGATCTGCTCATTCTTGTTACCGATCAAAAAGGCATCTACACCGCCAACCCGTCCACGAACCCGAACGCGGAACTCATTACCACGATCGACACTCCGGAGATTCCGGAATATGTCCGTCTTGCTGCGGGCGGCTCTGTCAGCGGACTCGGGACCGGCGGCATGGCGACGAAAGTCAGCGCTGCGGATATTGCCCGGCGCATGGGAACGGCGGTCATGGTCGTTGACGGGCAGGAACCCGATATTCTGATCCGTATCGCTCACGGGGAGCAGCCCGGCACCCTGTTCAAGCCGGTCGGCACAACCATCAGCTGGCGGAAGCGCTTCATTATGACGGATTTCCACTCAGGTAAGAACTATGTGATTGTGGACGAAGGTGCCGCGAAGGCGATCGCCGCAGGACGGAGTCTGCTTCCTGCGGGAATCAAGTCCGTCAAAGGTGATTTTGACTGCGGCAGCACGATTGGCATTGTCACTGTCGCGGGAAAAGAAGTCGGCGCCGGCGTGACGAACTACAGCGCGGAGGATATCATCCGCCTGCTCGGCTGTAAGTCAAGTCAGATCGAGTCGATTTTAGGCTATACTTATGGTGATGAAGTCATTCATCATGATTATATGGTTTTGAATTAATCCCGATCAACGGAGAGAACGGAGAGATTATGAAAACTATTTTGGATATGGGAAAAGACGCTCGTGCAGCTTCGTGCGAATTGATGGACACTTCAACGGAAAAGAAGAACGCTTTTCTGCTGAAGCTTGCCGACACACTGGACGCAGAACGCGCTGCCATCCTTGCCGCCAATCAGGAAGATTATGACAACGCCACTGCTTTGACGCCCGCTATGCGCGACCGTCTGCTGCTGAACGATTCACGCATCGACGGCATTATCCGCGATGTCCGTCATGTTGCGGAGCTGCCCGACCCGGTCGGTGAGTGCTTCGATGAAATTTCTCATCCGCAGGGCTTGAAGATCCATAAAGAACGCACGCCGCTTGGCGTTGTCGCTGTGATCTATGAATCCCGCCCGAACGTCACGATTGATTCCGCCTCTCTGCTGGTGAAATCCGGCAACGCCGCCATTCTGCGCGGCGGCAAGGAAACTGTTCGCACCAATGAAGCACTGATGAAGGCTGTTCAGGACGCACTCAAGGCAGCGCACCTGCCTGAGAACGCGGTGCAGTGCATTCTCTCTCCGGATCGCTCCTTGGTGAATGAGCTGCTGCAGCTGGATCAATATGTCGATATGCTGATTCCCCGCGGCGGTGCCGGATTGCATGAATTCTGCCGCAAAAACAGCCGCATCCCGGTGATCACGGGCGGCATCGGCGTCTGCCATATTTTCCTGGACGAATCCGCCGATATTGAGAAAGCCTTCCCGCTCATCCGCAACGCCAAGGTACAGCGTCCGACTGTCTGCAATGCCCTGGAAACGCTGCTGGTGCATGAGAAGATCGCGGCGGATGTGCTGCCGAAGCTCTGCGATTACCTTGCAAAGGATGGTGTTGTCATGATGGCGGAACCGCGTGCGATGTCTGTTCTTGCCGCGGCGGGAGTAAAGGGGGAGCAGTACGCTCCCGTGGCGGACGCGGATTTCGACAAGGAATGGCTCTGTCTGAAACTGAATGTGAAGGTCGTTGACGGGTCGGATGAAGCCATTGCCCACATTCGCGAGCACGGAACCGGACATTCCGATTCCATTCTGACCGGGAACGAAGCAAACGCGAAGAAATTCGTCGCTTCTGTGAACTCCGCGGCCGTCTATGTCAATTGCTCGACTCGCTTTACCGACGGTTCGGAACTCGGGCTCGGCGCGGAAATTGCGATCTCCACACAGCCTTTGCACGCTCGCGGTCCGATGGCGTTGCGGGAACTCACGACCTACAAGTGGGTCATCGAAGGCGATTACAATATTCGGAAGTAAAACACCGTTTTGACGCAACAACGAAAATAAAAGGGAGCAGCAGTGCCGCTGTTCCCTTTTTGTTTATTTGCTGCGTTTTCCTTCGCGCAATTACATGATGAACATCGCATCGCCGAAGGAAAAGAAACGGTATTTTTTTTCAATTGCTTCTTTGTAAAGGCTGAGAACATTCTCCCTGCCCGCGAAAGTGCTGATCATCATGATCAATGTGGACTTCGGCAGATGGAAGTTTGTGATGATGGCGTCAATCCCGCGGAATTCATAACCGGGCAGGATGAAGATATCCGTCTGATCCGCGAAAGGAATGACGCGATCCGGGGAACCCGCCTTCAAAGCGGCTTGTGCCGCGCTCTCCAACGTGCGGGCGCAGGTTGTACCGACCGCGATGACGCGCCCGCCGTTTTGAACCGTTTCATTGATCTGTGCAGCTGCTTCCGGCGTGACCTGGCACCATTCCGTGTGAATCCGGTGCTCTTCGGGGTTATCCTCCGTGACCGGCAGAAAAGTGTCAAGTCCGACATGCAGTGTGACACCGGCGAAGTTTACGCCCATGTCCTTTATTTCATTCATCAGTCGTTCGGTGAAGTGCAGTCCCGCAGTGGGCGCGGCGGCGGAGCCACTGTCTTTCGCATAGACAGTCTGGTATCGGGTCGGATCCTCAAGGCGGGTGTGAATGTAGGGCGGCAACGGCATCTGACCTGTCTGAACAACGTACTTGTCCGGATTACCTGTGAATTTCAGCAGGCGGCGGGAACCTTCGTACAGCTCCACGATCTCGGCTGACAGTTCATCGGAAAAGCGTATGACCTTGCCGGGGAAGAGGCGTTTGCCTCCGACCAGGGCTTCCCATAGATTTTCCTCCACGCGGCGCAGCAGCAGTACCTCAACCTGACCGCCGGTACCTTCTTTACGACCGTAAATGCGCGCAGGAATGACCTTCGTCTGATTGATGACCAGCAAGTCACCCTTGCGAAGGTACTGCGGCAGGTCATGGAAAACTCTGTGCTCCCGTTCGCCTGTGGCGCGGTTGTAGACCAGCAGACGGGAAGAATCCCGCGGCTCCGCGGGGGTTTGCGCAATGCGTTCCTGAGGAAGTTCGTAATCAAAATCGGATGTTTTCATAGTGTGTTGTCGTTTCAAAAGAGCTGTATCTGTTCTGCGGAACGGGGTTTCTCGTCACGGGGAACATAAGTCAGCCCGAGATGTTCATAAGCTTTGCGGGTGGCGACGCGTCCCTGGGGTGTTCGGTCGATCAGCCCGAGCTGCAACAGGTACGGCTCAACCACATCCATAATGGTGTCCGCTTCTTCGCTGATGGAGGCGGAAATCGTGTTCAGCCCGACGGGACCGCCGCTGTATTTCTCGATAATTGTATTCAGCACCTTGCGGTCGACTTCATCCAGTCCGAGTGAGTCAATGTCCATCAGGTTCAACGCCTGCACGGCGGTATCTTTATCTATAATGCCGCCGCCGCGAACCTGGGCGTAGTCGCGAACGCGGCGCAGCAGACGCAGACCGATACGCGGTGTTCCGCGGGAACGGATGGCGACTTCGCGAATGCCTTCTTCCTCGTGCTGTGTGTTCAGCAGATTTGCGGCGCGGGCAATGATCGTTTCCATAGCGGGCAGGTCATAGTAATTCAGACGGTAGACGGCTCCGAAACGGGCACGCAGCGGCGAACTCAGCAATGAGAGTCGTGTCGTGGCGCCGATGACGGTGAAGCGCGGCAGCTTCAGACGGATGGAGCGGGCTGTCGGTCCTTTGCCGACCATGATGTCCAGAACGCAGTCTTCCATTGCCGGGTAAAGGATCTCCTCAATGGCTCTGCCGAGCCGATGAATCTCATCAATGAAGAGAATGTCGCCTTCGTGCAGGTTGGAGAGGATCGCGGCGAGGTCGCCGGCTTTCTCAATAGCGGGCCCGGCGGTGATTTTGATGTTCACACCCATCTCGTTCGCCATGACGTGTGCCAGCGTGGTCTTGCCCAGTCCCGGAGGACCGTAAAACAGGACATGATCCAGCGGCTCCCCGCGCTTCTTCGCCGCGGCGAGCAAAATAGCGAGGTTCTCACGGACCTGATCCTGTCCTGTGATCTCGCTAAGCAGCTTCGGACGGAGTGCATGGTCGACGCGTTCGTCTGTTGGGTTGGATAATGGGCTGATTAGTCGATCGTTTTCCATAGGGAGTAATTATAAACGATAACCTCGTAACAGAACAGAAAACAGGCAACGGAAAGACTCATGTTCCCGTCGCTATTGACGGCTATCTCCGTCGTTCAGCTGCCGTTCCGCCCATTCCCGATTGATCTCAACCTCATCCGGGATGCCGGCGAATTTATCGCTGACTTCGTTATAGACCCCGATATCATAGGCGTAGTCAAGGCGGCCTTGGTCGGTAAAGAAGATGAAGCGTTTTTCGTCCGCGTCAAACAGCACGCGCCGGATGACGATCTCGGGATGCTGTTCCCGCAGGGCGTTCTCCATCCGCAGTTTATAGATCTCAATGACGCGGTCATCCAATTCATGGGCGAAAATCAGCGCCTTCTCTGAAAGCGTCAGCGGATCATCGGTAATGCGAAGGCGGTAGCCCGCAGCCAGTTCCGCCACAGCCGGTACCTGCTCACGGAGGTTTTGCAGAAGTGCGACAGAGCCGCTGAGTTCCTCTCGATCATAAGAGTACCAGATCAACGTGATATTCTCCGGGTCATGATAGAGCATGTTGTAGAGCGGGGTCGCGATCGTGCCGCAGTGCGGGCAGCGTATTTCAAAAAAACGGCCGTTCATCAGTCTGTATGCCGCATCCGGGTCGAAGGCGCGGTTCAGTGTGTCATATGCCTGAAACGAAACCTTTTCCCCGCAGTTCGGGCAGGTTATGGTTTCTTCATGCGTTTGGCTCATAATAAATCTCCTTCCCGCCGGGTGAGATCGTCAAGGATTTCCAGCCAGCGATCACAGAGGACGTGATCGGTGTTCTCTGTCAGTGTGTTGTGCATTCTGAATACGGTATCAATGTAAAGTGCGCGCGTCAGGCGGCGACGTTCAAAGACCCCGTCAAAAAGCGCCCGCAGCCCGTCATAACTCATTGTGCGTTCCACGAGCTCGGTGCCGATGAAACGGGTGGCATTGATTTCCGCCGGCGCGTAGTAGCCGATCGGGTCGACAGCGGCGATGGCGTTGTTCCGACGGAGCAGGTTGAAGCGGTGCGTGTCTCCATGGATCAGCAGCTTCTCTCCGGAAAAAGTTTCACGGTAAAGACGGTTCGCCCGTCGGACATGTTCGGCGATCAGCTCTGTGCGGTAAGCGCTCGGTTCATTGAGCTTTCTGCGCAGAATGGCTTCATAGTCATTGAAAGTCTCGAGCTCGGTTTCAATGCCCTGTGAGCGGAGGAAAAAATCCCGCAGCTCTTCTGTGGAGGCGCGGAACTTTCCGCAGCGTTCCAGCAGCAGTGCGGAGGCGGCGTTGTCGTAATCCAACAGCGTGCAGGTGCAGACCGGGTCGGCGACAAGATAAAAATCCCGCTCCTGCTCAAAACGCTGAATGAAGGGCGGTACGATCTTGATCACGCAGTCGCCGTAACGGGCGCTTTCGGCACTCAAAACAACGCCGAAATGTGTGTTGTGAATGACCTTCCAGCTCAGGATTTCCCAGCGGCGGAACAGGTAGCGCGTGCTCGCGCCGAGTTCGTTCAGCCAGTCGGAAACCGTGTCACGGCGGAAGCGTTCCCGCAGATAGTCCGTCAGTCTCGGCGCAAGTGTGAGTTCCTCCACCTTGCGGCGGCTCAGCATTGCCTCGAAACAGGGGATATCTTCCGGATGCGTGATTTTGATATTGGCGGTAAACCCGCCGCGCAGGAAAATATCCGAATTCGGCGGCAGCTGATGCGCCGCTTCGGAAAGCGGACAGTCCGCCTTGAAATTCGCATAGAGCAGATCGAAGCGGAATGCCTCCGGCGACTGCATCAGGTAATAATCTTCCCGATCCACCGCGTGCGCGTGGCGGCAGCCCAGGGAGTCCGTAATCTCCCGCGTGGTGACGACAGCGTCATGGGAATCCAGCAGGCGGAAATACTCGTCCAACAGCTCTCCTGTGATCATGGGACGCACCGCGTCGCAGATGATGACGCGGCGGCAGTCGGGGCAGTGTTCATGAATATAGTCAAGAGAATTCTTTAAGGATTGGTTGCGCGTCTCTCCTCCGGTCACGAGTTCGTGCCGCAGGTTTGGCGCGGGATGTGCAACAGTGATGAGAATTTTGTCAGCAAGTCGGGACGCTTCCGCGGCTTCGATGACATAATCAATGATCATGCGTCCGTGAACACGGCAAAACTGCTTCGGAATACTGCTTTCAAACCGTTTTCCTTTGCCTGCCGCGAGAATTACGATGATATTCATAATCAATGCCCCTTCTGTTCATCATTCTACCATAATTCCGGCGGGAAAAAACTGAGCCCGTCCATGCGGACAGGCTCAGTGGGTTTCGGACGGATTGGAGGTTACAGCGCGGAGAGAAGCGCCAAAGCCTCATCCATGGAGACGGTTGTCTGCGTGCGGTTCGTCAGATTTTTGACGGTGACCTTGCCTTGAGCGATTTCATCCGGACCGGCGATAACGAGTGCCTTCATGCCGATCTTGTTCGCGTATTTGATCTGCTTATCCAGCTTGAGCGCTTCAGGATAACAACTGATCTTCAGCCCCGCTTCACGCAGCTTCATGGCGATGGCGTAGGTGTCTGCCAGGCAGGAGGCATCGAAGCAGGTGACCATGATGTCCGCCGGCTGTGCCTTGAGTGCGGGATAAAGACCGTATTTCTCAAGAACCACACGGATCATGACATCGCCCATGGCAAAACCGACGCCGGAAAGCGGGTCGCCGCCGACTTCGTTGACTAGGTTCTCATAGCGTCCGCCGCCGAGAATAGCGCGGCCGTCTTTGGACAGGTCGCGGGCTTCGAAGACGGTGCCGGTGTAGTAAAGCAGGCCGCGGATGACTTCCGGGTCGAAGGCAAAATAGTCGCGCAGTCCCATCTTTTCCAGTAGGGCGAAGATTTCCTTCAGCTCAGCGGAGTTCTGCCACAGTTCCTTGTTCTCCAGCAGTTTGACGAGCTCGTCGATCTTCTCTTCGGTCAGCCCGCCGTCAACGCCGTATGCGCGCCATTCGGCAATGCGCATCTTGTCGCGGCGGTCGATCATGCGGAAGACCAGTGCCTTTTCCTCGTTGGCGATACCGATGCCGGCGAGAGCCGCATCCATCAGACGGCGGTTGTTGACATTGATGCGAACCTGATCC
>CAVESB010000009.1:31388-49440 GCA_963618265.1 bacterium
CCTGATCCGGTGTCAGCCCGACACGCTTGAAGAAGGAAGCCGCCACCGCGAGCAGTTCCGCGTCCGCCTGATAGCTGTTGACGCCGATGAGGTCAATGTTCCATTGGAAGAATTCACGCGTGCGCCCTTTCTGCGGCTGTTCATAGCGCCAGAAGGGACCGAATGACCACATTCGCAGCGGATAGCTGAGCTGATTCTGCCGCTGGGCGACCATGCGGGCGAGTGAAGGGGTCAGCTCGGGACGCAGGGCGACTTCGGAACCGCCGCGATCCTGAAAGACAAAGGATTGTTCTTTGACAAGCTCTTCGCCGGATTTCGCGGCATAGAGGTCCAATTTCTCAAGGAAGGGTCCGTCGTATTCCTGATAAGCAAACGATTCAGAGACGGCACGCATCTGGTTCCCGAGCCAGGTGCGGAATGCCATATCTTCGGGATAAAACTCACGGGTTCCTTTTACGCGTTGGATGATTTCTTTCATAACTTATTCCTTATTTACCATGAATCTGAGTTTTATTTTATCATCATCGCGGCGGATATGATTACGAGCGTTATGATTCATCCGGGTTTTCAAGCTGTGGCTCGCTCGTCCGCTTTTCATTTGTTTTTCTGCTGCGGATATGAAAGGAAGCGGGATGATTCGATTTCGATTAAAGCGGTATGCGCCTTGAAACTCGGTTATAATAAGGGAAATGATACGGGAAAGGAAATGCCAATGAAAAAAGCACTCATCACCGGGGTCACCGGACAGGACGGCTCCTACTTAGCGGAATTTTTGCTTGAAAAGGGGTACGATGTGCACGGCATTATCCGCCGTTCCTCTGTGGACTTCCGTGAACGCGTCGCGCATTTGGAAGATCGGGAGCATTTTCACCTCCATTACGGCGATCTCGGGGACTCGATGAGTCTTGTCTCTGTCATTGAACGTGTGCGCCCGGATGAGATTTATAACCTTGCGGCGCAGAGCCATGTGCAGGTGTCTTTTGATGTGCCGGAGTATACAGCCAATGTTGATGCCACGGGTGTGTTGCGCCTTCTTGAAGCCGTGCGTCTCTGCGGCTTGACGGACAGCTGCCGTATCTATCAGGCTTCCACTTCCGAGCTCTACGGCAAGGTCGAGGAAGTTCCCCAGAATGAGAATACGCCTTTCCATCCCTATTCCCCTTACGCTGTCGCCAAACTTTACGGCTATTGGATCATCAAGGAATACCGTGAGGCTTACAACATGTTCTGTTGCAACGGCATCCTTTTCAATCATGAATCCGAACGGCGCGGCGACACTTTCGTGACCCGTAAAATCACCCTCGCCGCTGCCCGTATCGTGCAGGGAAAGCAGGAAAAACTCTACCTCGGCAACCTGAACAGTCTGCGCGACTGGGGCTATGCCCGCGACTATGTGGAATGTATGTGGCTGATCCTGCAGAATGACAAGCCGGAAGATTTCGTGATCGCGACCGGTGTTCAGCACAGCGTTCGTGAGTTCTGTCTGCTTGCATTCCGTCATGCCGGTGTTGAGCTTGAGTTCCGTGGTGAAGGTCTTGATGAAAAGGGATATGACAAAGCCACGGGAAAGATCCTTGTTGAGGTGTCCCCCGATTTTTACCGCCCGACGGATGTGGTGAACCTGCTTGGCGATCCTTCCAAGGCGAAACGGGAACTCGGCTGGAATCCGATGAAGACTTCTTTTGAACAGCTGGTCGCCCTGATGATGGAGCATGATATGAAACAGGTGGCGGCTGAACGCGCCGACGAGCGCATGATCATGAACCAGGTTGAATACCTCGAAAAGGGAATCAGTAAGTAATACAGTCAGCAGTCAATATCAAGCGGCAACCGGGGACTGCGTCAATCATTGCTGCCCGGTTGCCTTATAATGAGAGAATACTGTTTAGGTTCACAGCATTCTTTCATTTTTTATTATTGAAGCACTACTTGAATATGCCCGGGAGCACACAGCCGGCGGTATACTGTCCGTCCATCCTTTTGCTCATACGCGCCGTTTGCTTTGACGTAAGCGGTTGCGCAACAAGCGTTTGACAACGCACCCGACTTCAGTCAGGAACGTATTGTTCAACTTCATTATGACTCAAGTCGTTTCGCTGTCACCGCCTTCGATAATTCTTCAACTTTCTCTTCCGCAAACTCAAGTGACTGCTCCGCAGCGAGGCGGTACCATTTAGTTTTTTGCGGCGCCTCCTGTTGCCTTGCAAGCAACCGCTTTGCTTTGCTGTGGATTGGGAAGTGAAAATGTAAGGTTGTTTTCTGAGAAAGAAAATTGTATTGAAAATACCATGGTTAATATGTACTTCCAATACCGGACACTCGGTATTGGGGGTACATATTAGAGTTGCGGTTTTTTTAAATTTCGTTATAATGATACTAATCTTTAAGCAAATTCACCGCGGAACATGCATGCCCATACGGAGGAGAGAACCGAATCGGGCGCGATGTCCGGAAAATCAATGCTGCGGAGTTCAATTGGAGAGAGAAAAACATGAGAAAAACGTACTTCCTGCTGCTTTTGCCGCTGTTGCTTCTGCTGTCTGCGGCTGTTGTTTCCGCAGATACCGCTGATGTCACCATCACGCCGCTCAGCCGTTATAACTACGTCAATCTTGACGGTTACGGATTCTACGGGAAGTGCGCCGATTATTCCTGGTTCTGCATGATCTGGAATAACAACTCCGAAACGGAGTCTCACACCATCACGCTGCCGACTGTGGGCTATGTCACCGGTTGGAGCGGCACGAAACACACAATCTCCGATTATTCCTATCTTAAAAAGAATTACGGCGACTCGATTTACCTGACCGAGACACTGCCGGATCGTGAACCCTTTGACGGCACTTTGACGTTGGAACCGAAGTCCACATACGCCGTCTTTTTCAATGTCAATGAGTTCGGAAATTACAACCTGTACTGGGATACCGACCTCTTCTTCAAGGTTGTCGTTGATGAGACCGACACCCGTTCTTATACGGGCAAGCTCGCGCAGCGCGGGAATGCCTGCCCCGTTGACCGGGTTGTCACCATGGAAATTGTTGACGGCGGATATAACAGCGACGGCGGGGACGGTGCATTGACCGTGACCGTCAAGAACGCGATGCCGGACGCCGCGCTGATCACCATGAAAACCTACCTCGATTATGCCGGCGTTGACGCAAGCGGCAATGCCGTTTCCGGAACGCTTGAGGACGCGGTCACTTGGGATGTCGATTCCTTCCGGCTTGCTTCCGGCGCGTCCCGGTCCCTGACCGGGACATTCACCCTTCCTGTGGAAATCGCCGCTCCGAACCGCACATTGGATGTTACTGCGCACTTGTACTTCCCGTCCAGTCTCTGGTTCGGGAATATCGCCGGTTCCGCTACATTGTCTGTCCGCGGCGGTGTACACGGTATTCTTTCCGGCAGTTATGCACCCGAGGGCGGCGGCGAATTCACCGCGAAGCTCACGAATCACCTCGCGAACGAGATTGAGGTTACGCTCCCTGAAACCGGCAGCGCCAAATACGGCAGCGCAAAACAGACGGTCAACCTCACTTGGAATGACGGCGAAACCGTCGTGATCGGCTCCGAAGAGCAGCTTGAACTGTCCGGTACATATGAGTTTGACGACAACAGCCCTATTGCCTCGAACACGAGCATGATCCTTTCCACGCTCTTCAATTACGGAGGCGGAAGCTTCACCGCCGCGGGAACAGTCACCCGTGATGCGGATATGACCGCGTCGATTTCCTCTGTCGGGTTCTGCCGCGACTATCCTGCCGGTGCTGATCGCCTGACATTCACATTCTCTCTCTCGAATGATTCTTATATCGACATCCCGGTGCAGCTTCCGACTACGCTCGCCGTTCAGGATGTTACCTACAACCCGACGGTCACTTACACCGCCTGCCTCAGCTCTGACGGTTCGGACTGCTTCAGCCGCATTTCCAACGGTATGTTTACACTGCGTGCCGGTGAGATTGCCGCGTTGAGCGGGTACGCGGATCCGGATACCGTGCCGGACAGTGATGACAAGTACGTGCGCACCTCACTGCTTTACTTCCCGGACGGTGTACAGCAGGCACTGTATGTCGGTTCCGCGACGACTGCCTGCACTCCGGTCGCCGATCCCGACGATGTCCCGGACGCGGATGCGGATGGCGGCGAAGCTCGTTTGGAGTTTGTCGCCCGCAGCGGTTCTTATGCCCCTTGCGCGGATGACACGGCTGTCACCTTCGGCTTCACGGTTACCAACAGCGGCACTGACACCGGCGAGTTGGATCTCAGCGCACTGATTTATGAACTGAACGCTGTCTCGATTGCGTCCGATGTTTCCTACACCTCCTGCGTGCTCCAATCCGGCAGCGGCAGCGATCCTTCCTGCACGGAGGATTTGCCTTCACTGACGATTAACCCGGGTGTCTCCGTGGCGATCGAAGCAGTTTACACCCCTGCTGAAGCTGTTAGTGCCGAGAAAATCACGATTGCCGTCAGCGACGGTGACGCGATCAGCTTCAATGTTGACGCTTACAGCACCGGCGCTTGCTCCGCTGATGTGATTATTGAGGCGGACGCGGAAGATAACCCGATGACAGCAGTCTTCAATCCTGACATTCCCGGCAAATTCACCCTGACTGTGAAACTGACCAACAAGGGAACCGAGACCGCTGTAATCACGCCGCGTTCCATCTATCTGCACGGTTCAGCATACAAAGATTACACCGATGGTATCGGTCAGTTCACGGAAGCGGTAACGCAGAAGGATGTCTTCGCAGTGCAGTATGAAGTACCGTTTGACCTCCCCGCACATACCACTGTCAGCATGAGCATCCCGCTCACGTATGATGCAGATTCCCTGTCGGGTACGGTGGAGACCGCAAACTGGACCTTCGGCGTCGGCAGTGATACCATGAATGTGACAGGAACGTTGAACTTCCCGTCTGCATCGGATGACCCGATTGTCGACCCCGCCGGAGATCCGACAGCAACGCCGACGGCGGCACCCACAGTGACAGAAACGCCGGTGCCTGTTCTGACTGTCACGGTTCTTCCGACTGAAACACCGACTGTGACCGAGGAACCGACGAAGTCCGAAACGCCGACAGAAACCGAGACTCCGGCAGAAACAGAGACCCCGATAGAGAACGAAACGCCGAGTGCCGACGAAAATCCGATCTCCGTATACAGCCTCGTGGAACCGCAGATCGCGGAAGTCAGTTTCCCTGATGACGGAATGCTTACCGCCGGCGGGACGATTGAGAATCTTCCCGCGACCGGCTTCTCCGCCCTGCGCGAGACGGTACTCTCTGAACGTCCTGCCGCGATTGCTTACCGTGACTTGGGCGGTCTGCGAATTCAGATCCCGTCCCTCTCTGTCTCCGCTGAATTGCGCGGAGTTCCGTATGTGAATGGTGAATGGGCGGTTGAATGGCTGGGCGCTGATGCCGGCTTGCTGGATAACGGTGTTGTGCCGGGCAAAGGCACGGCTGTCATTGCCGCGCATAACCATATTAACGATATGTCCGCCGGTCCGTTCCTCTTTATCGACGCGTTGGAGCGCAACGACCGTATCTTTGTCACCGACGACGACGGTCTGATGCTGATGTACCGCGTTTATGCCAATGAACTTGTGACCCCGGATGCCGCTGATGCGGTCTACGATCATGCGATTCCGGGCTCTCTGGTTCTGGTGACCTGCGAGAACGAGATGCTTGAAGGCGGATACGCCTACCGCAGATTGATCTTTGCTGAACCGCTTCAGTAAAAAACGGCTTGATGTATCCTGCTGTATCGTCTCATCCGCATTAATCGGCGTTCAGGGATAACAACTTGTTGCCGGGAAAAGCCGGGTTCACAGGTTTTTTGAACTTCGGAAGGAACGAAATAAAAACACGGAGAACAATGAACACTGTTCCCCGTGTTTTTGCTTGCAAAGCCGAGTTTACACCGTGTACGTCCCGGCAACGGTGTTGCCGCCCTCGCCGGTCCAGTTGGTGTGGAAGAATTCGCCGCGCGGGCGGTCAAGGCGTTCGTAGGTATGCGCGCCGAAATAGTCGCGCTGAGCCTGCAGCAGATTCGCCGGCAGGCGTTCGCTGCGGTAGCCGTCATAGTAAGTCAGCGCGGAGCACATCGCGGGCACCGGGATGCCGCAGCGGATCGCTTCGGCGCAGACCATGCGCCAATTTGACAGGCACTTGTCCATAATACCGCGGAAAGTGTCGTCCAGCAACAGGTTCGTCAGGGACGGGTTCTTGTCGAAAGCCTTCTTGATGTCGCCGAGGAAAGCGGAACGGATAATACAGCCGCCGCGCCACATCAGAGCGATATTGCCGTAATGCAGATCCCAGCCGTAAGTTTGAGCGGCATCGCGCAGCAGTGTGAAGCCCTGCGCGTAGGAAACGATCTTGGAAGCGTACAGGGCGTCATGGATGGCGGCGACGAACGCGGTCTTGTCGCCTGTGAATTTTGCCTCCGATCCCTGCAGGATCCCGGATGCGGTGACACGTTCGTCCTTCATGGCGGAGAGGCAACGACTGAAGACCGCTTCGCCGATCAGCGTCAACGGAATGCCTTCATCCAGTGCGGCGACGGAAGTCCACTTGCCCGTACCCTTCTGACCGGCGGTGTCAAGGATGTTCTCGACAAGCGGGGAGCCGTCCTCGTCCTTATAGGCAAGGATCTCTGAAGTGATTTGAATGAGATAGCTGTCGAGGTCGCCTTTGTTCCATTCTGCGAAAACTTCCGCCATTTCATCATCGGACATGCCGAGCAGGTCGCGCATGAGCTGGTAAGCTTCGCAGATGAGCTGCATATCGCCGTACTCAATACCGTTATGAACCATCTTGGTGTAGTGACCTGCACCGTTGGCGCCGATCCATTCGCAGCAGGGGCTGCCGTCTTCAACTTTGGCACAGATGGCCTGAAAAATCGGCTTGACATATTCCCATGCGGCCGGTGAACCGCCCGGCATGATGGACGGTCCCTTGAGTGCGCCTTCCTCACCGCCGGAAACACCGGTGCCGATATACAACATTCCTTTGCTTTCTACATATTCCGTGCGGCGCATGGTGTCCGGGAAGTGAGAGTTGCCGCCGTCGATGATGATGTCGCCCGCTTCCATCAGCGGGATGAGCTTTTCAATCGTCTCGTCAACCGCTTTGCCCGCTTTGACCATGATCATGACTTTGCGCGGCTTGGCAAGTTGGGAAATCAGCTCCTCCATGGAATAGGCACCGTGGATGTTCTTGCCCGCGGCGCGTCCTTCAATGAATTTGGAAACCTTCTCGGCGGTGCGGTTGTAGACGCTGACGGTGAATCCTTTGCTTTCCATATTAATAGCCAGGTTTTCCCCCATTACAGCCAACCCGATGATACCGATATCTGATTTTTGCATGACTTTCAACCTTTCTGCGGTTTGTTTCCGCAATGTGTATGATTAAGTATAATGCATGTTCGGCATGATTCCGCGCAAACAAAAAATCCCGCGGGCAAACCTGTTTTTCCGCCCGTGGGATTTTATTCTTACTTCGGATAGCATTACTCCGCGAAAATCTTCTTTTCCATCTTTAAGAGCAGCACCAGCCCGAGAACCGCGCCGAGGAAGTTCGTGATCGGTGTGACCATCCATAGACCCGTCAGTTTCAGCGGCTGCAGGACAAGGATCAGAATGAGCGGAAAGACGAACGTCCCGGCAAGAGACAGGATCGCGGCGCACTTCGGACGCTCAACTGCGGCGAAGAAGCTCTGGGCTGTGAAACCGAACCAGAAGAAGAAAAAGCCAACGCTGAAGATGCGCATCGCTTGAACCGAAGCGCTCAGAATATCGGCATTTTCGGCACTCAGGAAGATCCCCGTTACCTGTTTCGGGAAGATCGTGATCACGGCTCCCATTACCATAGAGATCGCCGCCGCGGTGATGAAGCAGTATTTACGCAGCGCTTTGACGCGATCGTAGAGCTTCGCCCCCAAGTTGAACCCAATCGCGGGCTGCAGTGCGTCCACGGTGCCGTAAATCAAGGGCTGAACAAGATCCGTTGAGTACATCAGAATGCCGTAAATCGCGACAGCGTCCGCGCCGCCGTAACGGATCAGCATGGCGTTCATGATCAGGGAGACCACACGACCGGCGATGTTCGCCAGAAAATTCGGCGAACCGCAGGCAAAAATCTCTTTGATCATGGCATAACTGAAGCGGGGCTTGGTGAAGTGCAGGATCATTTTCCCCCGCAGGAAGGGAATGATGCCGATCACAGCGCAGATGAAAAGCGCGGCAGGCAAAGCCGCTGCGGCCCCTAACAGACCGAGCTTGAATTTCGCCAGGAACAGATAAATGAAGACCACCGTCATGCCGCTCATGGCAATGTTCAGCCACATACTGAAGCGGATCTTGCCGCTGATGCGCAGGTAGTTGTCAAAAGCGAATACCATGGTTGTCAACGGCGCTGTCAGCGCGAAGACGCGGATGTACTCCACCGCCATATCCGCCATTTCTCCTTCGGCACCCATCAGGTGAACCAACCACGGCGTTGCAAAGAAGAGCAGTCCGCCGGAAAGAATCGCCGCGAGGACAATGAGGATCACCGCGCAGGTGAAAACATTGTTCGCCTTGTCATGTTCCTTGCGTCCCAGCGCAATGGAAATCGGAACGGATGAACCGACACCGATGAGATCCGCCACGGCAAAGTTGATAATGACGATCGGCATGGCGAAATTGACGGCCGCGAAGGGGATCGCGCCGAGGTACTGACCGATGAAGGAACCTTCAAAAATGCTGTACAGAGAACTTGCCAGCATACTGATGGCTCCCGGTCCGGCGGCTTTGCAGAAAAGCTTTTTCGGCTCTTCTTCTGCAAACAGCCGATTGGTTTCTTCGATTTGGGCTTCAGCTTGATTGTCCATAGATTGACTCCTGACAGAGCCTATTTATACCATAGGAGCTGATTCGGGTCAATGCGATATCATTACGCGAACATGACAAAGAAAGGGAGGTCGCTTTCCCCCCGTTTCTCGTTTAATACCTCACTCTCGGCTGACGCCGGCAGACGGCGCAGATGTTCCCCGTTGCGGCAAGCGGAAGTTCGCGCCCGCAGACGACGCATTTCATGCTGCGGTCCGCTTTTGTTTCCTGCAACAGCTCCGTGATTCGGGCGCCGGTCTCTTCGCGGATGTCGCCGGAGATGTCTTCCTGGTCGAATCGGTGCGCCATGATGTGGTACACATCGAGGGCGTGGTACTGCTGCTCACAACCTTCCAGCGTCTCCGTCTCAAAATCCGGGATCGGCAGCAGACGGTCGTCATCAATCGCCTCAAGGCAGCGGAGCCAATAACGTACAAGCTCGGTGTCGCCCGTGTCAACCGGGCAGGTGATCGCGGTCAGCAGTTGTTCGCGGGTCAGGTAGAGCCGCTTCTTTCCTGCCGCAGTGAGCAGAATCAGCGCATCGGACATGTCCTCTCGGGCATAGCCTTCTGCCTTCGGCAGTGCCTGCCAGGCTTCAATGAGATCACGGAAGGAATAGTTCGATTCCAGTGCCGCGTCCTTTGGGAAGGCGACACGGAATTTCTTCCCCGGCTCCGGTTTGGTCTGCAGTGCATGTTTCAGATAGCGGCGTTCGCAGGTAGAGCTGACTTCGCCGATGTCGAAGATGCCGTAACGCCCGGCGCGGCCGGCGATCTGAAGCACTTCGGATTCTGTCAGCATACGGGTATGAACCCCGTCATATTTCTGCAGTGCGGTGAAGACCACGCGCTTGATAGGCAGCGAAATGCCCATCCCGATTGCGTCTGTCGCGACCACGACGGACGTCTCTCCTGCGGCGTATTTGCGTACCTCGGAGCGCCGCACATCCGGCGGCAGACTGCCGTAAATAACGGAAGCTTTGATGCCGCGTTTCTCAAGTGATCCGGCAATGCCGAGGACATTCTTGCGGGAGAACGCGATAACCGCATCGCCCGGGCGGATGTCATTATAGCCGCCGACATGTTCCCCGAGAATAAGGGGTGTCAGGCGTTCATGATAGACTTTGGTATACGGCGCACCGAAACCGAGGAGGATATTCTCAATCATTTCCTCCGCTTCCGCCGCGAGGCAGACATGAATCTCGGCGGCGTTCACACGGCAGATGGCGGAGAGCCAGTGAGAGCCGCGGTTCGGATCTACGATCATCTGCGCCTCATCAATCACGGCGACATCGTAGCGCGGCATGAAGTCGCACATCTCAATGGTGGAGGCGGTGATGCCCGCACCCGGCACGGGGATGCTTTCCTCTCCCGTCAACAGGGAACAGGGCTTTCCCGCGGCATTCAGTTTATCCGAAACTTCCAGCGCGAGCAGACGCAGCGGTCCGAGGTAAACGCCTGAGCGGGCAGTTTTCAGCGCCTCAAGCGCCTGATACGTTTTGCCTGAGTTGGTCGGACCGATGTGGAGGATGAAGTGACGGTCTAATTGGCGGGCGCGGCGGAACAGCGCATCGGGCGTGAACTGTGACATGAAGGCATTAATCTCTTCCTTCCGAACACGTTCCTTCTCCCGCCGCGCTTCAGTCTGCTGCACGACATTCATGACCTCCTTGTTCGCGCGGAGTTTGCGGACGGTTTCATTCTTCGGCCATGCCGGCATGTAAGGTTCATTGGGTACCAGTCCGAATTGCGGCGCCGGCAGATGTTTCTTGATCAGTTTTTTTGTCAGCCCCGGGAACGTCTGAAGCAGATCCCGCTCGGTCATGTAATTCTTTCTTCGTCTTTTCGGCATAAAATTTCCTGTCGATATCGTCTTTGTTTTTTTCTCTGCCTCATTATACATTGCATTTTCATTACGCGAAGAGAAAAATGTACATGCTGCACGGACACGGATTGCGGATATCTTGCGGGACGGGCTTCGCAACAGAGCAGCACAGCATACTTCTCAAGCCATTCGTGCATAGTTAAGCGTATTGTCATACAAAATAGATACATTTGCCTTTTGACGGACAAAATAAAAAAAAGTATAATGATTGCACCCGTAAAACGGGCGATAGCATCTAATTTAGAGGAAGGTTTTGTATGAAAAAATTACTTTCTGTTGTATTTGTGATGGTTATGGTTCTTGCCATGGCTGCTGTTGCTTCCGCTCAGGATGCCGACCTGATCGCCGCCGCTCAGGCTGAGGGCGAACTGGTTGTCTACGGTTCATGTGAAGAAGAGTATCTTGCCGCCGCCTGCGAAAACTTTGAAAAGCTCTATGGCATCAAAGTCTCCTACCAGCGTCTCTCCACCGGTGAGGTTCAGGCGAAGATTGAAGAAGAGAACGGCAACCCGTCTGCTGACGTTTGGTTCGGCGGCACCACCGACCCGTACAATGTTGTCGCTTCCGAAGGCCTGCTTGAAGCTTATGATGCTCAGAACGCATCCCACATTACGAAGGATGTCTACAAGAACGCTGACGGTTACTGGTACGGTATCTATACCGGTATTCTCGGCATCATGGTCAACAAAGATGAACTTGACCGCATGGGTCTCGAAGCTCCGCAGGATTTCGCCGACCTCGTGAAGCCTGAATACAAGGGTCTCATTTGGCTGTCCAACTACCAGACCGCCGGTACCGCGAAACTGATCATCAACACCATGATCCAGAAGTACGGTCACGATGAAGGTATCCAGTTCCTTGTCGACCTTGACAAGAACGTTGAAGTCTACACCAAGTCCGGCTCCGGCCCGTCCAAGAACGTCGGCACCGGCGAGTGCGTCATCGGCCTCGGCTTCCTGCATGACGGCATCACCCAGATCGTCGACAACGGTTATGACAACGTTGAGCTGATCGTCCCGTCCTCCGGCACCACCTGCGAAATCGGCGCTACCGCCATCTTCAAGGGCGCGAAGCATCAGAACGCCGCGAAACTGTGGATTGAATACGCTCTGTCCCCGGACTGCGTCAACCTCGCCAAGGAGAACGGCTCCTATCAGTTCCTTGTCATCGACAACGCCGAACAGCCGGAAATCGCCAAGGAATTCGGTCTCGACCCGAACAATGTCATCGACTATGACTGGGATGACGCTACCGCCAACATCGGTACCTATGTCGAAGAAGTCATGAACGCTATCGCCTCTTCCGGTTCCGATACCGGCGCCGACCGCTTCAAGACCGAGTAATTCGACTGTATTCAGTCAATGGAAAGGATGGCGGCACAGCCGCCATCCTTTTGAAATAAGCAACCGCTGAGTGATTCGGCATCGCGCCTTCCGGCACGGCGCGGAATCACTCCACGGAATGTTCTCCCGGCTTCGGGGTGAGAAAGGATTTCTGAACCTGATGGCAGCGAAAACAAAGCAGGGCGCATCGCTTGACCGCAAGAAGCTTCTTGCCGACCCGATCATGGTCACGACGATCTGCGTTCTGATAGCATTTCTCACTTTGTTCATCCTGTATCCGCTGGCGATGTTGCTGGTTGACAGCTTTGTCTCGGATAACGGATTCACTTTCGATATTTTCAAGCGCATTTTCCAAATGCCGACATTTACCCGTGCGATCGGGAATACGCTGAAAATCGGCTTCATGGTGGGGATTCTCTCCACTTTCATCGGCCTGCTTTTCGCCTATGTCGAGGTCTACGTGCGAATGAATAAATTCGTCGGCGGGCTTTTCTCCGTGGTGTCCATGCTGCCGGTGGTTTCACCTCCGTTTGTGCTTTCCCTTTCCATGATCATGCTGTTCGGCAAGGCAGGCATTATCACCCGTTTTCTGCTGAAAATCTATGACAACAGCGTTTACGGGTATTGGGGCATTGTGATTGTTCAGACGCTGACGTTCTTCCCCGTCTGCTACATGATGCTCAAGGGGCTGCTCAAGAATATTGACCCGTCATTGGAAGAAGCCGCCCGCGATATGGGCGCCGGCCGCTGGCGTGTGGTGAAGGATGTAACGCTGCCGTTGCTGCTCCCCGGTCTCGGAAATGCTTTCCTTGTGACCTTCATCGAGTCTATTGCCGACTTCGCGAACCCGATGATCATCGGCGGTTCGTATGACACATTGGCGACGACGATCTATCTGCAGATTACCGGCGCGTATGACAAAGCCGGTGCTGCCGCCATGGCTGTTGTCCTGCTCTGTATCACCATGGCAATGTTCGGCGTGCAGAAGTATTATCTCGAAGCCAAGACGGCGGCGACTTTGACCGGCAAGGCCTCCCGTGCCCGTATGCTCATTGAAGACAAATCCGTGCGTGTTCCGCTGACAATCCTCTGCTCTCTGGTCGCGATTTTTGTCATCATGATGTATATCTGCGTGCCGATCGGCTCGTTCTTCCCGACTTGGGGTTATAAATTCTTCCCGTTGACCACAAAGTGGTTCAAGCTGGTGTTCACACGCTATCACGGTCTCAAGGCATTCAAGGACTCCTTTGTGCTGTCCCTGATTTCAGCCCCGATCACTGCGCTGCTGAGTATGATCATCTCCTATTTGGTCGTCAAGCGCAACTTCGCGGGCAAGGGCTTCATTGAGCTTGTTTCCATGCTTGCAATGGCTGTTCCGGGTACTGTTCTCGGTGTCGGCTACATCCGCGGCTTCAGCAGCGGTCTGTTTCATAGCGGCATCCTGCAGGGACTTTACGGAACGGGGCTGATCCTCATCATCGTCTTTGTCGTCCGCTCTCTGCCGACGGGTACACGTTCCGGTATCTCCGCACTGCGGCAGATCGACAAATCCATTGAGGAATCCGCCTATGACATGGGCGCTGACAGCTTCAAGGTCTTTATGACGGTTACTCTTCCGTTGATCAAGGATTCCTTTCTCAGCGGGCTTGTGACCTCATTCGTGAGAAGCATTACCGCGATTTCCGCCATTATTCTGCTGGTCACCCCGCAGTTCCTGCTTATCACGGTACAGATCAATGAATTCGCGGAGAAGGGCTCTTACAGCCTCGCCTGTGCCTTCGCCACCATCCTTATCCTCATCACCTATGGCTCGGTTCTGCTGATGAACCTCGTGATGAATCATTTCGGTACAAGCAAGAAAATTAAGGAGAACGACTGATCATGGAGAGCATGAAAAAAGAAAAGAAAGGCGTTCGTCTCGAACACATCTCAAAAATCTATCAAGACCCGAAGACCGGTAAGAATTTCTACGCTGTCAAGGATACCAACCTTGAGATCGAACCGGGATCGTTTGTCACGCTGCTGGGTCCTTCCGGCTGCGGGAAGACCACAACGCTGCGCATGATTGCGGGCTTTGAATCCCCGGATGAGGGCGAAATATATCTCGGCAATCAGGCGATTAATGAACTCACTCCGGATAAACGCGACACCGCCATGGTGTTCCAGAGCTATGCCCTCCTGCCGCATTACAACGTCTTTGATAATGTTGCTTACGGCTTGAAACTGCGCAATGTCCCGAAGGACGAGATCAAGAAGCGCGTGATGGATATTCTGGAATTGGTACAACTGACCGGAATGGAAGGCCGCATGACGAACCAGCTTTCCGGCGGACAGCAGCAGCGCGTCGCGCTTGCCCGTGCGCTGGTGATTGAACCTTCCGTCCTCCTCTTTGATGAACCGCTGTCCAACCTTGACGCCAAGCTGCGCGTCTCCATGCGTACAGAGATCCGCCGTATTCAGCAGAAGGTCGGCATTACCGCGATTTATGTGACGCATGACCAGTCCGAGGCGATGGCACTCTCCGATAAGATCATTATCATGAACACGGGCAAAGTCGCCCAGATGGGTACGCCGCAGGAGATTTATTATCACCCTGAGGATGAGTTTGTGGCGGACTTCATCGGCGAGGCGAACTTCCTTGACGGGACGATGACCGGTGTTGACGGCGATCTCGCGATCCTGAATATTGAGGGTCACAAGGCAGAGGTTGCGCTGCAACCCGGCATGACAGTCGGTAAGGAGTATAAAGTCGTTCTCCGTCCGGAAGCGGCGCATCTGGCAGATGAAGGCGGGCTTCCCTGTGAAGTTGTACTATCCTGCTTCATGGGCTCTTACCAGAACTACCATGTCATGGTCGGCGGGACGCAGGTCAAGCTGGAAGATCCGAACCCGAAGACGAAGAAGGTCTACGCAGTCGGCGATCACTGCTCGCTGGTCTTCGACCCCGAATCGGTTCACATCCTGTAATCGCAGTATCCGCAGCACCGTGCGATCCCGCACGGTGCTGTGCTTTAAGGGCGGCATATCGCTCAAATATGCCGATTGTCAGCGAATTACGGTTGAAAATACCGGTTCACCATGATATGTGACAAAGGCGGAAAAGAAACAGCGAACACAAACCAAACTGTAATTAGGTTGCCATTTGAAAGGAAGGGAATAAAAAATACCCAAGTCTCTCAACTTGGGTACCCAAGGCGGGAATGACGGGGTTCGAACCCGCGATCTCGGCCTTGACAGGGCCGCATGTTAGCCGCTACACCACATCCCCATTCCGTCTTGCGAACTTTTATCCGCTCAACAGTTTCAATTATACGCGAGAAAGCACATCTGTCAAGAAATTCGTTGTTTTCCCTTATTTAATCTCTTCCCATTGGTATACAGGACCGTTATGGTGCTTCGCTTTCTTCGCGAGATCGGCGAAATACATGCCCGTGCGAACGCCGGAGGTGCCGTCAGTGAAGGTACATTCGTCTTGGATGAACTTTACCCGTTCCTCGTGATCCGTCTCCGGGTGTGTCAGGTAAAGGTTCAGTGTGTCGCGCAGCTCGTCAATATTGTAGACCACGCGCCCCGCCTTCGCGTTACGGTAGCGCTCATGCGTCGGCCATTCACCGATTTCCGAGAGCGACAGACAGAACTTCTCCGGCTTATTCCAGCCGCCGGGCGCGTCAATGCAGACTGCCACGATCGGGCGGTCGTGAATGGCGGTCTCGACAACCATTGTGGAGTATACGGTCAGGAAGACATCCGACCACGCCATCATGGAATCCTTTTCCGGCATATCCTCACCGGAATAGAAACCAAGGTCTCCGCCCAGCGCGACCGGCTCAATCAGATGCACATGCGGCTTATCCTTGATGAGTGTACGGATCTTTTCGGTCTCGGTCTCAAAGAGCGATCCCTTGACGAAATGATTCGGATGCAGGCGGATGATGAGCTGACACGGCTCGGCGAGCCGGTCTTCCGAAACCAGCTTGACCAACGCCTCAATGTCCTGATAGTTTGGTGAGAATGTGATGAAGCTGCAGGCAAAAGAGAGCAGCTTGCGGTTCGGGTCAAGACCATGAAGCTCGAAGTATTCCTCACGGCTCATGCGCCAGCTCTTACGGAAATAGCCGTCGTAAGTCGGGATTCCGCCGATATTGACGCGCTCCGGCAGCCAATCCGCACCATCCACCAGCTCGCGTTTCTGCTCGCCTGACCAGCAGTTTGCCCATTGCATCGGCGCGCCGGGCAGACGGTAAGAAGACGGATTGTCCCACCCGATGACCGCGAGGCAGGTTTCCACGCCGCGGGCAGCCGCTTCACGCAGCAGATAGCGATCCAGACGCCAGCCGGCAGTGGAAGCGATGACAAGGTCAGGGTCGTATTTCTCAAAGAGATCGCCGTAGATGTCAGAGAGCCATTTCATCTGGCTCTTGACCAGCTTCTTGCGTTCATTGACGGATTTGCGCAGCTTGCGAACCTTGTGCCTGATGATCGGCATGACGAGCTTGCCGCCGGTCGAAGTCTCATGCTGCATTTGGCGCAGATGGCAGTCAATCGCAGTGGTGTTCACCTTATCCGAACCACCCATCCAGCGCAGAAAATGCGTCCAATACTGCTGCTTGTGATCGACCGAGTCAAAATAACGCTTCGCTTTGTCCAAACGCAGCCCCTCAACAAAGAGATTCTCCTGTCCGAACTTCTCGCGCACCTTATCCGTGACTCCGTCATCGGTGAGAATGACGACTTTGATTCCCTGCTCCAGCATGGTTCTGACGACATCCGTCTGAAGAAAATAGACAATTGCCAGTCCGTGATCCGCGCTGATCATAACGCATCGCTGTTTCTCGTTTTGCTCCATTATCAATGCTCCGTTCTCGTATTCGTACAGCATAATCATAACATATTAAAAACTTAAACTTAACAGTTGATTGCACGGATAAAACGTTGCAGGTTTACCATTGACCGGCGGGATTTTGTTCCGATGATTAGCGCAAAATAATTACAACAGTTCTTTGGTTTTCCGAGCAAGGTAAAGAGGTAGATTCGTGATATCTCCGTCCTTGCGATAGCCACGCTTGGAAAAACGGAAAGCGTGTGTTGGTTTGTGCTCTGCGACATATCTCTTGAAAGAGGGGGCTGATTTATCTTCGCCACCTTTGGTTTCAACGGGGATAATTTCCATGCCGCTTTGCAATACGAAGTCAATCTCACCGCTTTTGTCGGAATAGTAGCGAGGTTCTACCTCAAACTGTCCACGAAGCTGCTGTAAAACATAGTTCTCGGTCAACGGACCCTTGAACTGATAGTCCGATTTCAGCAGAATGGCGGCATTGTCAACGCCCGCCATGTGCTTGAGAAGCCCGGTATCAAAGACAAAGAGCTTGAACTGGTCCAGCTTGTCAAAGGCAGACAGCGGATGCTCCATCTTGGATACATTGTAGACACGGTTCAGCATACCTGCTGAAACCAGCCACTCAATCGCTTCTTCAAAATCTCTGGCTCTGCCGCCCTCACGAACAGCACCGTACATAAACTTTTCGTTCGGCTTTGCAAGCTGTGCCACAATGCTGCGGAACACCATAAGAATACGACCGCTGTTGACCTTGCCGTTGTGCTTGGAAAAGTCATTTTCGTAGACTTCAATCAATTCTCGCTGAATCTGCGAAACCATGGCAGGGTCTTTGTATTTAACCCACGAGGATACACATTCGGGCATACCGCCAATGATGAGGTAGTAGTTGTAGGTTTCCAGCAGGCGATTGTGGAAAATCTCCTCGATAGACTGGTTTTTCCGGATACTCTCATAAAAGGCATATAGACCGGAATCGGTAGCTTCCAGAAATTCGTCAAAGGTCAGCGGATAGATGGACAAAAGATTCACCATACCTACTGGATAGGACTTTGGCTTTGCCAAAAGCGTACCCGGCAGACTGCCTGCGGCAATTACATGGTATTCGTT
>CAVESB010000010.1:0-36056 GCA_963618265.1 bacterium
CAAATCACGCTCCCGAAGAATCAATCCGGCAACCGCTCCGGTGATCTCATCGCAAATTGAATCACTGCGCTGACGCGCGGGCTTCAATACGTCCTGAACATCCTCCGCATTTCTTTCGGATCGTGGGTTTCGGTCAATGCCAACATAAGCATGACGCGGGCTTTGTGCGGGTTCAGGGTGTCGCCGGAGAAGACGGTCGGCGGTACTTCGCGGTGCAGGGTGACAATGCCGTCATGGATTCGGGAGGTGATCACGACGGGTTTGCCGTTCGCGGACAGCTCCCACAGGGCTTTTTCCCAGGCTTCCGACATTTCCCCATTGCCGGCACCGGCGATCACCAGACCGTCGCAACGCTCCATCATGAAGGAAAGCACAGCGGGATCGGCATCCACATGGAAATACGCCACGCCGATTTTCGGCAGTTCCGTCAGTCCGCTGACATCGAACTCGGTGCGGCAGGTGTGCTTCTTGACCGGCGCGTTATAGAAATACGGGACGGTGTCCCGCATGTAGCCCAGACAGCCGAAATCGTTGGACGAAAAGGCATCCACATGGAAGGTACTGCCTTTCTGTACATCGCGGGCAGAGTAAATCGCATCGGAAAAGACAGCCAGAACGCCCTTGCCGCAGGCTTCGCGGCAGGAGGCGAGGGCAACGGCCTGATAGAGGTTGAACGGTCCGTCGGGACTGATGGCGGTAGCGGGACGCATCGCGCCGGTGATGACAACGGGTTTCTCCGTTTTCACGGTCAGATTCAGGAAGAAAGCCGTCTCCTCCAGGGTGTCGGTGCCGTGGGTGATAACGAATCCGCTGACATCGTCATCCGCCGCGCGGGTGTTGATGCGCTTCGCCAGCGTCAGCCAATCGTATTGCGTGATGTCGTCGCTGTTGACATTGACGATCTGCTCTCCCTCCAGACGGGCGAGCTCCCTGACCTGCGGGATGCTGTGAATCAGGGTCTCGATATCCAGACCGCCGGGGCAGTAACCGGTGGTTTTCCCCGGTTTACCGACGCCGGCAATCGTCCCGCCGGTGCCGAGAATGACAATCTTCGGCAGCTGATTGCGCGTGTTATCATTCATGCGCTTGTTATTTCTCCCAATTCCACGCGCTGAGCTGCGGAAGCAGCTTGTGCCGGGTCAGATCCATATGAATCGGGGTCAGGCTGATGTATCCGTCACGCAGGGCGGCGCCGTCGGAGCCTTCCTCACAGAACGAGTCGGGCGCGTCCCCGCCGAACCAGTAATACGGCCGTCCGAAGGGATCGACCCGCCGCTCAAGAACGTCATAATAGTTCCGTCCGCCGGCAAAGGTGACTTTGAAACCCTTCATCTCCTCCCACGGGAGGTCGGGAAAATTGACATTGAGCGAGACATTCGCGGGCAGCGGGTTCGCCTGCATGTATTCAGCGACTTTCGGGACGATGTGCAGAATGGCGGAGAAATCAATCTCGGAGGGACGCTTGCGCGGGCATTGAATGGAGAACGCCGCGGAGGGCAGTTTCCAGATGGATGCCTCCACCGCCGCCATGACCGTCCCCGAATAGGTCAGGTCCATGCCGAGGTTCGGGGTGGGGTTAACGCCGGAGAGCAGCAGGTCAATCGGGTCATCTTCAAGAAAGCCCAAGCCGAAACAGGCGGCGCAGTCGGAGGGACTGCCGTCGCAGACCCAGGCCTGATCCGCCTCAGCGAAGGGCACGGGGTCAAGGCGCAGCGGCGCACCGAGCGTCTTGTGCTGTCCGCTGACCGAACGGTTGCGGTCCGGGGCGATAACGCTGACCTTTCCGAGCTGTTTGGCAACGGCTGCCAGTGCATGAATCCCGGGCGCGGTAATACCGTCATCATTTACGATCGCGATATGCATTCATTCACTCCTCAATTGTTTTTGAACGCCCGAGTTCGGGCGTTATTTTCTCTCAATTTTGTACAGGCAGTAGTTTTTATAGTAACCGTCGCTGCAGGCCTGTTTCAGGCAGACGCCGTCCGCCAGGCATTGCTCAAAGATCGCTTTCGCCCCGTCAGTGTTGTTGGGGAAAACCTCGGGCAGGAGCATCCATTGAACCTTTTCGCCGTTCAGAACCTGACGCATCTGTCCCTCATCGGTCAAATCCGCCGCCGAGCAACATTCGCTGTAGCCGGGCAGGAAATAGGCGGGGTAATCCGTGTAAATGTCATGCCCACCGTGGCTTTCGCCGAAAACGCCGTACAGCAGTTCCTGATTCAGACGGGCGCCGAAAATTGCTTTCTGTTCCCTCACCTGCGCTTCTTTCAGCCGGCTGTCGGGATAGAGCTTCCACAGCCCGAACGCGGCGGCGGCAAGGGCCATCAGCAGAAACAGCGCGGAGGAGATCCCGCCGAGCGGAAGCTTCGCGCACAGTCTGCCGATGCCCGCAACGGCAAGACCCGCCATGATCGAGACAAAAGGCAGAGCCGCCGCGAGGTTGCGTGCGTCATAGGTATAATACAACACCCAGATCACGCTCAGCGGTACACTGAAAAGCACAAGCGTCAGCCGGTATTTGCGCGGGATGAAGGGCAGCCCGATGAAAGCGGCAAGGAAAACGGCGAGGTATTTCCCAAGTGCCGCACGGGCAAGATTCAGCTTGTGATGAATATCGTACTGCGTGTTGAAAACAGTGATGCCTTCCGCAATCAAGCCCTGTTCGCCTGTCTGTCCGCGGGTCAGCTGACAATGCGCGTACCAGGGGAGGACAATCAACGCCATCAGGGCGATGAGCAGGAATTTCTCCCGGCGCGGCAGGGCGGCGAAGTCGTCCTTCATCCACAGCGCCGTCATGAGCGGAGCGAGGGCAAGGGCAAGGAAGCCGCTCTGTTTCGTCACCGCCGCGGCGGCAGCAAAGATCAACCCCAGGACAAGGCATTGACGGCGTTCCGCCGCCTCCCGTCCTTCCGCCTTGAGAAAGGTATAAAAAACCAGCAGGCACATCGCCGCGGCAGGGACATCCATATAACCGTCAAACAGCCCGTCGCCGAGGAGCTTTTTCATCATGTAACGGCAGAGCACCGCCGCGAGGAAAAATCCGCACTCCCGACGCTGAAATCCCAGATCAAACAGCATCAGCTCAATCATGAGGAAGAACAGCGGCGGCAGGAGGGTGTTGAAGAACTGCACCGCCTCCGCGCCCTGCAAAACATACGAAACCGACCAATTCGCCGCCACCAGCTGCGGGTACATGCCGCCCACCAGCGGGACACCGCCGCCCGCCCACATCACGGCGTAGGCGTTCCATG
Source organism: bacterium (assembly GCA_963618265.1). Taxonomy (GTDB): domain Bacteria; phylum Chloroflexota; class Anaerolineae; order Anaerolineales; family Anaerolineaceae; genus Flexilinea. Next base: position 3,252 of record CAVESB010000010.1, read on the forward strand.
AGAAAAGCGTATCCCAGCCACTGAAGACGGTACCGAAATTCAGCCGCAGGAGATGCACCGCCCAGAGAACGCCGGACAGCGCAAGGCATCCGCTGCCGAGCCAAATCCAGCGTCCGAGAATGGCGGCGGCACCGTTTCCCGTGAAACAATGCAGCGGCTCAAGCTCTTTGCGCAATGCGGCGGAAAGCCGTTTCAGGTTCGCACGGACGGGAGCCGTCAGGGTTTTGCGGTAAAGCCAAAACAGCGCGAGCCATTCCGCGCCGATCAGGGCGAAAAGGACAGGACGGGTGTAAAGCCCCAAGACGCACAGCAGATACACGCAGAGATAGGTACACAGCAGACTGAGGGGGAAGAGGCGCAGCAGCCGTTCAATCAATCCGCCGCGCAGCTTCGCGAGCTTCATGACGATCAGCGCGGGCAGGAAAAGCACCTGACACAGCCCGAGGATGCCGGAAAAGATCATCATTCCGCGTCTCTCAGGGTATAGACTTTGCCGTCATCCCCGTCATAGACGAGGTTCAGGTTCGCGAACAGCGCCTCAATCCGCGCATTCGTGTCGTCCGCGTAGATGTCCGCCATCTGATCCTCGAAGCTGTCAAAAATGACGAGATAGGCGCCGCCGGCACGGAAAGCGCGGCGCGCACTGTCGCCCTCAAGCTGCGTCTCGGATTCATAGGCGTAGTATTCCGCGTCCGGCTCCGTGACATAGACTTCATGCACGGGATAAGTCACCCGACCCAGCAGGTAGAGCAGCGCGGTTTCCTCATTGGTGACAATGACGCTGTCGGCGGGAATGTTTGCCTTGACCCAGTCCACGGTTTCGGAGCTTTGCCAGGCGGCGGAGTTGTAACCGAGACCGTCAATGGCGTTCTGACGGGCGATGCGAACCCCACGCAGGGAGCTGATGCCGACGAAAGCGGCGGCAAGGAGATACAGCAGCATGCGGATGCCCTTGCCGCGAACCTGCCCGAGAAGCAGGAACGCCGCCCACAGCTCCGCCACGTACAGCGGCAGCAGCATACGGGTGTTGATGGTGATCGGCGGGTAGGTGTTCAGCGAGACATAGAGAATGAGCAGGGCGTAGCAGACAGAGAAAAGGGAGAGCGTCATCAGCATCCATCGCACGCCCGTCTTTTTGCCCTTGCAAAACAGACAGCCGAGGAAAAGCAGCGGCGGAAAGAGCAGGAAGAGGGCGGCAATCCCGTTCAACAGGAACGCCGGCAGCCGTCCCTGCAGGGATTCGGGAACCACCCACAGCTGCAATACGTTCATGAACTTCGGCACAAATGCCGCCCACAGTGCCGCTGTCTGTCCCTCAAGCATGGAGCGGGAAGCGACGGTGTCGGTGAGGCGGTAATCAATGACGAGCCAGACGATCATCGGAAGGACGGCAGTCATTCCGTAGAGGAAAGCGTCGGCGAAACGCCGGGCGAAAGTCCGCTGTTCAAAGAAGAAGATCATCAGAACGGCGGCGGCGATAAATGCCGCGGAGGAATAGCGGGTGAGAAAGGACAGACCCATGAGAACGGCGGAGAGCCAAAAGCCGGCGTTCCGTCCGTGATTGAAGCTGTCAACGAGCAGGATCAGACCGAGAAAGCCGAGCAGGGTGCAGAGCGGTTCGGACATTGCCCAGGAATAGGCGGGAATGAGGATCGGCGAACAGGCGAGGAGCACCCCGATCAGCACGCCGGGGATAAGACTGCGCGTGTGCCGCAGGGTCCAACAGCAGACGGCGAAGACCAGCCCGCCGTGAAAGCAGAGATTGAGAAGCATGGCGGCAGTGCTCAAATCCGCGCCCAAGAGCGCAAAAAGGGCAAGCACCAGCGAATAGAACGGCGGGAAATACGGAATCAGGCGGAAAGTGCCGTCCGCGCTGACAAGCCCCAAGCCCTTCCCGGCAATCAGGTTCCGCGCCGAGGTAAGGTAAATCGTCGCGTCGCCTCCGATGCCCGCCCCGCGCTTCATGGAGATCGCGAGCAGGATCATCCCGAGCATTGCACAGGCTGCCGCGGCTGCGGCGTTCAGACAGGCGTGTTTTTTCTCATTCCGCTTTTCCATAAGTCACCCACTCCGTCTTTTCTTTCAAGTCAATCAATCCGCGAACTGCCACACATCAACCCCGTCAAAGCTGCCCTTAAGAACCAGCCCCAGCCGTTCGGCGGCGGCACTGAGTTCGTCAACACTCCCCCATGGGATCGTGCCGTCGGCGATTGCTTTTTCGGTTTCCTCACGTTCAACGAGGAAGAAGGACACGTCCAGTGCCTTCGCCTCCGCGACTGATTCTTCAGAAGGCCAGCCGTTCATCAAATCCTTAATGCGTTGGTATTGCTCCGTCGGGAAGGCGTTGAAGAAGCCGCCGATGAAGGGCTTTTCCTGATAAAGCGAGTAGTACGTGCCCGCCTGGTCGTCATTCAGGCAGAACGGATAGCGCATCACGGAACCCGTCTCCGGCTGTTCGGCGACCCACAGATCCGCCTCCCGCGGTCCGACTGCGGAGAAGTTCGCAACCGGCTTGGGGAAGAAGTCGAAGATCACCAGCGCGCAGGCGGCGGCCGTCAGCCAAACGCGCCGCTTGCCCGTCACCTGTTTCCCGCAGACAGCGTAGCCCGCGCCCGCGGCAATCAGAAGCTCGGCGAAGATGCCGAAGCGCATCATGGCGCGCAGTTTGGCAAAGAAGGGAAAGTATTTGAAGAAGAAAAAGCCCGGCAGCAGGATCGGCAGGCTTTCCCGCCCCAGCTTCTCGGCAAGGAAGGCGGGCAGATTCAGCTCAATGGGGGAAGCGTTCCAATGCAGGTCGGTTCCCATGGAGAGCACAACGGCAATCACAATGCCGCTGACGAACATCCGCCGTTGCCAGAGGATATCCCTGCGGCGGATCATAGCGCAGACGAACAATCCCAGCGCGGCGATGCCGACGTAGAGCGTGGCTTCGATCCAGATGCTGCGGTCAAAATGCGCACCGACCCAATTCCCGAAAAGAAAATGCGTGGTGCTCGGGAGCAGGTAGTCGCTCAAGCCGGCGGAATACATGCGCACGGAACCCCAATCGCGGTCCGGCATTCCGCCCGCGCCGTTCAGGCGCAGGAACGGCAGCTCGGCAATGAGCAGCAGCGGCAGTGAATAGAGGATGAACGCCGCGCAGCTGCGCCAAAAGGCGGGATCTTTCAGCTTTTCGCGTTCATGCACGAACACCATCCACGCCGCCTGAAAGCCCGCCACGATCACCATCATAAAGAAGTAATACTGTGAGGTCAGGGCGGTGAGTCCCAGTCCCAAAGCGGCTTTCAATGCGGCTTTGCGGCGGACTTCCCCCGTGCCCGGACGCATGAGGTCGAACCAGCCCCAAAAGAACAGCGGGAGCCACTGCGTGCCGGAGAGGTTGAGATGCCCAATCAGGAAATGCGCCTGTCGGTAAGGCAGGCAGGCGAAGATCGTTCCGGAAAGAATACCCGCCGCCCGCGAACCGCTCATCTGCTTCACCCAGCCGTACGTGATCACGCCGGAGAGCACAAAGCTCACCAGCATCGTCATGTTGTAGGCGAAAACTTCGCTGCCGAGAAAGGTGAAAGGCTGTGCCAGTGCCAGCTGCGCCGGGGTGATCTCGGTACGCGCCATGTCCCAGCCTTCGGGATAGTTCAGGAACCAAACATCAAGCGGGTTGACGTGAAGCGTGAAGAGCGCTTTTCTGACCCAGCCAATCATCCAGATGAAGTAGATATTGTCGCCGATCTCACCCGCAACTTCAGCGGCGCAATGCGCTGAGAGCGGGCGCGTGAAGACAATCGCCAGCAGGATGAACCAGGCCGGGACGAGCAATCCCCGCAGTCGGTCCCGTGTTCCCGTGTTCAATTTTCCTCCGTGTAGGGAAGCATGCGCTGTTCAGCCCATGAACGGCGCACAAGATCGACCATGCGCTGGGCGGCAATTCCGTCATCAAGGGTGCAGGAGGGTGCAACGCTGCCGGCAGTCAGCGCGATGAAGCGTTCCATTTCAGCGAGGAAAAGCTGATTGCGTTCAAACCCGCCTTCCGGCAGGTATTCTTCCGTGGAGCCGTCCGCATGAGCGAGCACGACTTTGGAGTCGTCGTTCGTCCATTTCAGACAGCCTTCACTGCCGATAACTTCCAATTGATTGCGGACAGGGCGGCAGTAGAAGTCAAGATGAACGGAGCCGGTCATACCGTTTTTCATGGTCATGCCGATCTCGGCAATGTCGTCCACATCCAGTTCAAGATCGCTGATTTTCCCGTTCATGCCCCAGATGAGGGTCGGGTCTCCGAACAGGTAACGGACATAATCCAGCGGATGGCTGAGCGTCAGCAATACGCCGCCGCCAAGGTCTTTGCGGGCGCTGTAACTCCTGCGGTAATCTTCCCAGGGGTGCCAGCCGGGCAGGTATTCGCCCCATTCCGCGCGGAAAGAAAGCGGACGCCCGATCCGCCCCGCGTCCATGAGTTCGCGCAGTTTCGCGAAGCCGGGATGAAAACGGAACTGGAAGCCCATCTGCAGCCGCCCGCCGTTCTTCTTCAATGCCTGCCGCAGTTCGGGGAGGCGGGAAAGCGAGTCGGTGACGGGCTTCTCCATGAAGATCGCACAGCCCGCCTCGGCGGCGGGAATGGCAATATCAAGATGCAGGGCGGTGGGGTTGGCAATGATCACGCCGTCCGGTTGATGCGCCAGCGCGGCGCAGATATCCGTCTCAACGGGGATGTCTTTGATTTCATCCTCGGGAAGGGTGCTTTTGTGGGAACGGAGCAGGACAAGGTCGTTCTGCCCGAGTGTGATCAGATTGCGTAAGTGGCGGCGTCCGATGGAGCCGAATCCGGCGATGAGAAATTTCATGACGTTAGTCTCCCGGGTTTTATTATATCATTCCTCACGCCTGATTCCAATGCGTTCCTATTCCTCTTCCTCGTCCACAGCGTCAAGATCCTGCAGGTGCATGAAATTCTTGCGGAAGTAGTGATGCAGGCCGTAACTGAGGCGTTCTATCATCATGCCGTGGGACGCCTTCGCGACCTTAAAGAATTTGTCATATCCCAGCACGGAGATCAGGCAGTCGATCCTGTCGTCGTTTTCGTTGCAGGCGGCGTATTCATTCAGCAGTTCCTGTGTCTTGAGCAGGAAAGCGCGCGTATTCGCGATGTCATCCTTTGACACAAGCCCGGCGCGGCCGCCGACAATGGTACAGCCTTCATTCAGCCGGGTCTCCAGCTCGGAAAGGGTGTTGAGCCAGGCGCCGATCTCCGCATCCCCAAGGAAGGGAACCTGATCGCTGAGCACGGCATCCCCGACGAAAATCACCTTGCGCTCGGGAACCACCACCCAGGCGGCGCCGATTGCCGGACCCGGATGCGCCTGCAGCTCAAGATCCGGCTCACTGCGGCTCATCAGGAGGCGGCTGGAAAAGACAATTTCGGGATAAATCCAGCGGAAGCCGTTCTGAATCCTGATCTGTTCCCATGCGGAGCCGGAATTGCGGCTGACGGGCTTGAAGGTCACGGGACGCGCCTGATAGAGGGAAAGTACGTCCTGCTGGGCAATGATGCTGCATTCAAAAAAGCGGGAGCCGATCGTGCGGTCATAGTTCGCGTCAAGGAGAATGACCTGCTGCGGGATTTTTTTCCGTCCGGTGACGGCATTGCGCCAGAGACGGGCATGTTCCGGCAGCAGCGGCGCGTCAATATAGGTCACGCGGTTCTGTTCTGTCACGGCGCCGAGGGTAACGCCGACATAGTCGGTTTCAATCATGATGTTTTCAGCGATCTGTTTCATTCGGTTCTTCCTGTTCACTCATTAACACGCTTATTCTATCAAAAGAAACCCGCCAAGCCGGAAATCCGTGATATCAAATTGATGAAAACGCCCCCGTGGTTCCGGGAGCGTTCCAAGACAATTGCGTCAGTTCAAAGAGCGGCGGCCGAGGTTCGTGAGACGGCGAGCAGGTACGACATATCAGAATCCCTTCCTGAGCTAATAGCTGTTGGACTGACTGCCGCCTTCCCCGTCAGACTCGTCTTTCACGGGAATCCCCTCCGTCCCCGGTCCGTACTCGAAGATATCCGACCAAGCGGCGTAATGCGTCTCAAAGACATCGTTGATATGAATCAGCCCGTTCTCATAGACCGTGCGCGTGATTGTCACGTCCGCGCCGTCAATGCCCCAATCCACCTGCTCGATCACGCCTGCCGGCAGATCGGGGTTCTCATTGTAGATCGGGTCGCCCTCGGGTTCAATATTTGTCAGACCGGAGCTTGTATAATCCACATAACGCTTGACATCGGTCGAATAGAAACGCCATTGCAGACGGCAAAGCTCGACATTGACATCCGTCTCCATCAGGATCCAGTACGGCGTGTCGTTGGTGAATTTCAAGTCAAGATCCGGCAGGTAGACCGCCGCGTCAAGCCCCGCCAAACCCGGATCCAGCTGACGGTTGGCAAGCCGTTCGTAATAATAGACGCGGTAGCCGTGCGCGTGGCGTTCGTCAATCTCAAGACCGTAGTTGAAGGCGGCGCGGAAGAGCGTCGTGCTGACCTGACAGAGACCGCCGCCGACATCCTGCACCGTCTCGCTGCCGAAAATCACGGAGGACTCGGCATAACCGGTTTCCTTGGACACCTCGCCGACAGCCTTCGCCATGGAGAAAGTCTCACCCGGCGCGATCAGCACGCCGTCCAGCTTGCCCGCGCCGACCTGAATGTTTTGAATCCGCGCATCATCGGAGTAGAAGAAATAAGTGTTCTCGGTGTGTACCAATTCGCGGATGCCGAGTTCGGCGGCTGTTTCCGTCCCGCTCAGGTTCGGCGCCTTGAGCGTCATGACCACCTCCGCTTGGTTCGCACCGTCACGGATGGAGGCGGCGATATTGGCAAGGGAGGCGTCAATGTCAATCTCCCGCCCCGAAACCGGCGCCTGAATCAGTTCCAATTCGCCTGTATACTCGTTGAAATGATAGCGGGCGTCCTGCGCCTCCTGATAAAGGGTATTGCCGATCTCAAGCAGTCTTGAATAAAAGACGTCCGTCTTCGGCGTCATGTTGATGGAGACATTGCCGTCATTGACGACAGGCTCGAAATGAATCAGCCCCGCCAGCACATCCGCAGGAATCGTGCCCGCCGAAAGGATGCCGCGGTCGTCATTGGTATAGAGTTCAAAGTCGCGGCTCAGCAGGGAGGTCAGGATGCGCGTCTGCTCCTCAAGGGATGCGGTCGTCGGTTCAAGCACGCTCACAGGCAGGTCAATATCCGCCGCCTGCAGGTTGCGGGCGTAAATCTGCACAATGTGCATTGTCATCTCACGATCCAGCCTGCGCCCGCTCTTCCCGGGGACAATCACCACTTCCGAACCCTGCAGCAGAATGGAGGGATCTTCCATCGGCTCGTCGATCTCTTCGGCGATTTTCGTGATGTAGTTGAAAGCGACCCGTTCATCGAACAGGTAAATCGGCTCAAGATTCTTCCCGCGCAGCAATGCCGCGATCCGCTCGGTGATTTGGTTCGCAACAGAGCCTTCGCGACCGATCCGCATGGCGGCGGCGGTCATTTCGTCCGTCCGGGCATTGAAGCCCAGTTCCTCCGGGGAGGCGTACCAAACGCGATCCTGATACCGGAAGCCGAAGTTACCGGCAAAGGGATAGCGAATGCGCCCGTTGAGGGTTTCCGCCGCTTCCGCCGCGCTCATCCCGCTGAGGTCAACGCCGCCGACCGATACGCCGCGGTAGATCCTGCCGTCATAGCTTTTCCCGTAAATCAGGATGACGCAGAGGAACAAAACCAGTCCCAGTGCCGTTCCGCCGAAGACAATAAACAGCACCCGCGCAAGGATGTTGGGGTCATTTTCTTCATAATCAATCATGGTTAAGAGTATATCGCAGTCAGCGGGGCGGCGTCAAGTTCTTTGTGAACCGCAGAAAAGCGTGACAAGTGCGCAAAAACAGTGCTCCCGAAACAGCAGCTGATCTTCCCGTATCAAGTCCGGCGACGATGTTCATTCGCCGTTGTATTCGGTGACGGCATGTCCGCACACCCTCATTCAATCTCTCCATGTATTATTTTGCAAGTTCCAACACATCAGCGGGGGTTGTAAACACATCAATAGTATCACCATTCATATCGAAAAATTCCACCTCGAAATAACTACCATCGTATTCCAATACAATCGTGCCTTCTGTGCCGGCTGTCAGTCCGTTAAATTCTTTTTTTAGTTTTACTACATCTAATTCTTTCATATCGCAGTCAGCGGGGCGGCGTCAAGTTCTTTGTGAACCGCAGAAAAGCGTGACAAGTGCGCAAAAACAGTGCTCCCGAAACAGCAGCTGATCTTCCCGTATCAAGTCCGGCGACGATGTTCATTCGCCGCTGTATTCGGTGACGGCATCATAGGGAGAGAGTTCGCCGCTCAGGAGCATGGCATAGATCTGCTGCAGGTAGTCAGACTTGCCGACGGAAAAGTCCTCACTGAGGCTGCCGGGGTTGATGGAGAGTTCCGCGCCGATCGCGCCGGAATTCACGCCCGCCTCACAGTTCGCAATGATTTGACGCAACGTCCCGGCGAAGTCAAGGTTCAGTGTGCCGAGCCAGTTGTTTTCCGCCCCGGCGGGCATCGCCCCGTTCCCGAGCATCAGGACATTGGCCGCGATAAGCTTCTGCGTCAGGGATTCGGAAACGGATTCCTCTGCCAGGAAAGCGGTGTAAATAAAACTCTTCTGCGCCTCATCAATCTGCGCCGCCCAGGTGTCGGGGGACGAGTCCGCAGGCAGGGAGAAGACGAGCGGGAAATTCACGTAAGGCGAGAGCTGACCGCGGCAGTCTCCGCAGATAAACTGTGCGCCGTTCATGAAAGCCTCATCCGCGTGAGAACCCCAGACGGCGGAATCACTCGGCAAAAGCGCCGCGCCGCGCCGGTCATAAGCATTGAGTTCAAGCGCCGCGCCGGCAATGAAGGGCAGATAAGCCTCATCGAAGAGAAGGGTCCAAACCCCATCAATCTCGGATGCAGAGTCGGCAACGACAATCAAGCGGGTATCCGTCAGACTGTCCCGAAGGGACTGCAGATCGGCGGACGTCTCCGCCAAGACGGCATAATCCGCCTCGGCAGGAATTTCGGCGGCAGAGGCAACGGAAGAGCAGTCATAGCCTTCCCCTTCGAGAACGGAGCGTGCCTGCGTCAGGAACGCACCGGCGGCGGAAACGCCATCGGGCAGCACAAAGACGACCTTCTCCATCGCCGGCAGGGGCGTCTCGGTCGGTTCGGGTTCGGCGGCATCGTGCTCACCGTCCGCGGGAGCCTCATCGGGAGCTTCAAGCACCGCGTCGGTCGGGGACTGCGGGATCTCTTCCGCCTTTTGCGGCAGATTACAGGCAGATAAGCCGAACAGCAGGCTGAGCAGGCACAGGAATAAAACGCTTCTCTTCATGCTGTCCATTGTATCATAACTTGAACGGGCAGGGCGGCGGAGAAACGCCCAATCCGATGCGGGGATTATCATGCAGCGTCATGAACCCTTTCACGCCTGCCCCTGCCTGTTCAGGTTCAGTTCAGCGGGAAGAAGTACAGGTTCTTTTGTAAGCTCCCGGTATCGCCTGCCGCGTCTTTGCTCTCGGATTCGGCAGCTTCAGTGTCAAGGGATTCCGTCTCAAGTGCCTCGTCAACCCCGTCGGCGGCTTCCGTCATAAGGTACGAGTCGGCGGATTTCGTCTCACGGATCGGGTCGGCGCCTTCCTCGGAGGAAATCATGGAATCAGGATCAACGCCGATAAAGGAAACACCCTTGACGTTGCCGAAGATCTGCCCGCCGATCATGCGCTGGTTATTGCCGGAGTCGGAGAGGAGCAGCTGCATGTCAATATGGGTGTTAACCAGCGGATTGCCGTAATCATTTTGAGCGGAGCAGAAGTCGTTGACCATCGAGCGGACCATGACCGCTTTTCCGGCGGGAACTTCAAGCCACCACAGATCATCGTCACGGAAGCAGTGATCACCCTGCGCATAGTCTTTATCACAGAAGACGAAGCGGCTGTCATTAATCACGCCGCTTTCGTCCAAATCGGCGTAAGCGAAATGGCGGAAGCCGGAGACGAGACATTCATCACTGACCAGGTCGCAGCCGATGTTCCAACGGTTGCCGTCAATCTCAACCCAATGCGGCAGCTCGACAACGGTGGAATAACGTTCATCCAGGTTCTCGACGAGGAAATAAAATGCCATGGAGCAGACATCGGTTTCGCTTTCGGAAACGCGGTAGAAGCCGTAAATGAAGTTCTCGCCCGCAATCGGCACTTCCATAATGGAGGCGCAGACGGAGCCTTCATCGTTAAGGTAGCCCTCGGCGGTCATGGGCGCGTTGTTGATCGTGACGCGGGCATAGGCGTAAATCATGTCGTCATCGGAAGTGTGCATGCGGGAGAAATAATCGCGCGGAACGTCCTTGATCCGCCCCATGATCGAATAGGCACTGTGGGCAGGCAGGGTCAGGCTGTAATCAATGCCGAGGTCAAGCGGCGTACCGGATTTGGCGTCCGCGAAGGATTCGGGAACCCGGTTTTCGCCGAGGTCTTTGTACATATAGGCAGAGTGATCGACTTTGTGCCAGCTCCCTTCAACGTACACGCGGGCGGGAAGCACGACCGTGATCTCTTCGTCGCTTTCGTTGACCGGCATGAGATAGAAGAAGGCATCGGTTGCGCAGTCTTTGAAGTCGCCGAAAAAGGTGATCCCGGTGCCGTCAAATTTCCCCAGCCCGGCCTTTTCCGGAATGTCAGCGTATTCAACATCGGCGAACACGTCCACAGTAATAAAAAGAACGACCAGCATGATCCCGAGGATCAGAGCGAACATACTTCTGTCTTTGCACATATTTCACCTCATCTTGTTAATGCGGATATGTGCAATTACAGTGCCAGTTTTTGCCCGGCGTGTAGTTTGGTTGATAAAAGGGCGGGATGCCGATTATCGGGAGCCTGATTCTCGCTATCCGCAACGTCTTTTCACGACTCCTGTCCCGATTTTCGGGCGTGTCTGATTTATGGAGTAAAATCAACTTATTAAAGCAAATATACAGATGAGGCGCAGCATGAATTATCAGAGTACACGAGACAGCAGTTTGTCCCTTACCGCAGCGGAAGCCATCACGCGGGGTCTGTCCCGCGACGGCGGGTTATTTGTTCCGGAGTCCATCCCCGAGATTGATGAAGACTTCATCGCAAAGCTCGTCCCGATGAGTTACGCCGAACGCGCGGCCGCTGTCATGCGCCTGTTCTTAGATGACTTCAGTGAGGAAGAACTGCGCGAAATTACAGCTGCGGCATACGCGAATTTCTACTGTGAGAACCCCGCTCCGTTACATTCGCTGAATGTCCGCACCTCTTTTATGGAGCTGTGGCACGGTCCGACCTGTGCCTTCAAAGATATTGCCCTGCAGATTCTGCCGCGCCTGCTGACCGCATCCTTAAAGAAAATCGGGGGAGAGAAGCAGGTCTGTATTCTCGTTGCCACCTCCGGCGACACGGGCAAGGCTGCCCTTGAGGGTTTCAGGGATGTGCCCGGCACCGCCATTCTGGTCTTCTATCCCCGCGACGGCGTTTCCGACGTACAGAAACTGCAGATGCAGTCTCAGACGGGCGCGAATGTGAGCGTATGCGCCGTGGAAGGCAACTTCGATGATGCCCAGACGGGCGTGAAGCGGATTTTCGCCGACCCGCAAACGGCGCAGCGTCTCGCCGAAAAGGGCTGGTTCCTTTCCTCGGCGAACTCCATCAATTGGGGACGCCTGCTGCCGCAGATCGTTTATTACATCTCCGCTTACTGCGACCTGCTCAGCACCTGTTCTGTTCAGAACGGGGAAAAAATCAGCTTCTGCGTCCCTACCGGCAATTTCGGCGATATTCTGGCGGGGTACTATGCCAAACGCATGGGGCTGCCGATCAAAAGGCTGATCTGCGCCTCCAACTCCAATGACGTACTGACCGAGTTCTTCCACAGCGGCGTTTACAACCGCAACCGCCCCTTCTTCATGACGGTTTCCCCCTCCATGGACATTCTGATTTCCTCGAACTTGGAGCGTCTGCTCTTCGAGGTTTCGGGGCATGATGATGAGTTTGTCAATGAATGTATGGATGATTTGAAGCGCGACGGACAATACAGCATTGACCGCAAGATCCGAACCGAGCTGGACAAAACGTTCCGGGCGGGCTGCTGCGATGAAGATTCCACAAAGGCGGAAATCGGCAGGGTCTGGAAGGAAAACGGCTACCTGATCGACACCCATACCGCGGTGGCCTCTCGGGTTCTGGAACAGTACCGCAGGGAATCCAAATACAATAATGAATATGCAGTCGTCGTTTCCACAGCCTCACCGTATAAATTCTGCAACGCTGTTCTGGAAAGCATCGGTGAAGAGGGAGAGGCCGACGGTCTCGACGCACTGGACAAACTCGCCGCTGTGACCCATGTTCCCGCCCCCCTGCCCCTCGCGAAGCTCCGCGGCACCGCAGTGCGTTTCCATGACGCCTGCAGCCGGGAAGAAATGCCGTCCGTCGTGGAGGCGTTCCTCAAACAGGATCGCGGAGATTGATTTTTCCGCAAACGCTTGACAGATTTTTCGGAATGTATATAATAAAAATTGTTGTTGCGCGGGTATAGTTCAGTTGGTAGAACACCTCCTTGCCAAGGAGAAGGTCGCGAGTTCGAGTCTCGCTGCCCGCTCAGAATCCCATCCGAAAGGATGGGGTTTTTGTTTATTCCGTGCCGATGTAAAGAATCCCTGCCAAAAACCGGGCTTTAAGTTACAATGTTCAGCATGGTATTTGAAATCAGGGACGCGGTTCCCGCCGACATGAACCCGGCATTGAAGCTGGATAAAGACTCCTTCGGTCCGGATTCATGGACGCTGCCGGATTATCTTTTTGTTTTCGCCTCAAGCGGAATACGCCGCTGCTCCGCCTTCGCGGACGGGAAATTCGCCGGCTTTGCCTGCATGGAGTTCGACAGCAAGCTCGGCGCGGCATGTCTGATGACCATCGCGGTCAAGCCCGAATTCCGCCGTCAGGGCATTGCCTCGGCATTGCTCGCGAAGTGTGAAGCCGCTTTCCCCGGCAGGGATTATTATCTTTATGCTGACATTGCAAACGACGCGGCGATCGATTTCTATTTCAAATCCGGTTATACCGCTGTCAGCGTCATTCATTCCTACTACATGAACGGGCACGATGCCCTTGTGATGATCAAGGAAGCCTCATGAATCAAAAGAACATCAAAACCATTCTCCTCAACATTCTGCTGGCGGGGCTGCTCGCTTTCGGCATTTGGAACAACTTCCGCAACATGCGCTGGGACGATGACGCCCTGCTGCATCCGGACGAATACGGGCTGACGAACACCCTGACGCAGCTCCGTATGCCGAACTCGATCGCGAATTATTTCAACACCCGCATCTCAAGCATGAGTCCGTACAACAAGTACGATGAGAACGGTGAGACCATCGCCAACGGACCGGACAACACCATGCGCTGGGGGCAGCTGCCCATGCTCATCATCCGCCTGACGGCGGAGGCTCTGAACCGCACGGGCTTTATTGAGCTGCGCACGACCGGACGGTACCTCTCCGCCCTGATGAATCTCGGCTCGATGATCATGCTTTATGTGATCGCCCGCCGTCTCTTCGGGCATACCACGGCTCTGCTGGCGGCGGCGCTTTTCAGCCTCTGCGTACAGGCGCTGCAGCAGGCGCATTTCATGACCGTCGATAACTTCGCCACCTTCTTCACCATGCTGACGCTCAACGCCGCCCTGCGCATTGCTTTCGGCAATTACCTCTCACGCGATGCCTACGGTACGCTTCGCATGAGCCGCAAGGGCTGGATCGCAATGGCGCGCTTCGGGCTCTGCCTGGGGCTGACGATCTGCTGCAAGGTCAACCTCGCCATGCTGGGCGTGATCCTCGCCCCCGCGGTGCTGATCTGCTTCGCGGAGACGAAACTCGTCTGCCGCAAAGACTTCTCCCGTGTGATCGCCCTCGCCGCAGAATCCGCGCTGATGGCGATTGTCGTCATGGTTTTTGCCTGCCGCGTATTCCAGCCCATGATGTTCCGCGCCTCAAGCGGCAACACGAGCTTCTTCACCTTTGCCCTGAACCCGGATTGGGTGCGCTCCATGAACGTTGCCGCTACCGAATCCAAAGGCATCGGGGGCGGTCCCCCGTCCGAGCAGTGGGCGCACCGTCCCGCCTTCTTCTTCGCCTGGATCAACCAGGTGCTGTGGGGCATGGGACTGCCGCTGGGCATCGCCGTCTGGGCGTTCCTCATCATGGCATGGGTCTTCATCTTCCGTTCCAAAGAAGAAGGGCTGTGGAAAAAACTGCTGCTGCCCGCTTTCTGGGCAACGCTCTTCTTCCTCTTCATGAGCACGCGCTTTGTGAAGAACAACCGCTACTTCCTGCCCACCTATCCGTCCTTCTGTCTGATGGCGGCGTGGGGACTTGCAGCTTGGTACCGCCGCTCTCGGAAAACGATCGGGCGCGTGCTCTGCTGCCTGACGGGCGCGGTGGTTCTGGGCGGGACATTTGTCTGGACATATGCCTTTATGAACACGGTCTACGGTCAGACGAACACCCGCGTCGAGGCGACGAACCGGATTTACGACAACATTCCCTCCCTCTTCCAGTTGGCGAACGTGGAGGACGGCACGGTGAACGCCGCGATCTCCATTCCCGCCGACGAGACCGAGACGCTGTACCTGAACGCGCCGCTTGAGAAGCGTTTCCGCCCCTATCGCGACGCCGAAGTGAACACGCTGAAAATGCCCAAGGCACGTGCCCTCGGGGTTGAAGGTACGCAGACGGTCACGCTGAGCATGGCGGTCTTCCTTGAAAATACCGCAGGCGAACCCATTTGGAGCGAAGAAGCGCAGGTCGAACTCACTGCCGCTGAGACGGCGCTTGAGATCCCCGTGACGCCGTTCGCGCTGGAGAAAGACAAAACCTATTGGCTGCGAATCGGCGTGAAAGAAGGGCCGAATGTGACCTTGCGCCGCATTGCCATCGCCACGGAGAACTGGGACGAGGGCTTGCCTGTCCGCGCCCGGGAGCTGGATCCCTACGGACAGCTCTACACCGGCATCACGAACGAAGTACGCTCTTATGACACGGCGGACAAGATCGAGATGTTCATGGACGTATTGACACGGGCGGATTACCTGATCCTGCCGAGCCAACGCGGCATCTGGTCCGTCTGCCGCATCCCGCGCACCTATCCGATGACCATCGCCTATTATCAGGCGCTCTTTGACGGATCTCTGGGCTTCAAGCTCGCGGACGCATACCAGCGCCCCATCAAGATCGGTCCGTTCTACATCTCCGACCTCGCCGGTACGATCACGACGGAATACCCCGAGCTGCCGGTTGTGAACCTGAGCAGCATCGCCGCGGAGGAGGCCTTCAGCGTCTATGACCACGCCCCTGTCTGGATCTTCGAAAAGACGGAAGACTTCAGCGTGGAAAAACTGCGTGAATTCTTTGAGTCTTTCGACCTGACACAGGTCGTGATTCAGGGACCTGCGGATGCGGAATGGGAGTGGTAGAGCAGGCGCGCTCACGGCTCCCGAATTCGTAAAGATTGACCAAGTACCCGACACGGAAGCAATTTCCGACTGTCGGGAACTTTCTATTAACGCCTGACTGCTTTCCTGTTTTGCGGCAAATCCCGCGTTTTTCGATTATGATATAAACAGGGTAATAAAGGAGAAAACAAGATGGGCATTGTTATATCCACAGTTGAGACAGCACAGGAAGTCATGACCATGCTGGCAGCTCCGCACAGCCGCGTCATGGCGGGCGGGACGACGTTTCTTGACCCGTCGGCAGATCTGCACCTTGTCGATATCAGCGGCATTGAAGGGCTGGACGGCATCCGTCAGCGCGGTACGCGCGTCGAGCTCGGCGCACGCGCAACGCTGGAAGCGCTGTCATCTTCCATGCTCATCCGTGTCTGTGCGCCGGAACTCGCGCAAGCGGCCGCCAACGCAGGGACGGAAGACTCCCGTTCCCGCGGCACGCTCGGCGGCGGCATCGCTTTTCCGAAAGTCGGCGATGTCGTGCCCGCCCTGCTCGCCCTCAATGCCATGATCAGCATACGAACCGACACGGACTTCCGCGAAGTCAACATCGACCGCCTGTTCCCGGGTTCCGACGGCATCGCGCTCTCCTTTGACGAATGGATCACGAAGATCAGCTTCCCGTACAAAGCGGCGGAAAACGTCGGCGCGGCGTTCGGCAAGCTGGGCGAATGGACGCCCGCAGACAATGCCGTTCCTGCCGCCGCTGTACGCATAACCCTTGACAGCAATCAGAAAATCACCGCCGTCCGCGGCGGCATCCGTCCCGGAACGGGCCGCGCGGCGCGGATGTTCCCGCTGGAAAAAGCACTGAAAAACAAGACGGTCTCCGAAGCCCTGTTCGCAGAAGCCGCCGCCGCCCAGGTGCGCGTCACCCGCCCGGAGAACGCAGAGGAGGTCAGCGGCATGTTGATTGACCTGCTGCGCCGCTGTGTGCTGATGACTGAGGAGGGACAAACACTTTGAAAACCCGGCACTTGGTTCTTTCGGATCTGCACGAGAACTTCGCTGCCCTGGAACGCTTTATCGCGGCGGCGGAAGCCACCCGCGGCGGACTGGACGACATCTGGCTGCTGGGCGACACCTTCGGCCATTCCGATGAGTCCACGGGCATGGACGAGCTGACGCAGTCCGCCATTGAACGCCTGCGCGCTTCGCTGACCCGCGTCAGCGAAGCTGTCGCCGGCAACTGGGAGTTCTGGCTCGCGCATCCCGAACGGGACAGCCGCGACCGGGAGAAGCATGACGAACAGCTGAACGCCCGCCGTGAGCTGCTGCAAAAGAAAAAGAACCGGGATTTATTCAAATTCCTGAACGGTGAAACCGTCCGCGTGCATGGGGATTTTACCCTCTTTCACGGCTGCGGCTACGCCTGCTTCGGCAACAGCGGCTACCGCCCCGCAGCCTGCGAATGTTATCTGTTTCCGCGGGATTTGAATATCGTCACCCGCGGGCTTTTCGGCAGCGCGGAACACCTGACCACACGCCACTTCCTGTTCGGGCACACCCATACCCCCGGCTGGTTCGCCTACTCCGAAGAGAGCATGGTGAGTATGTGGCAGTTCTTCACACCCGACCTCGCCGGACGGGAATATTCCTACGGCGACGGACGCAGACGCTTCGGAATCAACCCCGGCAGTGCCGGCATCGCCGGCAGAAAGATCCCGCGGACCGCGCTCCTGCTCGACTCCGCCGCGGAAACTTTCATGTATCTGACTGATGAAGAGAGGTAATGCTTATGGATCAGCGTTATTTTGAGGAAATGATTCAATCAATCACGAGTGTGACGGACCGGGGACGGACGATCCCGTTAAAATATACGGGGGTGCCGAAGTACGGCGGCTCGACACTGGCGTTTGAGTTTACCTGCCCCGATGACGGGAGCCGTTACTTCCTGAAATTCTCACCGAATGAGGATAACGGCGGCGGGGAGAATCGCGTCCTCCCGAAGGCTGTCCGCCTGTTCAAAAATGAGACTATCTCCGAACCGGACAGCTTGAAACGCCTGGGGTATATCCCGGTGCCGACGATCATTACCGACGACCCGTCCCGTTTCAATCCCGAATTTGCGAAACTTTTCCCGCGGGACGACTATGTTCTCTGCCTCCAGACTGCTGCGGAAGGCGCTCCGGCGGAGCATGAGCTTCCCGAAGGCATCGCCGACCGTTTGCGGATTCTGCTTTCCCTTGCCAAGCTGCTGCGTACCTGCGCACGGAACCGCATTGCCTATGTCGATATCAAGCCGCTTGAACACCTCTTCTGGGTGAAAAAAGAGGGCAAGCTTCAAATTACGCTCATTGACTGGGGCATCTCCCGCGCCGCGGCGGACGCCGCTTTGCTGGCGGAAGATTTGCGCAAATACTGCCGCGCTGTTCCCGAGATTGTCTACGGGCACAAAATGGCGGATCTTTCCTATAAAGGCAAGCTGACTTACCCGATTCAGGCAGAAGACCGTCAGGGATTGATGCCTTTCCTCTCCGCCTTTACCTTCAACGGAGAGCTTGCCCCCCTTTCACAGGAATACGCCTCCCTGATCGGCGAACTGCTCTCCGGTTCCGCCAACGAACTGCGGGCGCAGAACCGCTGCGTCAGCGTCTGGGACGCGGTCATTGCCGGGCTGGATCGCGCCATCCTGCAATTGCAGGGAGAGAACGCGGACGCTCATGACACGATCGCAAATATGGACAGCCGTGCGAAGCAGATTCTGATCTCCTCACGCAGCGGCAGCTTCGCCGACACGCTCAGTGCCCGTTCCGCCTCCATCAGCAGCCATGCCGCCTGGATTGCCGCCGCGATCCGCTTCACACAGAGCTGGTACAGCCGCATTGACCTGCTGCCGCGAACAGAGTTTGACGATGCCGTCCGCCGTGTCATCGCCGGCGACATCAACGGAGCGAAAGCCGATTTCAACCTCATTCGTGAGTTTGTCAATGCCAAAATCGCACAGTCGGGCAGTTTTCGCGAAGTCCGTGACCTGATCCCGGGCTATCTTGACCTCATCGGCAATGTCCTTGAAGCCTGGAACTACCTTGACCTCTACGACCGCAAAAAGAAAACCGCTTCCGAGATACTCAATGACCTGAGCGCCTCCGGACTGCGTGTCAGCGACCCCATTCTCGCCGAGCTTTACAAGAGCCTGAAGAACGGCGGCAGCCTCCCCGCCTCCTCCGGAGACGCTTTGGCGGAGGCTTTGAAAAAAACGGCGAACGAAAGCGTTAAACAGCCCTCCTCCGCGTCCGTGAAACCCGGTGCGGCAAAAGAGGAGACAAAGGGAGAAGAGCCGAAGCGGCAGCAGACGAAAGCGGCGCAGGAGGATGACGGATCCGCCGGGGATCCGCTCATCGCCGGCACGCTCCGCAGTGCGCACAATCTGAGCCTTGAAGCCGCCCGCACGGATAACTTCATGGCACTGCGTCAGACCGGCTTTTATCAGCGGCTGAACGAATTCTGCCTGAACCGCAACGCCTTTGACAATGAGAAAGTCCGAGAAGCCTTCAACCCGGTGCTCTGCCGCATTGCGGAGAAAGTCGAGCTCTGGGGCGCGAACCTGCGCCCGGAGAAGTATTTCGTCTCGGACGACGCCGTCAACAGCATTGACTGGCTGATGAACATCTCCCCGATTGTCTATACCTGCTCCGTGGATTACGAAGGGGAGGAACACAACCTCGGTACGCTGATCAAGTCCAAACTCAGCGAAGTCTTTCAGTCCCTGTATTATGCGCTGGCGAAGGAACAGACAGCCGGAGAGCCGCCGGAGATCCCCGCGAAAATCCAGCAGATCAAGATCCTGCGCAAGCGTCTGGATATGGAGAACCTCGCCTATCTGCGCTCCCTGATTGACCGCGGTGAGTTCGAAGCCGCCAACCAGATCATCAACCTGCATTACTCCGAATCGCCGTATGCCTTCGATCAGTTGAATAACGAGATCAGCGCCAAGCGCAAGGAGCAGGCGGATCAGAAGCTGCTCACCATCGTCAACGCCGTGCTGAATGACCTCAGCTCCAACGACACCAAGCTTGAGACGACGCGCTACCTGAACAGTCAGCGCTCCGCCAGAATGATTTCCGACCGGTTCTTCAACTTCAAGAACCGCGGAACGCAGCTGTTTGACCTGCAGGATGAGCTTGCCAAGACCAAGAACGCCTTGCAGGATCAGAAGCGCGCCATCACCTCCATGAAAGTCTTCATCATCGCTGCGCTTGCCGCCGCCGCCGCCGCGCTGGTCATCGGCATCCTCATCTTCGCCTCAAGCACCGCGCGCAGCGCCGCACTGACGATGCAGGTCTCAGCCCTCTCCACTGCCAACGCGGAATTCCGCACAGAGAACAACGCCATGCTCGCCGCTGTGGCGCAGACAGCCGCCGTACAGCCGGAGTTCCCGACCCCCGTGCCGACAGAGATCCCGACACCGACGCCGATCCCGACGGAGGCGCCGCTGATCATTCTCGAAGGCAACACCGAGGTCTCACCTGCCAATGCCCGCCTGGATTCCATGCTGGGGAACAATGTCAGCTTTGACCTGACCGGCACCACGCTGCTCTTCGCAGATGAGGAGCTGAACGAGAATAACCAGCTGGGCACCGTCATCAACTACGCGCAGCAGATCAACGGAAAGCTCGCTGCTTACACCGATAAAGCCATCAATATCGAGGCGGAGTTCAACATCGGCAGAAGTCAGATTGAAGTCGCCAATAACCGCGTGGTTCAGAACGGATCGTACATCCGGCTTTACTCCGCGGTTCCGTCCGAAACGACCCCCATCTTCATCCTGCAGAAAGGCATAGAGCTTGTCGGCAGCGCATCCGCCTGTACCGACTCTCAGACGCAGTCCTTCTGTCACGGGACGATCTCGATCTGGTTTGACCGCGCGGCAATTGAATCCGCTTTACACTGACAGGGAGGATTATGACGAACAAAGAATCCGCCGCCAAACAGGGGATTATCGACCTGATCCTCAAATGGAAACTGAACTCGGCTGAGGTACAGCTGCAAAAGGACAGCCAATACCTCAGTGAGAATTCGCGCCGCGAGCTGACGGAACTGCTGAACCGTTACCGCGCTTATGACAAAGTCATGTTCTCCGTAGCTGAGAACAGCGAGAAGAACCCGGAAACGGCGCGCATGATGATGAACCGCGTCCCGCCGGAGATTCTCATTACCCATCCCTCCTACCGCAAAACCGGCGGCAAGGTGCGCAAAGACGATGACGCGAAACGCCTCCGGAACGCCCTGAAACGCTGCGATGAGGCGGAGCGCTGCATCGGCGAGCTGAACGCCTCAAAAGCGGCGGATGCCCTTGAGGCCGCCGGGCAGCTCGTCCCGAATTGGGAATCCGACCCCGAGTTGAGTGCCCGGATTGAGGCGTTGAGCGAGCAGAACAGCAAGCTTGCCCGCGGGCTTGAGATTCAGCGGCAAATCAGCGCATTGCGTGAGACCGGCGGACAGTCCGCCTATCAGAAAGCGCTCTCCCTGCTGAACGAATACGACGCGCTGGGATTGGAAAGCTACGGAATTCATCTCTTCGATGTGGAAGAGGATCGCGAAGCCCTGCTGCGCATGATGGTGCGTGCGGACGGCTCCTCATGGACTTACCGCCTGACCCCTTCCGCCTCACAGGAAATCATCCGCCTTGAGCAGTCCATCCGCTCTCTGGAGGACGCGGAAAACAAAAACCTGCGCGTCCTGATCAATAACAACTCCCGCCTGCTGACGATTCTGATCAATGAACTCGAACACCTTGAGCCGGAATCCGAACAGGCGATTCAGGCCTCCGCACGAATCAGCGAACTGCGTGAACACAATCAGCGTCTGCATGCCGACATCCTCCGTGAAGTTGCCACCCGTTCCGACGAATACTGCGGCGTGGCGGAGAAGGCAATCAACGAAGGGGAGCTGGACGCCGCCCGTTCCTACCTGAAAATGGCCGCCGACACCGGCAAACCCGCCGCAGGCGGCGGTGATGACGACTACCTCGGCGAAGTGGCACTGCCGACAGCGGTCACGGAGCGCATCAGGGAACTTGAACAGCGTCTGACCCAGGCGCAGCAGGTTCGCGACCGCGTGCGCAAAGAAGTGGACGCCATCCGCCGCGAATTCTATAACGGAGAGGATTTCTCCCTGAACCGGCTTTTCTCCTGGAAGATCTCTCTGGAGAACTGTACGCGGGACGATCCGCACGCGCCGGGTGTGGAGCAGCTTTCTGCGGAAGTCGGCGAACGCTACGCCGCGGCGCTGGCGTACCTGATGGAGAAGACGGCTTATGACATTGACGCCGATCTGCTGAAGGGCGATTCCGAATCCGCCGCCGCCAGATTGGACGGGGTGACGCCGTTTTTCAGCACCGAGGAACAGAAAGAATTCGTCAGCGAGCAGCTGCGCAAGATCAACGACGCGGAAGCATTGCGCCGCAAGGCCGATTCCCTGAATGAGGATCTGCGCCGCATGGCGGAAAGCGCGGAGAAGAACATGCACTGCGGCGATGATGTGCTGAAACGGGCGAAGGAAAGCGTCCGTGCCGTTTCCGCCCTTTACGCTGAGGAGAACAGGGAACAGCCGCAGGAGAACGAGGCGGAGAATAAACGCCTCCTTGCCCGCTTGCAGCTGCTGCATGACTCCGCTGAGCTTTATACAAAATTCAAGAACGCCGCCGTCGGCGGCGCAACGGAAGAGGCACTGCAGGCCGCCGCGGATCTGGAAAATTCCCCGCTTTATCAATTTCAGGCCGTCCGTTCCGCGCTCGCGCTTTTCTGGCGCGACGCCGCCGTTTCGGACAAGACCGCGGATGAGAATGTGAACCTGTATTTTGCCCGCGCTTCCCGTATCGCTCAGGAAAGCGGGGACGCCTCTCTGCAATCCGAGATCGCGGAAGCCGTTACGGCCTACAATGACCGCAATGACCGCGGCCGCCGCATCAATCTGATCCTTGAAGCCCTGCGCGGCTTTTACAATGAGAAGAATTTCGCCGCCGGCGTTGACTACATCAACAACAAAATCGACCCCGCGCGGCGTTCCGACCCGCAAATCGCGATGTGGGCGGACAAAATCGAGCAGTCTTTCCGCATGGAGCAGTCCGAACGCCTGCTGAAGGAGTCCCGTGAGGCTTTCGAGCGGGATGAGCTATTGAAGGCGGAAGAGCTGATTGCCCAGTCGCTTGACTTTTTCTATACCGTTGAGGGAGCGCAGCTGCAGAAATCCATCGTCAGCAAACGTGAGGACGAGGAACGGGACATCCGCGAATTGCAGTCTTTCCTGGATGTGGACTTCGGCACGGATCCCGTCATGGACGAGGAAACCACGGCACAGATCCGCTACATCCGCGACCGCCTGCGCACCGTTGACAAGCGGAACATCCGC
The DNA here is from genome assembly GCA_963618265.1 of bacterium. Lineage (GTDB taxonomy): Bacteria > Chloroflexota > Anaerolineae > Anaerolineales > Anaerolineaceae > Flexilinea. The sequence continues at coordinate 26,213 of CAVESB010000010.1, forward strand.
GACCTGAAACTGCAGGGAGCCATCGGCACGCTGGAGGCTCAGGTGAACCAGTTGGCGGATCAGGAAGCCGCCGAATTCAACCGTGCGCGCAGCGTCTTCGAGAGCCGGCTTGTCGCCGGTCCGGATTCGCTTGCCGAAGCGGACGAGTTGCTGAAAGAGATCGAGTCCCAAAGCCGCATCAATAACTACCGTTCGGAACTGATGCGCATGAAGGCGGAGAAAAGCTCCGTCGAACGGGTTTACCGCTCTCTGAAAGCCGTAATTGACCAGGCCGAAACCTACGCCCGAATGGGCGACTTCAAGTCCGCCAAACGCATTCTCAACTCCTATACCGAGGAGAATTTCAACGAATACCCGGGCTGGCTCTCTGTTATGAAGCAGTCCGCCGCGGATCGCATCGACCGCATGGACGCACGTTACAGTGAGGTTCAGCAGATTTTCGACCCCGAGATGAAGCAGGCGAACAACATCATCGCCCGCGTCAACCGGGTTTTCGAAAGCAACATGCCGGATGCGGAAGAGATTTTCCGCCTGCGCACGGATCTGGAGCGTCAGCGGCTGATCCTTGAGAAGGAAATTCAGGTCGACGCGGATTGCAACCCTTATCTCTCTTCCATCGCCTACCTTGAGGAAGTCATGCGTTGGGCGGAGACGATCGCGGAGTTTGACTTCGGCATCGACTTCCCGCAGGAAGTCTTTTCCGTGGAGCCGCTTTATCAGCTGCGCCGTGTCGGCAAATCCCTTTACGAGAGTATCCCGCCGCTGATGATTGAGATTCAGCCGGTGCTCGCACGGGAAAACAAGTGGCTGGAACGGCGTACCCGCGTCCGTCAGGCACTGCAGCAGATCAACAGCTGTTATACCGCCCCGGGACGCATTAAGCAATCCCGCTTCCGTGAGGTGGAAGCGGAGATTGATAACCTGGCCATGGTGGCGCTGCTGGACTGTGAGAAGGAAGCGCTGGACGAAGCGGTGGCGGTTATGAAACGAACCCGCCGCGCCCGCTCCCTCGCCGCAGCCATCGCCATCTCGATCGTGATCATTCTCGGCGCACTGTATTACTTCCTGCCCTGGATCGCGGCAGCACTGGGCATCGGAGGCGCACAGTGATGAAAGACTTCTGCCTGATTTATTCCGGCGGGGAATATCAATCCTGCCCGAAGGAGCTGAGCGACCGCGCCGCGTTCATTATCGCCTGCGACCGCGGCTACGATTACGCCAAACGGGACGGCATGATGCCGGATCTGGTCGTCGGTGATTTCGACTCCGCGGAGTCTCTGCCGGAGGACGGGATTCCCGTGGAACGCTGGAAACGCGAAAAGGACGACTCGGACACCATGCTCGCCATCAAAGAGGCGCTCGGCATGGGATACCGCGATTTTGTCATTGTCAACGCGCTGGGCGGGCGGCTTGACCATCTCTACGCGAATCTCAGTTCCGCCGCCTTCATCGCGGGCTTCGGCGGGGTCTGCGTGCTGAAAGGAGTCGGTTCCGAGGTCACGGCATTCGGTCCCGGGCACGAACTCTGTTTTCACGGCGTCCCGGGGATGCCGATCTCGGTCTTCGCGGCAGATGAACGCTGTGAGGGCGTGCGGATGAGCGGCACCTATTACAAACCGGCGGGGGGCGTTCTGACCCGCGCTGAACCGACGCTTGGCCTCAGCAACAAATTCACGGCGGAAACCGCGCTGATCTCGGTTGAGAAGGGCGTTTTGCTCGTCATTCAGCCGGATGAAGAGTAAGTTTATAATAACCGTATACAGTTTGACCCGCAAAGTGTTTCGATGGTCTTATAATTGATGAGAGTGAATAACACGCGTGAGCGCGTGAAATGGATGGAAAGAATTATGAAGAAACCTCTTGTTTTTGTAGTGATGGACGGTGTCGGCTTCGGGAAAGATGAAGCCGGTGATGCCGTATTGCATGCCAATACCCCGACCCTGGATTGGCTGCTTGCCAACTGCCCGCACACCCGCATTAAGGCGCACGGCACGGCTGTCGGTCTGCCGAGCGATGCCGACATGGGCAACAGCGAAGTCGGTCACAATGCCCTCGGCTGCGGTCAGATCTATTCCCAGGGGGCGAAGCTCGTCAATGACAGCATTGACTCCGGCTCCATGTTCGAGTCCGAGACCTGGCAGGAAATGGTGAAGAACTGCAAAGAGCACAATTCCGCGATGCACTTCATCGGTCTGCTCTCCGACGGCAACGTTCATTCCCATATCAATCATCTCAAGGCCATGATTGCCCGCGCGAAGGCGGACGGCGTTTCCAAGGTGCGCGTCCATGCCCTGCTGGACGGGCGCGACGTCCCCGCCACCTCCGGTCTGCAGTACATTGAGGACATTCAGAGCTTCCTTGACGGACTGTGCGATGGCAGCTTCGATGCCCGCATTGCCTCCGGCGGCGGACGTATGGTCATCACCATGGATCGCTATCAGGCCAATTGGCACATGGTCAAAGCCGGCTGGGACACCCACGTCCTCGGCAAGGGGCGCCAATTCGCCTCCGCGAAGGAAGCCTATCAGACCCTGCGCGAAGAGACCGAAGCCATTGACCAGGATCTGCCCGCCTTTGTCATCGCCGAGAACGGCAAGCCCGTCGGCACGATTGAGGACGGAGACTCCGTGATCTTCTTCAACTTCCGCGGCGACCGCGCCATTGAGATCTCCATGGCGTTTGATTACGCTGATTTCGATAAATTCGACCGTGAGCGTGTGCCGAACGTCCTTTACGCCGGTATGCTGCAGTACGACGGCGACCTCAAGCTGCCGAAGCGCTTCCTGGTCAACCCGCCCGCCATCAAGAATACCCTGTCTCAGCTGCTCGTCGCCAACGGCATTAAGCAGTACGCGGTTTCCGAAACCCAGAAATACGGTCATGTGACCTACTTCTGGAACGGCAACAAGTCCGGCAAGACCTCCGAAGAGCTTGAAGTCTTCTGCGAAGTTCCCTCCGACGTTGTGCCGTTTGAACAGCGTCCGTGGATGAAGTCCGCCGAGGTCACGGACAAGGTTCTCGAAGCCATTGAATCCGGCGAGTACGGTTTCATCCGCTGCAACTACCCGAACGGCGACATGGTCGGTCACACCGGCGATTTCCGCTCCACCATGATCGGCGTTGAGTCCGTTGACCTGGGTTTGTCCCGCATCATCAAAGCCATGGACGAGCATGATTTCACGCTCATCGTCACCGCCGACCACGGCAACGCCGACGACATGCTCGAACGCAACAAGAAGACGGGCGCGGTCTCCCCGAAGACTTCCCACTCCCTGAACCCGGTGCCGTTCATCATCTATGATAAAGACACCCGCTATGAGATCAAGGACGGGAATTTCGGTCTTGCCAACTGCGCCGCCACCGTCGCGAAGATCCTCGGCCTCAAAGCCCCGGAGATGTGGGAAGAGTCCATTATCAAATAAATCAGAAACGCAAGCTACGAAAGGCGTCCGAGCTGACGGACGCCTTTCGTTTTCATGACGCGGCAGAAAAAAAGAGCGTCCGTGTGAATGCGGACGCTCCGAACTTTTAATCAGCGTTTATTTTCTGGCCATCGCTTCTTCAAAATCGCGGGTGCCGGCGAAGACTTCCTGCTTGTAGGGGTTGATCTTCTGCGCCCGGGCGCGCTTGATGATGACAGCCATACAGATGACGTTCGCGGCCAGAGCGGCGATGGCAAGCACACCCTGCGGAATCGGGTTCGCGACAATGCCCATCTCGGAAACGACTTCATTGGCTGTGTTCACGCCGCTGATATAGACGGTAATGGCCTGATCATAAATATCCAGGGCGGAGATGCCCAGTTCGCCGGCGCCGCCGTAGACCGTCGGCAGGACGGAGAATTTCCGGCTCAGCTGGAAGAGCGGGAAGACCTGGGCGAACATGCACCAGATGGCGAGGGTGTTGGCGCGGTTCTGAATCCAGCCGCCCTTGTTCCAAAGAGCGTTGGCGAAAGTCGGGGCGAGCAGCAGCGCAAGACCGCAGTACCAGGCATGGGTCGGCAGGCTCAGGTAGGTGTATTCAAAATTCCAGATGTCATAGGCGACGATGAACCAGATGGTCATATCCGGCCACAGCATGTCTTTCTTATCCTTGGAGGTGTAGATGCCCCACCAGCCGGTCATGCAGAAGATGTTGATGAGACCGGCGAGGGCGTTGAGCAGGTTCCACCAGCCGCCGTAAATGAAGACGCCTTCATTGGAAGCCCACCAGGCGCCGGAGAGGTCGCCCGTAACGTTGTAAGCGTGAACCACGGATTCGAGGTCGGAAACAACAGCAATCAGGATGTTGGCGGCGACGATGAGGAACGGGAAGGGCTTGAACCAGTCTTTTTTGCCGATGCCCCAGCCGTATTTGATCATCATGAAGCCGATGCAGCCGATGGAGGCGGCGTACAGCTTGAAGTAATGGAACCAGCCGTTCATGTACATGTAGGTCTGGTTGAAAATGCCGCCGAAGGCACCCAGCTGTACCGCGATGAAGTAGACCGTCAGCAAACCGAGAATGACGCCGAAGATAGCAATGCCGCCGGCCTTGGACTGGCGGGCGATCTCATTCAGGACGATAAGACCGACAAACACCATAAGCCACCCGAGCAGCTGCGTGCCGGATGTGCTGTTGTAAATTTGGAACAACATAAGTTTTTCTCTCTTCTGATTTCCCGGTTGAACATGATAGGTGGGATTTCGCGTTTATTATAACATGGTTTTCTGTTTGTAAAGCGAATTCGGATAGTTGACAGTTGGAGGGGGGATAGACAATGAGCAATGATGCCCACTGTCGCCCGTGCTTAAGCCTTCTCCTTGTAGGAGAAGGGGGACCGCGTCAGCGGTGGATGAGGTCTTGATGGGAGTGGTGCAGGATATTGCAAAACGCGCTCCCGAAGAATCAATCCGGCAAACGCCCCGGTGATCTCATCGCAAAGCGAATCACTGCGCTTCCTCATACTCAAGTGATTTGAGCCGGTTCTTGTGGCAGCTTCCGCAGATATACTTCCGGCTTCGTGTTTTTTGATCGACCAGCAGCCATGTTCTGACTCCGTTTTTCCGGAGAAACAGTATCCGCCATCAGAGCCCTTCAACCTCGCGTACATAAGAAACGAACCTGGCGAGTGTCCATATTCTGTCCTGACGATCTGCCGGATAGGACGCAATGTATTGCTTTGGAACGACAAGAACCACATTTTCACTCTGCATTTCGTCCATCTGCGCCGGAGAGATTCCCTGTTGAAGTGTGCAGAGATACTTCGGTCTGTTACGCAAGCGGTCTGCTTCGTTGATAACCTGACGCCAGCGATCTTTGCAGGTTGTTTTTGCTGCCAGAGAAATCAGCTTATCTGTTGGGAATGCCTTGTCGTTATACGATGCCTGGGACGGGAAAATAAAGTCAGGTTTCTTGTTGCCCTCCGTGACGGCCTGCGCTGTGTAAACAATTTCGTTGCCGTCGAAAATTGCGGAGAGATGATGCTCAAGGCTCTTTCCTGCACGACTCTTTCTGCGGTTAAGAACCATATTCGCCATTGTGATAAATTCATCTACAGATGCAAAGCCACGAGCAATGGCAGTTCCATATCGAGCGTGTTCGATTGTCCGGAAGAGCGCATATTCCGTATTTGTCCAGTCGATAATCTTGCGATCCGGGTTTGTGCGAATATATTCAAGATGATCGTATACTCGATTCTGGATGTTGCGAGCTGCCGCTGACATTTCCTCCGAAAGTGGAAAATCCACTGTCAGTCCTGCAATAAAGTCCTGAATAGCAATACATTCCTGTGTTTCTTCCTGAACCTGCCCGGCATCAATCAGTCGATTTGTTTCCGTTGGACTGATACCAAACGCATCAAGAAACCGGTCAATATCTTCCTCGGAGTTCAGAACATACGCCCGATAGTCCTCGGTATCACACTTGGCAAATACGAAAAGGGCTCCGGTATACTCCGGTCGCAGAAAAGGAAAGCCCCGTCCAAAATTTGTAATTCTGTACTCATTCCGCGTACCCTGACCGTAGTAAATAAATCTTGTATCCGTTTCAAAGTCATCCTGCCATTTAACTTTGACCCATTTTTCCTTATTTGTACCTTTAACCCCAGGTTCATCAAAAAGAATCGGTATTGAAGGTTTTGAAATGTAGATTCCGGCCTGATGTCCTCCGGTTAATCCGGTATCATTTGCCGAAAGAAATTTGCAGTAAGCTCTCTGACTGTTCAACACAGCCTGTATTGCCTGATTTGAATATCCTTCCGGCATTTATATCACCACCCTCTTCGACTCCTCAGAAAGAGCGTCTTTAATTTCAATCTCTGCGTCAAGCGACTCCAGTTTTTTTACTATCAGACCTGCAACATCCGACATAAGCGGAACCACGACCGAATTACCAAACTGCCGGTATGCCTGTGTATCTGAAACCGGAATTTTGAAGCTGTCCGGGAATCCCTGCAATCTCGCACATTCACGTGGAGTAAGACGGCGTGGATTTTTTCCCTCCTGCTCGATCAGTATTTCAGAACCATCCTTATAGTAACGTGCGCTTATCGTTCTTGTGAGCCCATCCGGCGGGGCAATTCCATACCCGAAACCATTGCCCGCCGCTCTGTGTTTTGCGGCATAATTTTGAAGGTAAATCCAGAGCTTATCCGAGAGCGTGTATTTCTCATCAACATCACTTTCAAGAATATCCCGCACTTTCGGTTGCTTCTTCAAAGGATGCAAATCAAAGGAGAATTTTATATTCTCTCCATACCGATCTTTATCAAATCCCACGATAACAATACGTTCTCTGTGCTGCGGTACATATCCCTTTCCATCAATAATTTGGAAAAAAACCTCATAATTCAATTCCTTCAGGGATTCCCGGATAACCTGAAATGTTCTTCCTTTGTCATGGCTACAGAGATTTTTTACATTTTCGAGCATAAACGCTTTGGGACGCTTGGCTTTCAGAATTCTACACACATCGAAAAAAAGCGTTCCCTGCGTCTTGTCCTCAAAGCCGGTAGCACGTCCCAGGCTGTTTTTCTTTGAAACACCGGCGATTGAAAATGGCTGACAGGGAAAACCTGCCACCAGAATATCATGATTGGGAATGTTTTCAGCCTGAACCTTGGTAATATCCCCTTCCGGCTGGACACCAAAATTTACATAATAGGTCTGCTGGCTGTATTTGTTCCATTCGTTTGAATAAACACAACGCCCGCCAGCCGATTCAAAGGCAAGCCGCATACCGCCAATGCCTGCAAACAGGTCAATAAATGTATATCCGTGTTTATTGGGGGAAGGTTCTTCCTTTGCTTTGACCAACATTTGTCTGATTGCCACAGACAGGCAATCCTGCATGGATTGTCCGCTTACAACTGAATAGTCATTAAGTGCTTTATACATTTCATCATCCACACGGATGTGAACTTGTCTTGCCATCTTGCTCTCCTCCATTTGCGGGACAAAAAAAGTACCCGATTTTTCCCCATTATAGCACACGGATCAAATTTTTCAAGACTGCCGGGAAGCGTTGTGTACCTGATTTTTCCCTTAATGCTTTCAAACAGAAACGCTTCGGCGATCCATTTCTCGTCCGAAGCGTTCTGTCAGTTAATTTTCAATTTTCAGTTCCTGACCGGAGCCATTAGCAGTAAATCAGTTCCGTCAGGATGATTTCCTCCGCCTGTGCCTTGCAGGCGTTCATCAATCCCGTCCATGCGAGCGGATCAGCGGCTTTCAGTTGTTCTGTTGCTTCCTCATCTCACTCAATCTCCTCCAACCCTCCCCACGATATTCAATGAGCAATGATGCCCGATATCGACCGTGATTTAAGCCTTCTCCTTGTAGGAGAAGGGGGACCGCGTCAGCGGTGGATGAGGTCTTGATGGGAGTGGTGCAGGATATTGCAATTCACGCTCCCGAAGAATCAATCCGGCAAACGCTCCGAATCGCGCGGCGCGGATTGAACGCCCGCCGTTCGTCGGGATGAATTGCCCGCGCCGGGAAACTGTGCGGAGGGGTTCCGCGCTAAGCGGAACCCCTCCAACCCACCCCACAAGACAATGAGCAATGATGCCCGATATCGCCCGCGCTTAAGCCTTCTCCTATAAGGAGAAGGCTTAAGCGCGGGCGATATCGGGCGGGGCTTCGATTATTGAGCTTAATTGCTCACTGCTGATTGCCGATGTCCTGTCCCTCAATGACCAGCACCGTATCCCCCACTTCAAGGCGGTTATAGAGCCAATGGGCGTCGGCAATGGTCATATTGATGCAGCCGTGGGACTGTTGGAAGCCGAGTTGGGCAGGCCAGTAAATGCCGTGAATGGCGCGCTCTTCATCAAAGTACATCGTGAAGGGGACGTCCTCCAAATAAAAGTAATCCGAACGGTCGGAGCGCAGTGCCCCGGTCATATCCTCGGACTTGAGCTTCGTCTCAATCTGCCAGCTGCCCGGGCGGGTGAAATCTTCAACCCCGGAGGCGATCAGTGAGGCATAGACAGGCTCGCCGTCCTCATACAGAACCAGAATCTGCCGCGCAAGGTTGATCAAGACCACGCGCCCCTCCTGCGTGATCTCCGGCAGCTTGTCCCATTGAATCACGCGGATCGAACCGCCGTCAATCCATTGCTCCGTCCCGACGCGGTACCAAGTGGTGCCGTACAGCTCACTTTCCTCATAAATCGGGAAGACTGTGCCGCGGCTGACGGACGGTGCGCCTGCCTCGGGCAAGGTCCCTGCCCAACGGGAGAGCGCGGCTTCACGAACGACCCAGCCAAAGTCGGAGGGCGTCCCCGTGAACTCCCGTCCGTAAGGCTCATGCGCGGTATATCCCGGTGAACAGCGCATCCACATCCCGCTCTTCGATTGGGCGTAAAAGGCGCCGTCCACGGTCGCCGAATTCGTATAGGATAAGTAACGCATATTGCCGTACTCCAGCGTGAGGGCGGGGTCCTCCCCCTTGATCGCGGATGACAGGTCGTAATACATCCCCGCGGTCTCGTTCTCGGCAGTGTTCACGCGGGCATATTGATAGGGAACTTCGCCCATGGCAGGGTCAATCGGCGTACCGAGATTGAGCTCTTCCGCGGAGCAGGGCAGGACAAGCAGTAACAGCAGCAGGAACAAAATTCGTTTCATCTTTTTATTATAACGGTGCTTTTATAATCCAATTCTAATGAAAAGCTTAATCCGTCTTTCATCTCACGGCGTTAGTATATTAGCATAACGAACGGAGCGAACAGGCTTCCGTCAAAAGGAGTTATTATGGAACATTTTGATCTGGTAGAAAAACTTGTCAAGACCTTCGGTGTCAGCTATGAGCAGGCGAAGAAAGCGCTTGAAGCGGCGAACTGGGACGCGGTAGAGGCCGCCATTCTCATTGAACAGGAGCAGAAAAGCGCCGAACCTGAAGAGAGCACCGGACCCGCCTTCAACGCTGATTCTTTTAAGGAACAGTGGAATAAGGGCGTGAAGACCGCCCGCAAGGGAACCGCGGCTTTCTTTAAGAAAGCTGCCGACTTCATTGACGACGCCAACGACGATGACGCGAACGGCGAACCGGCGCAAGACGAAGCAGCGGAACAATCCGAACAGCCGAAGCAATCCGTCGGGGAGAGCGAAGCTTACCAAGATGCCAAACGCCGCTGCAACGCGGCAAAGAAGAAGACCTGCGGGTTCTTCAGCGAAGCCGCCGCTTTCTTCGATAAGAACCACTTCGTTGTCGCCAAGCCCAGCGGCGAAACCTTCCTTGATCTCCCGTTGTGGATCATGATCGTTTTGTGCGTGATCTTCTTCTGGGCGGTTCTCGGCGTCCTCCTGCTGACGCTGATCATGGGTTATCATTTCAGCTTCAGCGGTCCGCAGCTGGGAAA
>CAVESB010000011.1:0-15697 GCA_963618265.1 bacterium
GCCCGGGCCGACTTCGGCGCCGATGCGGATAATACCGTCTTCATCGAGATCCTTGATGGCATCGTCACCAACGTTCGGAATATCGCGGGTGATTTCTTCCGGTCCCAGTTTGGTTTCCAGAGCGTCATGCTCGTGCTTTTCGATATGCACGGAGGAGAACTTATCCGCCATGACGACACGTTCGGAAATCAGGATCGCATCTTCGAAGTTGCCGCCTTCCCAGGAAGTGAAAGCAACGACGACGTTTTCTCCGAGGGAGAGCTTTCCGTCGACAGTGGAGGAGCAGTCGGCAAGCACATCATGCTTCTTAACCTTCTGTCCCTTGACAACCGCCGGGCGCTGGTCGATGCAGGTACTCTGGTTGGAGCGCTGGTACTTGCGCAGCGGGTAGCTGTGGACGGTGCCTTCATCCGTGCGGATGATGATTTTCTTCGCGTCAACGGAGGTGACTTCACCGTCTTCGGCGGCAGTCAGCACCTGACCGGAGTCAATCGCGGCATAATCTTCCATCCCGGTGGAGACGAGCGGAACTTCCGGCTTAATCAGCGGAACAGCCTGAGCCTGCATGTTCGAGCCCATCAAGGCGCGGTTCGCGTCATCATGTTCGAGGAACGGAATCAGGGACGCGGAGACACCGACGACCTGCTGCGGGGAGACATCCATATAATCCACAGTCGCGGCAGTGCCGGTCGTGAATTCGGACAGATGACGGATCGACATGCGATCCTGACCGAACTCATGGTTGTCTTTCAGAATCGTGTTCGCCTGGGCAATGCGGAATTTATCCTCTGCATCCGCGGAAAGGTAATCAACATCATCGGAGACCCACGGAACAATGAGAACCTTGTCAAGATCCAAACCCTGAATCTTATCAAAGAGAGCCTGATCGACGCGGACGCCTTCCTCAGCGATCACATTGCCTTCTTCATCGGTAATTTCTTCACGCAGGGCGCGGCCGATCAGACGGTCATCGTCCTTATACATGAAGTTATAGACGCGGCGGTACGGCGTTTCAACGAAGCCGTATTCATTGACGCGGGCGTAGTTCGCCAGACGACCGATCAAACCGATGTTCGGACCTTCAGGCGTTTCAATCGGGCAAATGCGTCCATAGTGAGTGTGATGGACATCGCGGACATCGAAACCGGCGCGTTCACGGCGCAGACCGCCCGGACCCAGCGCGGACAGTGTACGCTTATGACGCAGTTCGGCGAGCGGGTTGTTCTGATCCATGAATTGGGAGAGCTGGGAAGAGCCGAAGAATTCACGCAGGGCGGAATTCACGGGGCGGATGTTCACCAGGCTCATCGGGGTGACATGTTCCTGATCATGAATGGACATGCGTTCTTTGATGACACGTTCCATACGGCGCAGACCGATGCGGAGTTTGTTGCCGATCAGTTCGCCGACGGTCTTTACGCGGCGGTTGCCGAGGTGGTCAATATCGTCCTTGGTCTTGGTGCCGTTATTGATCTCAATCATATGGCGGACAAGCTTGACAACATCCCACTTGGTGACAGTGCGATGAGAGACCGGGATCTTTTCGGTCAGGTCAAGCTTCTGATTCAGCTTATAGCGGCCGACACGTTCCAGGTCATAATGGCGTGTGTCAAAAATCTGTTCTTCAAGGAATTCGCGGGCATTCTCAAGGTTGACAGGGTCGCCCGGGCGCATCTTCTTGAAGAACTCAAGCAGAGCCAGCTCGGCAATGGAATAACCCGAAGAGGTATCCCATTCCGGCTCCTGCGCGAAGGTTGATTCGAGGAAGCGGCGATCCTTGTCATTATCGACATCACTGAAGAGCGCCATGAGCTCCGCATCGGTACCTTCCTTGATCGGGGAGTCCTCAATGCCGTCATCTACTGCGGCAAGAGCGCGCAGGAAAATGGTGATGGGCACGGTGCGCTTACGGTTGAATTTCAGAATAATATAATCATTCTTGCGGGTTTCAAACTCCATCCAAGCGCCGCGATCCGGGATCAGCTTCGCGGCAGCCTGACGATGACCGGTGGAATGGTCAATCGGAGCCTCGAAATAAACGCCCGGGGAGCGGATCAACTGGGAAACGACGACACGCTCGGAACCATTAATAATGAAGGTGCCGCTTTCGGTCATTTCCGGGAAGTCGCCGAGATAAACAACCGAGGTCGAAGGTTCGGAAACGTCAGGACCGGCAAGCAGGACTTTTACATTCAGCGGACGGGAATAAGTGAGGTCACGGTCAACACATTCACCGACAGTGAACTTCGGTTCGCCGAAGAAGAAATTCAAACCGGCTTCTTTAGATTCCGGGCTGCTGCTCGGGAAATACAGCTTCATTCCATGGTTGAAGGATTCGATAGGTGAAATCTCTTCGAAAAGCTCCGCAACGCCCTCTTCCTTGAGACGCTGAAACGATTCGAGCTGAATATCAATAAAGCCCGGAAGAGGAAAGGCACTGGGAATTCGTGCATAAGATTTCGTATGCAGTGCAGTAGTCAAATTGACCTCCAAATTAATACATACTAAAAAAGTCAACTACAATTCAGCGCATAAGAACGACCCGCTGAGCAGCCGGCATGATTTCATAGGTAACGAATTATACCTTAATTATGTAAGGTTTTTGCTCTGTTCGGAATTATTGGTTACGCAAAACGACGCGCTGCCGAATTTTCAATCAATACATTATATCACAGCTTTTGCCCCGCTCCTTACGGGTTATTTTTCGCGGTTTCAACATCCGCGTTATAAAAATGATATAATAGGGATATGACAAAGAAGATCCTCTTATTATGTATCCTGCTCATGCTGCTCTTCGCCGCGTGCAATCTCCCGTCAGCCGATGACGCGGAAGCCTTTCGCGCTCAGCAGACAGCCACAGCCATCGCATTTGAATGGATCGTCAAGACGGCCCAAGCAGAACAACAAGCCGAGGAGGTAATTCCGGAAGAAGATACGGAGCTCCAAGATTCGGCGGAAGAAACCGACAGTGCCGCGGAGGACGGAGGAACAGATTCCGCTCAAGCCGCGCTCCCCACCGCAGATCCCAACAGAACCCCGCCGGAGCTGCCGGCAGTTTTTCAAACCGAACTGCTCAACAAGCTGGACACACCGCATACTTATGTAGAGGACACTTGTCTTGAGATCAAAAACCGCTGGGGCGAAGGCAAAGCCGCGCCCGGAACGGTGGTCATGGCGATCATGTACCACAGCATTGTGAAAGGCGACACGGTCACCCAGGACAACGCGATCACTTCCGATCAACACAAGCAACTCATGCGTGACCTCTATGCTCAAGGATTCACCGCTATCAACACAGAGCAGTTCATCGCTTTCATGGAAAACAATGATTACATTCCGGAACGTTCCGTCCTGCTGATTGTGGATGACCGACATTCGGAACAGAACTATATCGACCACTTCAAGTCGTATTATGAGGAATGGGGCTGGCCGGTTATCAATGCCTGGATCAGCTATGAGGGGACAACGCAGGATCTCTGGGACGGCAACGCCCGCGCCGAGGCGGAAGGTTATGTCGATCATCAGGCGCACGGCGTTGTGCATAACCAGAACATGAACGATGCTTCAACGGATGAATTTTTAATCGGCGAGTTGAAAGGCTCAAAGGACGCGATCGAAGAGCATTTCCACAAAACGCCCCGCGCCATCATCTGGCCGGGAGGCGGCTTCGGATACCGTCCGATTGAAATTGCGAAAGAATACGGCTACAAAGTCGGCTTTACCACCCACCCCCGCGGGCCTGTCATGTATAACTGGGTGCCGCTCTGCGATGTGAATGACGAGACCCGCCCTTACTACCAGAAAGACGGCGGCATGGATCCGCTTTTCGTGATCCCGCGTTATTGGGATACCGACGCAGCGGAGCACGTGGACACTGTCCGTCAGATCGGCAAAGAGGCCAAAGCGTACTACGAAGCAAACAAAGAAACCGAGCTTGAATATTACGACATCGTCTGCAAACCGGTTTTGGGCGATCTCTAATCAACTTTTGGAGGAATTATCATGGCTGAAGACTGCATTTTCTGTAAAATCGCGGGCGGTCAAATCCCGTCCGACTTTGTTTACGAAGACGACCTTGTTGTCGCTTTCAAGGATCTGAATCCTGTCGCGCCGACTCACATCCTCATCGTCCCGAAGGAACATAAGGTCAACCTGAATGATTACACGCAGGATGACGAACAGCTGCTCGGTCATATTCTCATTGTTGCGGCGCATATCGCCAAAGAACTCGGACTGAATGAGACCGGCTACCGTGTCATCACGAACGCCGGCGCCGACGCAGGGCAGTCCGTTATGCACACTCATTTCCACCTTCTCGGCGGACGCAAACTGAATTTCAACAAGCAGTAAGCAATTTTCCGGCCGCGCCCGGAAAATTCGGGCGCGGCGTTTTTTTGTATGCACATGAAAAAGACCGCGGCAATTCCATATCTCTTCGGCATATTGATCATCCTGCTGCTCATTCCGGCACTGGCCTGCACGCGCACCGTCTCTTCGCCGCAGGAATTAACGGAAATCGCGGACAAGGTCTCCATCTATCATGAGACGGCAGTCGTTTATGAAGCCACCGCGTCGGTCATAACCGAGACCGCGTCTTCCGTCATCAGTGCGACCGCAGAGGAGCAGGCTGCCCGCGCCTCGCAAACCGCCGCCGCGGAAGCCGGCGCAACGCTGCAGCCCAGCGCAACGCCCACACCGACGGAGACGCCCGCGCCGACTGATACGCCGACCCCGACTGCGACCCGCCGCCCCACCATGCAAGTGGAAACCATCGCGCCGGAGGACACAGTCGATCCCACCTTGCCGAGCGCGACGCCCACAGCGCCGCTGCCGGAACTCTCCGCGGACTTTTCCTCGAAGCATTTCTATATCGCGCAGACAGGGGACAGCGCCGATGCCGTGGCGTTCCGCTTCGGCACGGATATCAGCCACATTGCCGGTCTGTCCGAAGATACGGACACATCGCGTTTCCTCAAGCCCGGAACGACCCTGCTCATCACCGCGCCGCAGCGAACCTTCTCCAACGGCACCCGCATCCTGCCGGACGAGTATATCGTCATGGGTTATCCTTCCATCGAATACGACCTCGATTACGAAGTGCAGGCGGCGGGCGGATATCTGGCAAGTTATACCGAAGACACATCTTCAGGCAAACTGACCGGAACGGAAATCATTCGAAAAGTCGCGCTGGATTACTCCATCAGTCCCATTATCCTCATGGAACTCCTCGAATACAAATCCCATTGGGTCTACGGCTCTCCGCACTCCATCGTCGAGGAACACTTTCCTCTGGGCTGGCTGGGGGAGAATTCAAGCGGGCTTTATAAGCAATTGACGTGGGCGGCGCAGGAGCTGTCAAAAGGTTATTACGGCTGGCGCTACGGCACAGTGTCCGAAATCCCCTTCTATAAGAACCCGCAGCCAAGCTTCCCGATTTATTTCAACCCACTGCTGAACGCCGGTTCCGCCGCGATTCAATACCTTTTCGCGCAGCTGTATACCTACGAAGAGTTTGAGGATGCGATCTACGGAGAGAACGGCTTCCTGCAGCAGTTCTATCTTGACTTCGGCAATGTCTGGGATTCCTACATCGCCGATCCGAACGGCTTCAACGACCAGCTGACACAGCCGGCGCTGACGCTGCCTTTCAAAGAAAACGATGAATGGTGCATCACCGGCGGCCCGCATGAGGCATGGACGACAGGTTCGCCGCTGGGCGCACTCGACTTCGCCCCGCGTATGGCACAGCAGGGCTGTGCGCAGTCCGACTCTTGGATCACAGCCTCCGCCCCCGGTCTCGTCATCCGCACCACAACAGGCACTGTCGTACTGGATCTGGATATGGACGGACATGAGGAAACAGGCTGGGTGATTTACTACCTGCACGTCGCGACTCGCGGCCGCGTGGAAGAGGGAACTTCTGTCCCGCTGCACGGACGCATCGGTCATCCATCCTGCGAGGGAGGCAACGCCACGGGAACGCATCTCCACATCGCCCGCAAATATAACGGTGAATGGGTCAACGCCTACGGTCCGATCCCCTTCGACATGAGCGGCTGGATCCCCTTCGGCGGAACAAGCTACAAAGGCGGCATCAGCCGCGACGGCGAAATCATATATGCGCAAACTTACGCTTCCTCAGAAACGCTGGTTCATTATTGAAGCAAGCAAACAGAAACCGCCCCAAAGACCTGTTTGCCGCCGCTTCAGAACAAAAGGGAATAGTAATCCGATATACACCTGTCATTAATCTCTACGAACCTCTTGACAAAAAAAAAAAAAGGGGTTAATGGGTTCAGTCAGTTCGTATAAGGAGAATATACCCTTGAAAAAATCATGGCTTTTATTTTTTGTGTTGATTTGCGCGGCTCTGTCCGTGCTGAGCGCATCCGCCGCGCCCCGTGACCGCTACTACGATCAGCTGGGCAACAAGCATTGGTGCAATTCCGACAGCTACGGCTGCTGGGTCACGGGTGAGAACGGCGAGCATGAATACATCATGTTCTGGTCCGAATCCGCCCGCGATGCCATCATGGGACCCGGCTCCAACGCCCCCATCGGCACCAACCCCGGCACCTCCGAATTGCCGCTCCTGCCGCCCAAGTCCTCCTCTGACACAGGCTGGACATGCGACCAACTCAAAGATTACTGTGATAATGTATACGCTCCACAAAATTCACTGGGGGTAACCTGTGAGAAAGGTTGGGACTGCGTCGTCAATTGTGATGAGATGAAATGCATAGGGTGTACGTGCCCAGCCTAATTCATTCGCGCCGTGCCGTTCCTGCCTGACGGTGCAATCCGTCGGGATGCGGCATAACGACAGTCAAAAACAGCGACAGGGGAGTAATTCCCCTGTCGCTGTTTACATGGAACACCTGTCATTGATTTCCCGGGTGCAGATTTCGTAACGACCGAACAACCGATTGTGTTTATAATTAACCTGAGGTTAATGTGAAGACACGAATGAAACGATTCCCTTTCCTTCTCGTTATTGCTCTTACCTGCCTTCTGAGCGGCTGTATTCGCGTGGTCTCGGACGACCCGCCGCGGGAATCCATGGCTGTACCGGAAATCCCAACGGAGCTACCGCTGCCGGAAGAAGAAGAGGAAGAGATATCAGCTGAGGATCCGGTACGTGCGCGGCGGCGAAAATACCTGCCGGGCGAGCTTGTTGATTACATCTGCGGAGACGGCGACACCGTCGAGATGCTGGCTGCGCGTTTCAACACCACGGAGGAAGAGATCCGCAAAGCGAACCCCGTCCTCCCGGAAAGAACGACTACCCTACCGCAGGGACTGCCGCTGCAGATCCCGATTTACTACCGCATCGGCTGGGGTTCTTCCTATAAGATCATTCCCGATGCGCTCTTCGTGAACGGGCCGGATCAGAAGGGCTTCAGCGCGCGAAGCTACACCGACCGCCAACCGGGCTGGTTCAAGTATTACAACGCCTATTCCGATAACAAAAACCAGCGCGGCGGCGAACTCATTGATTACATCTCCGAGTCGTATTCCATCAGTCCGCGCCTGCTGCTGGCGGTTCTCGAATACATCTCCGGCGCGTTGACTGACCCGAACTACCGCAGCGATTTCAACGAAATCAATGTCCTGGGTTTCGAAGGCGCGAGATACCGCACCTTAGGCGGACAGCTAAACCGGTTGGCGGATTTTCTCAACGAGCACTATTATCAATACAAAGCAGGGAAATTTATCGAATATGAGCTGCAGGACGGTTCATTAATCCGCAACGACCCGTGGCAGAATGCCGCAAGCGTCGCACTGCAGGCGTACTTCGCGAAGATTTTCACACCCGAGGAGTATTACGAAGCCATCGGACCGGACGGCTTTGTCAAGACTTATAAAAAGATGTTCGGTGATTTCGGCGATGCGGACGCTTACCCGGCGCATCTTCCCGGCTCACTTGAACAGATTGAGATGCGTCTGCCGTTCAAGGATGGCGAAGCCTGGACCTATACCGGCGGGCCGCACACCGCCTGGGGCTCCAACCCACCGTACTCCGCCATTGATTTCGCCCCGCCCGCCAAGGAACACGGCTGCTTCGCCTCCAACGCCGAAGTCATCGCCCCCGCTGACGGCAATATCGTCCGCAAAGGTACGGGGATGGCGATGTATGACATGGATGACGACATGGATGAACGAACCGGCTGGGTGTTGCTGATGCTGCATCTCAAGACAGAATCCATTCCTCCGCTGGGCGCGCATCTGAATAAAGGCGACTTCATCGGTCATCCTTCCTGCGACGGCGGCACCTCTTCGGGTACGCATGTCCATATCGCCCGCAAATACAACGGCGAGTGGATCCCTGCCGGCGGGGTGATCCCGATGAATTTTGACAACTGGATCGTGGAAGACGGCGATGACAGTTATTCCGGTTATTTGCGCCGCTATTCAACTTATGTCGTCGCCTCTGAAAGTTCGGAATACTTCAGCAAAGTCCTTGCCGGTCCGCCGGTCTATCCCACGCCGACACCGAAGGATTAGTCAGCAGTCAACAGAAAGAAACGGCTGCCGTCACTTTTCGCGTGCCGGCAGCCGTTTTCCAAATCGGACGTTGTTACTTGATGAGTCCGCTTTCTTTCAGCAGAATTTCAAGATCCGTGTTCTTGACCTTCTTGAGGGCGATCTTGAGCATTTCCTTCTCTGCGAAGGACAGCGGCGCCTCAGTGATCGGCTTCTTGTCAATGGCATAGTAGCAGGCGCGCAGGATCTCACGCACATCGTACTTACTGCCCCAGACTTCAGGTACACCGCGGTCAATATCGAGCAGGGTGTAGACAGACTCCATCCCTGTGCGCATGGAATACTCCGTGGTGAAGATCGTGTCACGCGGGGTCTCGGCGAACTGACCGATGAAGGCGAAGTTCACGGAACCATCCGGCACGACCTTCGGACGATCGGTTTCCTTACGCGGCTGGAAGAAGGCATTGATATACGGCATGAAGCAAGTCGTGGTGTTGCAGGCCTCACGCGCCAAAGTCTCAATCTTTTCAGTCGGGACGCCGATATGGTACAGCCACTCTGCGCAGACTTCCTCACCGGTGCAGTCACGCATGGCCTTCTTCACATAGTTGCCTTCCTTGTTGGTGTTCAGCGAGTACAGCCAGACAAGCACCATGTTCTTGTCCTGGGACTTGAACTGCGGCTGGCGGTTGATGGTCCAGGAGAGGTACCAGTTTTCCGTGCTGTCTTTGACAGTGACGATGCCGCCGGTCGTGACCTTGCCGGAGCGCGGATCACGCTTGCAGATATTCATAATATGCTGAATGATCTCTTCATTGGACGTCGCAACAGTCGCGCTCATCCAGTTGGTGGCATCCACATCGGAGCAGAATTTTTCCGGATTGCCGAATTCGCCGTGCTTTGCCTGAGCGGCAATGGCTTTCCACATATCCCAGGATTCACCGCAGCCGTTCTTCACAGCAGACAGATCCGGGGCATGGGTCTGGTCGCCGTAGCAGGATGTGTCCGTGCAGCAGCCGTTGGTGATGAACACCAGGTCATCCTCAATCAAATCAATGGTCTGCTCTTCGCCGTCCTTGACATAGACAATCTGCCTGGCGATCTTCTTGTCGCCCTCGGTTTCGATGATGACATTCTTCACATCCATGCCGTACTCAATGCGAACGCCGTGAGAAGTCAGATACTTCACCAGCGGCAGGATCATGCTCTCGTACTGGTTGTATTTCGTGAAGCGCAGAGCGCTGAAATCGGGCAGCCCGTCAATATGATGAACATAGCGGCACAGGTAGCGCTTCATCTCAAGCGCACTTGACCAGCGCTGGAACGCGAACATCGTCTGCCAGTAAAGCCAAAAGTTTGTGCTCCAGAAGGATTCCGGCAGAACTTCGGAGATCTTCTTATCTTCCAGATCTTTTTCCGGAGTCAGGAACAGCTTGGACAACGCCATGGCGGAAGCTTTATCAAGTTTGAACAGCTTGTCGGTATGGGCATCCTCACCGCAGTTCACGCTTGCACGGCAGAGAGAGTAGTTCGGATCATGCTTGTTGAGCCAATAGTATTCATCCAGAACGGAAACTCCCGGCGTCTCAATGGAAGGAACGTCACGGAAGGTGTCCCACATGACCTCGAAGTGGTTATCCATCTCACGGCCGCCTCTCATGAAGAAGCCCTTCGTGATGTCCTTGCGTCCGTCACAGCTGCCGCCGGCAAGATCCAGCTTTTCCAGCAGATGAATGTGTTCGCCCTTCATCTGTCCGTCACGGACAAGGTAGAAAGCCGCTGTCAGCCCGGCAAGTCCGGTACCGATGATATAGGCTGATTTTTTGTCAACATCCTTGGGTTTTTCCGGATGCGCGAATGATTCATAAGTTCCTGCAGAGTAATACATTGCAAATACCTCCCATGTATTCAATTTAATTCACATTATAGGCATTGAAATGCAGAAGGCAATGAGCAGAAAAAGCTCCGTGATAAAACTTTTATCACGGAGCTTGAAAGTGTAAAATATTTTATCAAATCAGGAAAATTGATAAAATCAGAGCTTAAAACGGGTCAGGGCTGCCGACATGGAGCCTTTGATCAGCTTCGCGAGATTATCAACGATTATCTGCGGATCTTCCGTCATATCATCCTTGATCCAATCAAGCATCAGCCCGATGAACATATACGAATAAATGCGCACGATGAACTGCATGTCCTCGTCTTTTATCTTCATGCCGTGAGCTTCCTCGTTGAGGACATCGAGCAAAAGCTGATCCACCAGCGGACGCAGATATTTCTCAACCTGCTCCTTCTGCACACAGTGATATACATTCAGAATGAACGGCTTGTTCTCCTGTACCGCCTCAAAGATCTGCAGCAAGCCCTGCTGCCAGGTGTCGTAAGTTTTTTTCTCGTCCAGTGCCCGCCGTGCGTCTTCAAGGCAGGACCACTCCACCAGATCATAGATATCCTTGAAATGGTAATAAAATGTCATGCGGTTGATGCCGCAATCCTCCGCAATGTCATTGATGGTGATTTTTGTCAGCGGTTTTTTCAGCAGTAAATTTTTCAGCGACTGCTCCAAAGCACGTTTTGTTACCTGTGACATCGTGATTAAAACCTTTCAATGATGATCGTCTTGCTGCCGTTTCTTCATAAATCAGCCGTCAATACGATTTGACATGACTCCGGCGGTCTTTGCAAAAGTCAATTTCGCCCCTGCGGATTTCTTCTGCCGCTTGACCTTTACTTGCTGACCCGTGACAGCGGCCAGTTCGGAAAGACATCCATGTCAAGGTCGCCGCGGTCGCCGGCAACGAAGCGGCGGTAACCCGCCGCGCCGATCATCGCGCCGTTATCGGTGCAATACGCCATCTTCGGAATGCAGACTTTGAATTCGGACTGCTTCGTCAGGAAAGTCTCGCGCAGGCATTTATTCGCGGAAACACCGCCGGCGATGATGATGTTCTGGGCGTGATACTCACGCGCGGCGCGCATGGTCTTCTCGAAAAGCGTTTTTACCACCGAGGTCTGGAAACCGGCTGCAAGATCCGGCACATTCAGTTCCTCACCGCTCTTCTGAATGTTCTGAACCGTGCGCAGGACAGCAGTCTTGACGCCGCTGAAAGAGAAGTCATAAGTGCCCGGGATGCGGGCGACATTGAACTTATAGCGGTTCGGATCACCGCCCGCGGCGGCCTTCTGAATGGAAGGTCCGCCCGGATACTCAAGGCCGAGCAGGCGTGCGGTCTTGTCGAAAGCCTCGCCCGCCGCGTCATCCAGCGTACCGCCGAGCCGGCGGTAATGCAGATGTTCGGTCACAAGAATGATCTCGGAATGTCCGCCGGAGACCAGCAGAATGATCGCCGGGAACTGCGGTTCATCGGGGATGATGTCATCACGGTCGGAGTAAAGCCAGGAGGAATAAACATGACCTTCCAGATGATTCACCCCGATGAGCGGCAGCCCTGTGGCAAGCGCCAGTCCCTTGGCGGCATTCAAACCGACAACCAGTGAACCGGCAAGCCCCGGTCCGCGGGTAACGGCAATGGCATCAATATCCGCATAGCTCATATGAGCTTTCGTCATGACATCCTCAATCACAGCATACACCGCGAGCACATGCTGACGGGATGCGACTTCGGGGAAGACGCCGCCGTACTGTTTGTGAATGTCAATCTGCGTTGAGATGAAATCCGCAATGATATGGCGTCCGTCCTCAACAATCGCCGCCGCCGTCTCATCGCAGCTGCTTTCAATGCCTAAAATTCGAATCGTCTTATCTACCATTGGTTTTATTCTTTCGCTGCCTCAATAACGAGGTTGTAATGATAGTTCGTCAACGGTTTCACGCTGCCGTCCCGATCCATGTAATAGGTGTCTTCAATGCGGACCCCGAAAGCGGGGTCGCCGTCCGGGTAGTAAAGCCCCGGCTCAATGGTGAATACGGAACCCGGCTGCAGTGTGTCGCAGGGACCTTCGGACGCGGACAGCCCCGAGAACGGGTTCTCGTGAATATTCAAACCGAGACCGTGCCCGAGAGAGTGTACATAGCCGTTCGTGACGGGGGATTTTCCTTCCGGAACCTCGTGACCGCGCGCCTTGAAGTAATCACAGGTCAGCTGCTGCAGTTTTTTGAAAGGCATACCCGGCTTCGCAGACGCGGCGCACAGGTCATGAATCTCTTTGACCTGAGCGTATGCCTCTTTCACAACGTCCGGCGCGTACCCGATACACCAGGTACGGGTGAAATCTGAAAAATAACCGCCGCCCATCGCGCAGGGGAAGAAGTCGTAGACAATCGTCTTTCCCGCCTCCAGCACGTCGCTGTCATTGCCCTGGTTGTGCGGAACGCCGGCATCTCTGCCCATTGCGAAGATGGTGCCTTCGGGATTTTCCGCGCCCAGCTCACCAAGCCAGAGATTGATCAGCGACTTGATCCGTCCGATGGTGACCGGCTGCCCGTCGGGATCCATCAGCTTGTCCGCAGCGTTCAGATGACCGGATGCGATGAACTTTTCCACTCTGCCGACGACCGTGTTGTTGATTTTGCACATCTTGCGGATCCGCTCGATTTCATCCGCATCCTTGAGCATACGCGCCTGCGTCAAAATACCATCCCCGACACCGCTGACGACCTGAAGGTTCGGGAGCTTCTCCCTGACTTGGGAAACAGCATTGAACATGCTGTCAAACTCAATCCGTCCGCAGAACGCGACCCGACCGGAGGTCAGTCCGGCGTATTCCAGTTCAGCGATGATTTGCGCCGCTCTGCCGCAAAGTCCGGGTTCCGGCTTGATGTTCATATCATCAAAGCAGACTGTTTTCAGCCCGGTGTTCGCGGCGGAATCCCGTTCCATGATCCGATGGAAAAGGATCGGCTCCCGATCGCGGGTCACCAGGACCTCCGCGAAGGTAAAAAAGGCGTCATTCCCGATGTAGTAAATCAAAGATGGGTTGTGTTCCATCGCACCCGAAATCAGGATTGCGTCCAAATCATATTGCTTCATCAAATTCGCAACTTGCTCTTTCATCCAATACCTTCTTAATCAATACATTCTTCAGGAAAAATCCGATTCGTCATCCCCGTCAATATTCGCACGGAATCCCATTGCCTCACGCGCATGGAGCAGAACCTCCGCGGTGACAAACCCGCCGATCATCACAAGCACATACATCGGGGACAATACCCGCCCCATCTGAAACCAGAGCAGCAGATCCGCGATCATGCCGCAGCCGATAGCTTCACGAACGACAGCGGGCGGGTCAATGCGCTTCGCAGTGAAGAAACAGCGGTTCAGCAGTGCCATCACGGGCAACACAAGCCCTGTCACCAAAAGGAAGAGCAAAATGTAGAGAAGCCAACGCTCAAAGAGATACGGCTCCGTCTCCATGATGAGATAATTGAGCCCGAATGCGGCAGGCACCGCGAGCAGGATTCCGAGGATAAAGTAAGGATAAACTCGTTTCATAGCTTGATATCCATGCTTGATTATACTATCATCCCGCCGTGAAGCCGACCCGCAATTTCAAGGTTATTAAGACCGAGCGGCGTTTCAAACCCCGCGTCAAAAAAGCGGTGACAGGCTGCCCCTTTGCCGCAGCGAAAATGCAAAAACAGCCAACGCATGAAACCGCTGACCGTATGCTGAATGCTGCGTATATCCGCACCGATGTGACCCCGGTCGCGACTTTTTTCATAAATTTCTGATATTAAGAATTTATTAACAAATCAAAGGTAAAATTATTAGCAAATGTCAGATTTTCATGAAGAGAGGAACGATAAAATGTCATTCAATAAGAAATTCCTATCCGTACTATTGATCGCGCTTGTATTCCTTGCCGCGCTCACCGGCTGTAAAAAAACCACACCCGCCGAAGAGGCCGCCGCCGAAGTTGAAGCCGCTGTTGAGGAAGCTGTCGAGGAAGCTGCCGCAGCCGAGGCTGAAGCCGAAGAGGCCGCCGCCGAGGTTGAGGCCGCTGTTGAGGAAGCTGTCGAGGAAGCTGCCGCCGAAGCCGAGGCTGAAGCCGAAGAAACCGCCGCCGAGGTTGAAGCTGCTGTTGAAGAAGCTGCCGCCGAAGCCGAGGCTGAAGCTGAGGAAACCGCCGCCGAGGTTGAGGAAGCTGTCGAGGAAGCTGTTGACGAAGCCGAGGCTGAAGCTGAGGAAACTGCCGCTGAAGAAGCTCCGATTGCCTCCGTTGACGGCGTTGCCATCACGTCGGATCAGGTCAAAGAACTGGCTGTTTTCAACCGCTATCAGTACATCTCCCAGTACCAGCAGTACGCCCAGATGTATCAGATGTACGGTCTGCCGCTTGACACCCTGAATGAACAGATGGAGTCAAAGCTCAGCGAAGCCGGGAAAGAGGCTTTCGCGGAAGAAGTGATTGACCAGCTTGTTTACGATAAGATTCTCGAATCCGAAGCTGAAAAAATCGGTATTGAACTTGATGACGCGGCAATCGTCGCGAAATTGAAGGAAATGTTCGGTTATGAAGATCCTGTAAGCGATGGTTCCGAGAACCCGCTCGGTCTTCAATCGTATGACTTCGATGTCAGCGATTTGGATGACGATACCGACCGCAATGCCGAGTTCAAAGCCTATGTTGAATACGTTTCCTCAATGGGCTATGACGGCGCTCTGACCTATGATTTCCTGTACAACTATGCCAAGCACATCCTGCTTGAGGATGCTCTGTTCGCCAAAGCCATCGAAGACCGTGTGTTTGAAGCCGAAATGGTCAACGCCAACCACATTCTGGTTGAGACCGAAGAACAGGCACAGGAGATCATCAAACAGCTGAATGACGGTGCTGACTGGAAAGAACTGGCTGCCGCGAATTCCCTTGACACTTCCAACAAAGACAACAGCGGCGCCCTCGGCTGGTTCTCCCGCGGTCAGATGGTTCAGGAATTCGAAGATGCCGCTTTCGCCCTCGAACCGGGTGAGATCAGCGAACCGATCCACACCAACTACGGTTATCACATCATTCAGTCTCTCGGTAAAGAAAACCGTGAGCTGACCGGCGACGCGCTCACCGCTGCACAGGATGAAGCCTATTCCGAATGGGCTACCGAAATCCGCCGCCGTCATGAGATCGAAACACATCCGGAGAACGCTCTCGCCGATATGCCGACCGAACCGGTCTTTGAACCGATTATCGTAGAAGAAGCCACCGAAGCCGCTGTTGAAGAAGTCGTTGAGGAAGCTGAGGCCGAAGCTGTTGCCGA
>CAVESB010000011.1:15735-31870 GCA_963618265.1 bacterium
AAGAGGTTGAGGCCGAAGCCGCTGTTGAAGAAGTCGTTGAGGAAGCTGAGGCCGAGGCTGTTGCCGAAGATCTCGCCGCTGAAGCCGAAGTTGAAGCTGTGGCCGAAGAGGTTGAGACCGAAGCCGCTGTTGAAGAAGTTGTTGAAGAAGCTGAGGCCGAGGCTGTTGCCGAAGATCTCGCCGTTGAAGCCGCGGCTGACGCTGTTGCCGTAGAAGCTATTGCCGAAGAAATTGCGCCCGCTGCCGCAGAATACAGCGATGATGACGTTGTCGCGGAAGTCAACGGCAAGCAGATCACAGTCGGAGAGTTCAAGCAGGATACTATCCTCAGCCGGTACCAGTATCTGAACGCTTACGAGCAGTATGCCATGCTCTACAGCATGTACGGTCTGTCTCTGGATGAGCTGAACGCGAAGGTTGAAGAAGTCCTCGGTGAAGAGAACAAAGAAGCGTTCGGTGAAACCGTCATCAACGACTTGATTTACAATAAAATTCTCGAAATCGAAGCTGAATCCCTGAATATCGAAATCAGCGATAAAGAACTCGATGCCGGGATGAAGGATATGAGCGGCTATGCTGCCTATGTTGCAGAAGCGGGCAGCGACAGTGCCGATTTGGTTGATTTTGACAGCTACATCGAAGCTATGCTCGCCGATCACTTCAACGGTGATATCAGCAAAGACGTACTCACTCGTTTTGTCAAAACCGCACTGCTGGAAAAGAAGCTCTTCGACCACGAGCTGGAAGGCCGTACTTTTGAAGCCGAAATGGTCAACGCCCGCCATATCCTCGTGGAAGACGAAGCGACTGCCAAAGAAATTCTTGAGAAACTGAACGCCGGTGAGGATTGGAACGCGCTCGCTTCCGAATACTCCCTGGACACCACCAACAAGGATAACGGCGGCGCCCTCGACTGGTTCCCGCGCGGCATGATGGTTCAGGAATTTGAAGACGCAGCTTTCGCCCTTGAACCGGGTAAAATCAGCGAACCGGTCAAGACAACCTTTGGCTACCACATCATCGCCGTGGACGGAAAGGAAGTCCGCCCGTTGACCGATGACGCCCTTACAGCCGCTCAGAGCGAGGTTTACACCGAGTGGACCGAGAGTCTGCTTAACAAGTATAAGCACACTGTCAATGAAGACATCCTGAAAGCCGTTGTTCCCGGTACGCCCGTCTTCGTCCCTGCGGAAGCCGAGATCGAGGCGTTGAGCATCGACAACACCGAAGAGGACAACGATCTGACCATCGACAACACTGAGGAAGACGAAACCGCATACGAGCTCAGTTCCGCTGTTGAGAACGAGTAAACAGCGTTGTAAATATCAATCGAAAGACCGCGCCAAATGACGCGGTCTTTTTTCGGCATTATAATTACGCTATGGTATTCAGCTCATTTCCTTTTCTCTGGATTTTTCTGCCGCTTGTGCTCATCGGTACACTGCTGACGCGCAAACAGGGAAACAACCTGTTCCTGCTGGCGGCAAGTTTGTTTTTTTATGCATGGGGTGAGCCTAAGTATGTCTTGCTGCTGCTGTTTTCCATCACGCTCAACTATCTCTGCGGACTGATGCTTGAACGGCTGAAAGGTGCCCCTTACCGCGGGCTGATGCTCGCCACAGCGGTGATCATCAACCTTGCATTGCTCGGATATTTCAAGTATTTCAATTTCTTCGCCGGTATTCTCTCCGGCATTGCGGGGCATGAACTGATCGCACCGCGTTCCATCGCGCTTCCCGTCGGTATATCTTTCTACACATTTCAGTCCATCTCATACATTGTGGATCTCTATCGCGGCACGATTGAGGTACAGCGTTCATGGATCGATCTGGCGCTGTATATTTCTTTCTTTCCGCAGCTTGTGGCGGGACCGATCGTGAAATACCGTGAGATCGCGGATGCCCTGCATGACCGCGTCCTTGCATGGGATCGTGCCGCGGACGGACTGCGCCGTTTCTGTTTCGGGCTCGCGAAGAAGGTCGTCATCGCCAACACCTTGGGATACAGCGTTGACCAAATCCTTTCCCACCCGATAGAGGAACTCTCAACCCTGCTCTGCTGGACGGCAGCAATTTTTTACACCCTGCAAATCTATTTTGATTTCTCCGGTTATTCTGATATGGCCATCGGTCTGGCGAATGCGCTCGGATTCACCTTTCGTGAGAATTTCGACTTCCCGTATCGTTCGCTCTCCATCCGCGAATTCTGGCGCCGCTGGCATATTTCCCTTTCGACCTGGTTCAGGGATTACCTCTATATCCCGCTCGGCGGAAACCGCAAAGGTCAGGTGCGCACTCTGCTCAACCTGCTGGTCGTCTTCTTCGCCACGGGTCTCTGGCATGGCGCACAATGGACTTTCGTGGTCTGGGGACTCTATCACGGCTTCTTCATGATCCTGGAACGCCTGTCAGCGGCGAAGACGACGTTCCGACTGCCGTCATGGCTGAGCTTCCTCTGCGCACAGCTCGCTGTTATCTGCGGTTGGGTATTCTTCCGTGCGGATAACCTCACTATGGCACTGCGGCAGCTTCAGCGCATGTTCGTCCCTTACGCCGGAGGCAATTGGAGTTTCGGAGAAATGACGAACCTTGTCACGCTGCTGATTTTCGTCATCGCGGTCTTTGCCGCGTTGGGCGGAGGGCGGTTTATCGCGTCAAAAGTGAAAGGCACCGCCGCTGTTTATCTGTCCTCCGCCTGGGCGATCGTCTGCCTCGCGCTCTCTGTTGTGCTGCTTGCCAACGCGGCGCACAATCCATTCATCTATTTCAGGTTTTAGCGCATGAAGAAATCGACTGCTTTCTTTCTCCTCCTCTTCGTCCTGCTGACATTCGCGCCGCTGCCGGTCTTTTACGCCCTGCGCCCGGTAATCACACAAAAGAACACGGAAAACAAAGCCGTGAGCGCGTTCCCGGAGCTGCGCCTGTCGAACTACACCACCTGGCCGAAACGCTTCGAGTCCTGGTTCTCGGACACTCTGCCGTTCAAGACACAGCTCATTGAGCTTTTCCGCAGCACACAATACCATCTCGGGCTGGATTACCGCCAGTCGGATGTCATCCGCGGCGTGGATGACACGTTGTTCTATCGTGCTACGCTTGAGAATTACAAAGGCACAGAGCGCTTCAGCGATGATGAACTGCACGTGATTCGCGACAACCTGACGAACTTCTTCGCACGCATGGAGGGAATGGGGACGAAGCCACTGCTTTACATTGCGCCGGACAAGGAACAGGTTTACGGACAGCTGATGCCGTCGGAAATTCGTGTGGTTTCGGCAGAAAGCCGCGCGGATCAAACCGCCGCCTATCTGCGGGAACAAATCGACTACCCCGTACTCTATGAAAAAGAAGCCCTTCGGGATCTCAGCGAACGATTTCCGATCTACTTCAAGACTGACACGCACTGGAACGAGCTCGGCGGATATTTCGCTGCCCGCGCCATTCGCGAGGCTTTCACGGGCGAATCCACAGACACCGCACTCCCGGAATTCCATTTCTTTCCGGAGGAGGGCAAGGATCTGGCGGCCATGCTGGGAATTGAGGAGATGATGGCAGAACCGAACACGGTTCTGATCGACTTCAGCGATGATGTAACGGTTACGAAAACGGAGACGCAGCAACACGGCACGCTGCAGCGTTTCACCTCGGACGCACCCGCGCACAAAAAGCTGATGATCATCGGCGATTCATTCTCCGAATACTTCCTGCGCTCTGCGATTCATGACGTAGATGAAGTTCTCTTCGTGACTTACGGAGAGCTCTCCATGGTCGATCTTGAAGCGGAAGCACCGGATTATCTGGTGGTGATGCTGGTTGAGAGGAACCTTCCGTTTCTGCTGAACGGGTTCTGGTAAAAATTTCGCTTCGACAGCAGGAGCAAAGACAAGAGAAAGCAAGAAAAAAGGAGATTCGGTAAAGTTTATCCGATCTCCTTTTTTTCTTTATCCCTAAAACAGAGTGATCTGTTCGGGTCCTTCGCTGCCGTCAGTTTTCTGCTCTTCAGGTTTCGCTTCTTCCGGCTTTGTCTCCGCTGCCGTCGGTTCCTCTGTTTTCTGATCTTCCGTGGACGGCGCGTCATCGGACACGTCCGGTTCGTCAGCGCATCTCAATTCCTTCGCCGGGTCGAGTGGGAGCCAAAGCGCACCGTCGGCAGCGTTGACCGCATTCGGCAGCACCGGGTCCAGAGATCGAGCACGGCGGCCGAGCTTGATGAGCGTTGTCTTAAGCGCGCGGTACTTGCTGCCGGAATGACGGACATAGAACTGCGCGGATTCAGAATTCATGTTGAAGAATCCGCAGACAGCGGTATTCTCACGCAGGCGCAGGGCAATGACGCCCTGACCGTAACGTCCCTGTTTCGGGAAGTCGGCGACGGCAATGGAACCGAAAGACCAATCCGTCAGCACAAAGCAGACATTGTCCGCTTCGCTCACGAGATCCGCGCCGACAACGGCATCATCACCCTTGAACTTGATGCCGTTCACGCCGGCAGCCAACAAACCCATCGCACGGAGATTATCCTGTCCGAAGCGGATCGCCATGCCATTCCCGGTTGCCAACATAAGATCCATGGCATCGGACGGACTGACAAGAACAGCAAGCAGCTTATCGCCTTCGTTGATTTTGCAAAGAGTAAAGGATTGCGATGAGGCGAACGGCACGTCGCCGACAAGCGAACGTTTCAACATTCCGCCTTCGGTGACGGTGATCACGGAAGCAGTCTCGTCCATCTTCTCGCGCGAAGGCATTGTAAAGAGGAGCGCGGGCTTCTCGGAAGCGGACCAACCGGAAAGCGCCATAAAGTCAATCCCGCCGCTGAAATCATCAACCTTCGGCAGCGTCTCAACGTACATGCCGCAGGCCTTACCGGAACCGGCGACGACATAAACGGTCTGCTGTGTATCCGAGCGAACGATCCACGCGGGCGGAATAAAGCCCTTTTGTCTGACTGCCTCCATATCCACACGGCCGATCTTTCCGTCGGCAGTCATACCGACAAAGCACTCTTCCGCCTTGATCAGCGCATTGGCAGTGAGAACCTCTTTCGAGGAAACGCCTTCGCCGAGCAGCGCGATTTGTGTACGCCGCGCATCGCTGTAATTCTTCTGCAACTCCATCAGTTTGGAGGAAAGCAATTCACGCATTTTGGCATCCGACGCAAGAAGCTCTTCCATCTCAACAATCAAAGTGCGCAGTTGCTCAAGCTCCTGAACAAGCTTATCATACTCAAGATGCGTCAGCTTCTTCAGCGGCATATCCAGAATCGCCTGCGTCTGCTCCCTGTCCAAATTGAAGCGCGCCATAATGGTATTGCGGGCTTCCTCTTCGTTGGAAGAGGAACGGATGATATGAATAATCTCCTCAAGGTTGTCAATCGCGACGAGCAGCCCTTCGAGGATATGAGCGCGTTTCTTCGCCTTATCAAGGTCGAATTCGGTTTTGCGGCGGATCACGTTCAGCTGATGATCGGCATAGACTTTCAACGCCTCCTTCAAGCTGAGAACGCGCGGCTGATTATCCACCAGCGCGAGCAGAATAATGCCGAATGTTGTCTGAAGCGGCGTATGCTTGTAGAGTCCGCGCAGAATAGTGTCCGGATCGGCAGTTTTGGAAAGCTCAATGACGATGCGCATACCCTGACGGTCGGATTCATCCCGCAAGTCAACGATGCCGTCAACGACACCGTCACGCACCAGTTGTGCAATGCGCTCAATCAAGCCGGTCTTATTGATTTGATAAGGGATCTCGGTGATGATGAGGCGGCTGCGTCCGCGTCCCATATCTTCGACGTGTACACGTCCGCGAACCATCAAACGTCCGCGTCCTGTCGCGTAGGCGGAGACCAGTTCATTGCGAGCATCCTCAAGAACAACAATACCGCCGGTCGGGAAGTCCGGACCTTTCACGAACTTCATCAGGTTCTCAACCGTGATGTCATCATAGCGATCCCATTCTTTCAGCAGGTAAATCACCGCATCGCAGATTTCGCCGAGGTTATGCGGAGGGATATTGGTCGCCATGCCGACAGCAATGCCGCTTGCACCGTTAACCAGCAGGTTCGGCATGATCGCCGGAAGCACCACAGGCTCTTTCAAAGAGTCATCGAAGTTACCGGTCCAGTCGACGGTATTGCTGTCAATATCGCGGAGCAGCTCCATCGCAACTTTATCCAGGCGGGCTTCTGTATAACGCATCGCCGCCGGGGAGTCGCCGTCGATTGAACCGAAGTTACCCTGACCATCCACAAGCGGATAGCGGATGTTAAAATCCTGGGCGAGGCGTGACATTGCGTCATAGACGGAGGCGTCTCCGTGAGGATGATATTTACCCAGCACTTCACCGACAATACGTGCGGACTTTTTGAACGGAAGATCGGGACGGATACCCATGTCATACATCGCGTAAAGGATGCGGCGCTGAACCGGTTTCAGACCATCTCTGGCATCGGGAAGTGCGCGTGAAATAATCACGCTCATCGCGTAGTCCAAATAGGACTGCTGCATCTCCCTGTCAATATCTACCTGTATGATTCCACGGTCATATAATTCCATCATCTCTCCTCCGCGATAAGTGTTTCCAAAGTCTGCATTATAGCATATTTTTGCTAACCGTTCCTCACAGATATCTCAAATTCGGTTTTTTATCCCTGCTTCTCCGCATAACTTGGGTATCGCATAACAATTGCTGTGCATAACAAAAAGGAAGGCATATCACCTTCCTTTTTGTTGTAATCCTTGAAAATCCGACAGTTTTATTTGTTGACCTGGAACTTGGTAATGCCGGCCTCAAAATAATTGCAGATCTGGTTCGCGGCGGCAATACCGGCGTTGGCGTTCGCCTCAGCGGTCTGCGCACCGGCCTTCTTCGGGGTGAAGAAATAACGACCCGGGAATTTCTCAGCGATAAGCTCCTTGTTTTTCGGAGCGACATCGGCAAGATAAACAAAGTCGTCGCGCTTCTCGAACATTTCAACGATCCCGTCTTCATCCACGACCTCGGCACGGGCGGCGTTGATGAGCGTACCGTTCTTCGGCAGATTGGAGAGGATCGCGTAGTTGATGGACTTGATCAGGTTCGGCAGAGCCGGGAAGTGCAGAGAGACATAATCGCAGGTCTTGTAGAGTTCGGTAATGTCCGTAATGCGGGTGACGCCGGCATCTTCGAAGACAGAATCCGGAACCTGAGGAATATCGTAGGCATAGACCTTCATGCCGAATCCCTTGGCGATCGGGGCGACACAGCGGGCGACAGCACCGAAGCCGTGCAGACCGATGGACTTGCCGCGGAGTTCCTTGCCGGTGGTGCCGTCAAAGCAATTGCGGGCTTTGTAAACCATCATGCCGAGAACGAGTTCGGCAACGGCGTTCGCGTTCTGTCCCGGGGTGTTCTCAACAACAATGCCCTTAGCGGTAGCGGCATCCAAATCAACATTATCGTAACCGGCGCCGGCACGGACAACGATTTTGAGTTTCGGGGCGTGCGCCATGACGTCCGCAGTGATCTTATCGGAGCGGATGATCAGCGCTTCAACGTCCGCGACAGCTTCCAAAAGTGCGGCAGGATCGGAATACTTTTCGAGTTTGACGACCTCATGACCCTTCGCGGTCAATATTGAGGTAATGCTTTCAACAGCAGACTTTGAGAACGGCTTCTCGGTCGCGATCAAAACTTTTGCCATGAGTTTTCTCCTGTGAGTGATCCGCGGAGAGAAATCTCTCCGCGGTCGGTCTTCGATTGATTAGTGAGCTTTGTCCCAATCGTTGATGGTGGCGATGAGGGCATCGACAGCTTCCATCGGGCAGGCGTTATAGCAGGAAGCGCGGAAACCGCCAACGGAGCGATGACCCTTGATACCGACGAGACCGCGTTCCTTGGCAAGTGCAAGGAAGTCAGCTTCGAGGGATTCATATTCCGGCTTCAGGCGGAAGCAGATATTCATGCGGCTGCGATCTTCCGGATCGGCAACGGTGGGGTAGAAGGTCTTGGAACCGTCAAGGCAGTCATAAACCTTATCGGCACGGGCGATAGCGCGCTTCTCAAATTCCTTGACGCCGCCTTCGTTGATCATCCATTCCATGGTCTTGTAAGCAGTGAAGATCGGCAGCACCGGAGGAGTGTTCTTCATGGAGTTCTTCGCGGCATGCTGGCGATAGTCGCACATGGAAGGAACGACACGGGCAATATTGTTGTTCATGAACTCGTCCTGGATGATGACCATGGTCACACCGGCAGGAGCGAAGTTCTTCTGAGCACCGGCGAAGATCATGACATACTTGGAGACGTCAACCGGGTGGCTGAAGATATCGGAGGACATATCGGCAATGTACGGAACCGGGCTGTCGATATCCTTGCGGATTTCGGTACCTTCAATGGTGTTGTTGCAGCAGGTTTCAAAGTAATCGGCATCGGTCGGGATGGTGTAATTCTTCGGAATGTAGCTGTAATTCTTGTCTTTGGAAGAGGCGACGACATCAACTTCACCGTAGATGCGGGCTTCTTTAATGCCGCCCATGGCCCAGGTGCCGGTGTCCAGATAAGCCGCTTTGGTCTTCAGGAAGTTGTAAGGAATGGTATAGAACTGCGTGCTGGCTCCGCCACCCACGAACAGGATGTGATAGTTTTCCGGGATATCAAGAAGCTTGCGGGCACACGCCACAGCACCGTTCATCACCGCGTCGAAATCCTTCGTGCGATGAGAGATGGAAAGGATGGACAGACCGTTGAAATCCTTGATGGCATCGATCGTCGCGTTAATCGAGTACTCCGGCAGAACAGCCGGCCCGGCATTGAAATTATGCAGCTTCATATGTAAAACCTCCAAATAATTGTCTTCGAATCCAACAAGGCGGCAACATACCTCCGCCCTATTCCTTATTATCTTACTTTTATTTTAACTTGTCTGACAAATAAAGTGTAATGTCATTTGTCATTGATTTTCCAAACCTTCATTATATTGTCTGACAATACGTCCGGCAAAAGCAGAATACCGTCGCTGTTGGCAGGCACTGTGCTCTCTGTTCCCCGATCTTCCGAAGGCAGGGAAGAGTCCTTTCAAGGTAAGTTCTTGTTCTCTGCCATTAACCTGTTCGTCCTTCAGAACCGGGCAGATGGCAGCAAATCTCTCATTCGATGAAATGATCAAAACTTAGTATTTCGGGACAGTTTTCCGACGTTTTTGTGATTTTCAATTTATAATGGAGACATGACTTGCAAAAACGCACTCTACATTGTTTCTATTCCCATCGGCGACCCCGACGACATCACGCTGCGCGCCATTCGCGTGCTGAGAGAAGTCGATATCCTTGTCTGTGAGGAGTACCGCAACGGCAGCCGACTGATGAAGCAGCTCGGCATTGAGAACAAGCGCATTATCACCACCAACGAGCACAACGAATCCCAACAGATCGAGACGCTGCTCATTGAGCTGGCGCAGGGGCGCAGTCTCGCGCTGGTCTCCGACTGCGGCACACCGCTCTTCTCCGACCCGGGTCACCGCCTCGTGGAAGAAGTTATCTCCGCCGGGTTCCAAATCATTCCCGTGCCCGGTGTTTCCGCACTGACGACCGCGATCTCCGTGACGCCGCAAAAGCTCACCCGCTATGTCTTCGCGGGATTCCTGCCGCGTGTACCGGCGGAACGCACCGCCGAGCTGAGAAAACTGAAGGCCATGCGGATGCCTGTGATCTTAATGGACACGCCCTACCGCATGACCAATCTGCTGACGGACGTAAAAAGTGTCTTCGGGAAAGGTCAGGCGGTGACGCTTGCCTGCAACCTGACGCTGCCGAACGAGATGATCATCACGGCATCTGTTGAAGAGGTGCTCAAGAAAGTCAACGGCAAAAAAGCCGAGTTCATGCTCGTCATTATGTAATGTCATGTTTTTTAACAAATCGCTTGACAGACTTATCCGTCCATGCTAAAATGTGAATCGTTAATACACATTGACGAGCCTCCATCGTCTAGGGGACCAGGACACAACCCTTTCAAGGTTAAAACAAGAGTTCGAATCTCTTTGGAGGTGCTGAAAATCTGCCTACTATGGGCAGATTTTTTTATTTCACTATCACTTTTTTTTGCTTTTTTTCTCCGTTTGTGCTATCCTTTTACAGGCATTTTAAAAGATGTGGTTTTTTCGATACGACGTTCACGGAGAATAAGATTATGCAGCGTGAAAGAATTTCAGATAACGTATATTGGTTCCAAAGCGAACTCTATGCCCAGGTGACAGCCGGCGTAATCGTCGGACCGCAATGGGTCATTGTGGTTGATACTTTGGCCATGCCGGAGGAGACAATGGCAATAAGATCGTTCATCGACAATGACCTGAAGCTCCCGGTTCGCTATCTGATTGACACACATTCTCACGCTGACCATGCCTGGGGCAACTGTATTTTCCCGGAAGCCACGATCATCGCCCACACAAAATGCGCGCAGTACCTTGCCGAACGCGGCATCCCCGCTTTGGAAGCCACCAAGCGTGAGAATCCCGCTTTTGAGAATTATCACATCGTGTTGCCGCACCTGACTTTCGATGACGGCGAGTTGACGCTGAAAATCGGCAAGAAGAATGTCATTGTGATGCTGACCCCCGGTCATACCGATGATGGCATCTCCGTCTTCGTAGAAGAGGATCGCATTCTTTTCGCCGGCGATGCGTTCATGCCGATTCCCACGCTGACGGAAGGCAACTATGTGCAGACCTTTGCCACTTACAAGAAAATCAACGCACTCGGTCTTGAAAATATCATTCAGGGACACGGCGACATTATTCTGCGCGGCGAAATTGATGAAGCGATGACGGAAAACATCACTTATCTGCAGAAGCTGAAGGAAGTGGGCGAAAAGGCCCGCCTCAAGCGCAAGCCGGGCGATTACCTTTCGACCGTCCACATTGAGGAATGTGGGAAGAGCCGCGTCTACCTCGGCGGCCTGGCGGAAATGCTGCACAAGCGCAACCTGATTTGGATCTACAAGCAGGTTATCGCCCAGTACGGTCTGCCGTCCGAAGACGAATATGAACCGGAAGAGGATGAGGACGATTTCGACTCTTTAGCTTACATTGACCCGTCCGAGTCGCACGTTGATGACCAGGATGTGCCGGAAGATTACAACGGCGAGGTTGATGACGACGACTTCTACGATGATGAAAACGAAGACGACGATGATGAAGAGGATGAAGACGGATACCTCAAGAAGAAGAGATAGCTGAACAAAAAAAGAGGACTTTCAAAAGTCCTCTTTTTTATTTCGCTATCTGCTGTTATTTTCCCGCGTCTTCCTCGCGGTCTTCTTTTCTCCAGCGAAGGCGAAAGTCATGCTTGCGCTCATCACCGCGGCGGAGGCGTTTGAAATTCGGCTGCAGTGAGATCAAAACAAGGATCTCAGCCCCAACACCGTAAAGCACATACCACCAGGAGCATTTGCCCATTGCGGCGCCGATGATGAAGCCGATTATCCCGAGAATATTGAACGAGGCTGTCGCCACGGATGCGTAGCCGCTGATGATATAGATCAGGAAGCAGGGAAGCGGGACGAAAATCAGGTAACCCGCCCAAAGCGCAGTACCGGCGCCGACAGAGGTCAGCCCACCCGCGCCGCCGCGGAAGTAGTATTTCCCGTCACGGCGTTTTTCGAGCATATAGACCGAATAAATATGTCCCAGCACGGCCAAGATGCCGCCGATCGCGGTAAGCCAGGGTTCCGGATTATCCACAATCAGGCGAGCTACATAGACCGCGGCATATCCCTTAAAAATGTCCAGAACTGCGGTCAGAATTCCCCAGCCTTTCCCGGCCGTGCGAATAACATTGGACATTCCCGAACGGCCGGATGCCATATAACGAATGTCCTTCCGTTTCACCAGCCAGACGATCATCCAGCCCCAGGGAATCGCGCCGATCAGATACGCGAGAACAAGATACAAAAAACGCGAAAGCGTAAAATTCATTCGGTCATCTCCTATAATATTGTGAATCGGAGGACAGCCATTACCGCAAGAACCGGCACCGCGGCGGGAAGGATATTGAGCAGAACCCGCCGAGTCGGAATATGGCTATCCGCACCCTTTTCCAAACTGATAAAACAATAATACCAAAGAAACATTAAAGCACCATAAGAAATCACATCAATCGGCCAATAATGAAGTCCCGCGGCGGCGAATGTCATGACGGCGCCGGTCACAACGGCGTTCAGCGGGACACTGCTGTGGATCAAGGTGAATGAATAAAGCTTCATGGAAATAGCGGTAGCGATCAGAAAGACCGCAGGAAGTGAAATAATCAGACGGGAAACATTCGCACGTAAAGCCATCACGAACAACAGAAACACCGCGTAGCACAGTCCGTTGAGCACGATGATGGCGATCGGACCGCTCGCAGATCCCGGGTCGCAGGCATTATATTCAAAGTAGAGGACAAGATAAAAAAGCACTCCGCCGAGTGCAAGCGCGGCGCAGACGGACATCATTCCGCTCATGTTGCGCAATGCGAAGCCAATGGTCAACACAAC
Source organism: bacterium (assembly GCA_963618265.1). Taxonomy (GTDB): domain Bacteria; phylum Chloroflexota; class Anaerolineae; order Anaerolineales; family Anaerolineaceae; genus Flexilinea. Next base: position 28,245 of record CAVESB010000011.1, read on the forward strand.
TGCGAATGGCAGGATGAGGTACAGCGCGCACTGTCTCCCCGAGACGCCGGGTCCCGTCCGCAACATGTGATAGAGACCCAGCACAGCGCTCCCTGCCGTCAGCGGGATCAACAACTCAAGGGAATGCAGTGTCAATCTCAGAGAGAACCCGCCGAGGTTCAAATCGAAAGCGGTCAAAACGCGATCGCTGAGCGCACCCAGAAGAAAAACAAGCATCACGATCCCGGTCAACGTGCTGAACATGATTTCGTTCTTTCGTTTTTCCATATTTCATATTATAACAGAGATACGGAAGATCGGCATACCCGCCGGATGTCCGTATCTCTGTCCGTACAGGGATGAAGCAGGCGATTTGTGGTATACTTACTAAGATATGGAAAGAAACAATATACCTTCAACTACTCCTATGCCAAGCGTGGTCAAATGCATCGGCAAAGGTTTTAATGTGGTCGCATACAAAGCGCAGCTGCTTCTTCTGCCGATTCTGCTGGATCTGTTTCTGCTGTTCGGGCCGAAACTGCGCGTCTCCGAATGGCTGACGCCGCGCTTTGAAAGCATGTGGGAATCCATGCTGAGCTCCGTCCCCGCGTCCCTGTCCGCTCAATTCGCTGACAGTGTTGAGATCGTGAAGGCATACCTCGCCTCAATCAACCTGTTCGGCCTGATTCAGAGTTTCCCGATCGGCGTCAGTGTTCTTTATCGCGGTTCATCCGCTGTAAACCCGATCGGCACCGCGATTGAGATTCAGGTTCGCTCCTGGACGGTACTGTTCCCGTTGTGCGTACTGATTTATATTGCCGGCTTATTCTTCGGGATCATGTATTTCGCCCGCACCTCGCACGAATGTGACCAAACCCCGTCCAAATTCTCCGGGCAGCGTCTGCTGAATGAAGCAGCGAACACCGTTCTGATGCTCATCTGTCTGGCCGCGTTGCTCTTCGTCATTCTGATCCCGACAAGCTTCGTGCTGACCGCTGTTTTCATAATCATGCCGGCGATTTATGAAATCGTCCTGCTGCTGATCGCGGCGCTGGTCTGCTGGCTCATCGTGCCATTGTTCTGGGTTCCGCAGGGCATTTACACGAAAAAGATGAACCTTTTCCCCGCGATTAAGGAAAGCCTCAAACTTTTCACCTGGAGTGCCCCGCTGACGGTACGTTTTATTCTTTTCTGCATCGTTATCACGCTTGGAATGAACACAATTTGGACCATTCCGGAGCAGTCTTCCTGGCTGGTTCTCTTCGGTATCTTCGGTCATGCGTTCATTTCAACAGCTCTTCTTGCGTCCGCTTTCATTCTTTATCGTGAGATGGAAAAATGGCAGGAAGAGAATAAAGCTTTTCTCGATTGGAGAAAAGCAAACCTTACTTTTTCAAAACTGAAGAACAACACCAATAAGGAACCTGAAAAACATGAGTGAGAATCTGAACCAGAATTCCGCCGGCTATACCGCCGAGAACATCCAGGTGCTTGAAGGTCTTGAGGCAGTCCGGCGCCGTCCCGGTATGTATGTAGGCGGCACTGATGCCAAAGCGCTCCATCATCTGGTCTATGAAGTCGTGGATAACGCCATTGATGAAGCTTTGGCGGGCTATTGCACGGAAATTGAAGTGACACTGCATGAAGATCAGAGCGTCACCGTAATGGACAACGGCCGCGGCATTCCTGTGGACATTCACCCGACAAAAAAGATTTCCGCCTTGGAAGTCGTATTGACGACGCTGCACGCGGGCGGAAAGTTCGGCGGCGGCGGTTACAAAGTCTCCGGCGGTCTGCACGGTGTCGGTTCCTCCGCTGTGAACGCGCTGTCTGAATGGATGGAAGCCCGCGTTTACCGCGGCGGCAAGATCTATTTCCAGCGCTATCATCAGGGCAAGCCCGAGGAACGCGTGAAGATCATCGGCGACTGCCCTGAAAGCAAAACCGGCACCGAGATCACTTTCCGCTTCGACCCCACCATTTTCAAAGAAGAAACCGAAGGTCTGAATTACAACACGCTGCTGAACCGTTTCCGCGAAATGGCGTTCGTCACTCGCAAGACGAAGATCCACCTCTCCGATGAACGCGTCGGCAAAGAGATTACTTTCTACTTCGACGGCGGCATCACATCCTTCGTCCACTATCTGAACCAGGGACGCACCCCGTTGCACGCGGTTGTTCACGGCGAAAAGGAAATTGACAATGTCGGCATCGAGGTCGCGATCCAATACACGAATACTTATTCCGAAACCGTGTATTCCTTCGCAAATACCATTAACACTGTTGACGGCGGTACACATATGACCGGTCTGCGAACCGCGGTCACTTCTGTCATCAACGACTACGCGCATAGCGCGAACCTGCTCAAAGACAGCGACAAGAACTTCACCGGCGATGACACCCGCGAAGGCATCACAGCCATTGTCTCCATCAAGCATCCGGACCCGCAATTCGAGTCCCAGACCAAAGTCAAGCTGATGAACACCGAAGTCGCCACCTATGTACGGCAGGTCGTCACGGAGTGTTTCAAGGAGTTCCTGGAAAACAACCCGAGCGCCGGCAAGGCCATCGTCAACAAATGCATGACCTCCTCCCGCGCCCGCGATGCTGCACAGAAAGCCCGCGACCTCGTCTTCCGCAAGTCCGTTCTCGAAAGCATGACCTTGCCGGGCAAACTGGCGGACTGCTCCGGACGCGATCCCTCCAAAGCGGAACTCTATATCGTCGAAGGTGATTCCGCAGGCGGTTCCGCGAAACAGGGTCGCGACCGTTCCTTCCAGGCGATCCTGCCGCTGCGCGGCAAGATCCTGAACACGGAACGTGTCACGAAAGACCGACTCCTCGGCAACACCGAAATCAAGGCGATGATTTCCGCCATCGGCACGGGGATCGACGAGAACTTTGATATTAAGCACCTGCGTTATGACCGCATTATCATCATGACGGATGCGGATGTTGACGGCAGCCATATCCGTACCCTGCTCCTGACTTTCTTCTTCCGCTACATGCCGGAGCTGATCACGCAGGGACATGTCTACATTGCCCAGCCGCCGCTTTACCGCATTACCTCCCGCGGCAAACATCAATACGCTTACAGCGACAACGAACGCGACGAGATGCTCAAAAAACTCGGCAGTGCCGCCGCAGATAAAGCCTCGATCCAGCGTTACAAGGGTCTTGGTGAAATGAATGCCGAACAGCTTTGGGACACCACAATGAACCCGGAATACCGCACGCTGCTGCAGGTTCATCTGAGCGACTCGATCGCCGCGGACAAGACCTTCACCATGCTGATGGGTTCCGAAGTGCCGCCGCGCAGCCGCTTCATTCAAACCCACGCGCACGAGGTCAAGAACCTGGACGTGTAATCAATCGGCTCTTTCAGTTCCGCTTTTCCGCGGAACTGTTTTCAATTCAACCCAAAGCCCGGACGTGCGGCAAGCTCCCAAGCCGCACTCTCTGCTTTACTTGTCTGCACAACTGCGTTGTATAGACGTTTCACCGGTTTATGCTGATTCGTGTTTCTATGTTAAAAGAAGCATAAATTGAATATCACGATTTTAAGGAAACAATCTATGAACAATCTGCCCACCCGCGATGAGGCCTGGAACATTCTCACCAAGTACGTCAAAACCGAACATCTGCAG
>CAVESB010000011.1:31880-34969 GCA_963618265.1 bacterium
CTGCAGCGTCATGTGCGCACCGTTGAAGGCGTCATGCGTCATTTCGCCCGTCTTTATAATGAGAACGAGGACGAATGGGGCATTCTCGGTATGCTGCATGACATCGACTTTGAGCTTTACCCCGAAGAACATTGCAAGAAAGCACCGGAGATTCTCAAGGCGGAAGGCTTCGACGATGAATTTATCCATGCCGTTGTTTCCCACGGCTACGGGATTTGCGTGGATGTGGAACCGATCACGAACGCGGAAAAGGTACTCTACACCATTGATGAGCTGACGGGACTGATTTATGCCTGCGCACTGATGCGTCCCTCAAAGTCCGTCATGGATCTGGAACTGAAATCCGTAAAGAAGAAATTCAAGTCCCCGGCGTTCGCCGCGAATGTCGATCGTGAAGTCATCGTACAGGGAGCCGAACGTCTCGGAATGCCGCTGGATGACGTGATCCATGAAACGATCCTCGGTATGCGCGAGATCGCCGATGAGATCGGTCTCGCCGGCATGCCGGAGGCTTGAGCATGGAAATCGAGATACTTCGTTATCCCACCGATGAAGACTGGAAGCGCTGCCTTTACCTGGCGCGCATCACGCAGGGAAAAGACGCCGCGGCACAGCCTTCCGATGAGTGGAAGAAGAAACTGCTGGCATCGGAACACTCTCCCGCACGCACGTTGATGTATACGATAGTGATGAGAGATATTCCCGGCTACAGCTCCGTGCATTTTGTCCGCCATAAGTTCGGTGTGGAGCACTATGTCCGCTCCCAGCGCGTGAACCCGGAGCGCGGGGCGGAACGTCAGGACACGCCGGTCATCCATGCAATGGACATGAACTTTCAGGCTCTTGTGACGATGAGCCGCAAGCGTCTCTGCTATAAGGCGGATCCGATGACACGCTCCATTATGCTTGAAATCGTGAACAAACTGCGCGAAGTCGACCCGATTTCTGCGTCTTTCTGCGTTCCCGAATGTATCTACCGCGGGAATGTCTGCCATGAGTTCAAGCCTTGCGGTCAATATGAGTGGAGCAAATAATGGCGGTTCTACGAGATTCATCCATTTATGAGCTGATTCAAAACGGCATGATCGACTTCGACAAGTCAGAAACCGATCGGGAGACCGTGGAGCGGCAGATCAACCCGAACACACTGGATCTGACCCTGGGGAAATTCATCCAATGGCCGCGCGAGACGCAGATGCCGCTGGTTTTCGGGCGTCCTTACGACACGAAAGAGTTCTGGGAGCTGAAAGAGATCAACCCCGACGAAGGCGTTCTGTTGGCGCCGGGAGATCTGTTCCTCGGCTGCACGCGGGAATACTTCAAGATGCCCAAGAATATCTGCGGGCAGGTCTACACGAAATCAAGTCTCGGCCGCGTCTTCATCAATCACATGATGGCGGGCGTTATTGACGCAGGCTTTGAGGGCACGATCACGCTTGAACTGCGCAATGAAGGCAAGCACAATGTCGTCATTCCTTACGGTGCGCGCGTGGTACAGATCCAATTCAGCCTGCTGGACGGCGATCCGCAGCGGGATTATTCCGAACGCCTCAGCCGTTACATGAACCAGGTTCGTCCCGAACCCTCCCGCCCGGAACGGGTGTGAACCCGACGGTCTCCGTTGCAACAGCGATATCATGAACTTATCGAAGCTTTCCAAAACTTCCATTCTGCTCTTGATCTGCTACGGCGTGGATAAATGCGTCGCCATTTTGCGGCAGCTCATCATTGCACGTCAGTTCGGGCTCTCGGTTGAGCTGGATGTCTTCAACATCGCCAACAACCTGCCGGATATGCTCTTCACGCTCATCAGCGGCGGCGCACTCTCGATGGCGTTGATTCCCGTGATGGCAGACATCATTGACCGCAACGGCAGAAAAGCGGGTTGGAAGCTCTTTTCATCCATTGCCAACCTGGCGTTCATCACTGCCGCCGCGCTCTCTGTCATCATTGCTGTCTTCGCGGAGCCGATTGTCAAGTCGGAAATCGGCATCGCCCCGGGCTTCACCACCGAACAGCAGTCCCTGGTAACAGAGTTGATGCGCCTGAACCTGATCGCAACGCTGATCTTCTCACTGAGCGGGTTGGTTATGGGCGGACTTCAGGCGAACCGTCACTTTCTGATGCCGGCATTAGCGCCGATTTTCTACAATCTCGGTCAGATTTTCGGTGCGCTCGTCATGGCGCCCACCAATCCTTACCGCTTCGGTTCGATCTCCCTGCCCTGCATGGGCTTAGGCATTCACGGATTGGTGTACGGCGTCATTCTCGGAGCAATACTGCATCTGCTGGTGCAGGTGCCGGCTCTGATTCGTTATAACTTCAGCTGGCGTCCCGTCATCCGTACACAAGACCCGGATGTGCGCCGTGTACTGCGTGTTTTGGGTCCGCGCGTGATTTCCGTTTTCTTCGTGCAGCTGATTTTCATCATCCGCGATAATTTCGCCTCACGGCTGGCGGAAGGCTCCGTCACTGCGCTGAGCTACGGATACATGTTCCAGCAGTTGCCGGAAACGCTGATCGGAACCGCGATCGGAACCGCCATTCTGCCGTCGCTTTCACTGTACATCTCCCGCAAAGATTACGAACGCTACCGCTCCGTCATCCGGAGTGCCTGCCGCATTGCCGCCGCGCTGTCCCTCGGCTCCGCCGCTGTAATGGCAGTCGGGCTCGGTCCGCTGATTCAAACCCTGCTTGGCTTTGATGCGGGTCAGACGGAGCTGATGATGTGGACGCTGCGGGGATTCCTCGCCGGTCTTGTCGGGCATTGCCTGCTGGAAATCGCCAACCGCGCTTATTACGCACAGGAAGAGGCACGCATCCCGCTGCTGGGAACAATCTTCAATGTACTGCTCTATATCGGCTGCGGTTTACTGCTTTATAAACGTCTCGACGCACCCGGCATCAGTCTGACGGATTCAATTGCTTTTACCGCGCAGGCGGTCATGATGCTGCTTTTGCTCGCACGGTCACATAAGGCCGTCAAGACCGCGCCCGCCCCGATAGATATTTGGGGAACGGTTCTCCGCGCCGCCTTGGGCGCTCTGTGCGCGGGCGGGGTCTGCTTCGCCATGATTCGTTTTTTGCCC
>CAVESB010000012.1:0-8079 GCA_963618265.1 bacterium
CCATAAAACCTCCCATCTTTTCATTATTCCGGATAATTTCAATTCCGGACAGGGTATTATTTTTTTTCTCCGGAAATTTCAAATTCCGAAACAAAAAGGGGGGAGCGGACGTTGATATAGAAAAAGAAATGACAAAGGTCATGAGGGAACGGGAACGAATCATGCACCTATAGTCTGTAACCGTGCCGGGAGCGGCGCGGAATACAAATAAGGAGGATAAACCATGAAGAGAAACGTTGCACTGTCAGTACTCGTCCTTGTGATCGCGCTGATGAGCGCCGCTGCCGCCTCTGCCCAGTACTGCAACCCGTACTGCTACAACGGCTACAACTGCTGCAATCAGAACTATTACTATCCGCAGCCGATTGCCCGTGACGGCGCAAGCTTTGTCGCCGATATCACCATCGCCGACGGCAGCTATGTTGCCCCGGGCAGTACCGTCGTGAAGACCTGGCGCATCCGCAACACGGGCACCACCACCTGGGACAGAAACTACAAGCTGGTTTTCGTCTCCGGCGATCAGCTCGGTGCGCAGACGCGCATCGCGCTTACGACCACCGTTGCCCCGGGTCAGACCGTTGACCTCAGTGTCACGCTGAACGTACCGAGCACGAGCGGCTCATTCAAGAGCAACTGGATGCTTGAGAATGCGAGCGGCGTCCGTTTCGGTGTCGGCAACAACGGTCAGACACCGTTCTACGCTATGTTCACGAACTACTACGTACAGCCGACTTACAACTACAACTACGGATACTGGTACAACAACTGTTGGCGTCCGCAGCCGTGTGTTCCGAGCTTCCCGCTGGATGGCAATCTGAACCCGAAGCCCGGTCCGCAGTTTTGGCCGATTTGGTAAGCCCTGCGGTCATCGCTGAAATCAGAACGGTGCAGCACCTCACTGCACCGTTCTGAACATTAAAAATCCCGTTGATCTCCCTTGCGGATATCATGCATCTTCCTCCGGGAAATCTTCCTGTTGGCACGTATCTTGCACTCTACAAGATTGAGCTACTAATCTCATTCATTCCGGAAACGTATCAGAAAGCTGTGTGCCGGAAGAACATCCGAGGAGGTTTTTGTGAACAAGAATAAACTTTTCCTATTAAGTCTTACTGTTATCATTGCCCTCATGGCCGGCATCATGTCCGCGAGCGCCCAATGGTACGATCAATGGTCCGATAACAGCTATTACTGCACTTCCGGTAATTGCGGCGTCAACGCTTACAACTACAATTACGGTTTCTACAGCGGTTACTACTGCTCCACGGGCTGGAGTGCTCCCTATCAGGCCGAGTTTGTGACCGATGTCACCTACCGTGACGGCAGTTTCGTCAACCCAGGTCAGAGCTTTCTGAAGACCTGGCGCGTCAAGAATACCGGCACCGCCTGGTGGCCCGCCGGCACCTCCCTCGTCTGGGTAGGCGGCGATCAGATGGGCGCACCCGCCGCAGTCGCGCTTCCGTACAGCGTTGCACCCGGTCAGACGGTTGATATCTCCGTCACCTTGGTCGCCCCGAACGCGCAGGGTTCTTTCTCAAGCCAATGGAAGCTGCAGGCTCCCGACGGTACGCTCTTCGGCGTGGGCTGCAACGGCGCCACCCCGATCTGGGCGACTGTTTCCACCTTCAATTACGCTTATAACTACAACTACGGTTACAGCTACGGATGCAGCGGTTCCACCTGCTCCGCCACCGGTTCCCGCGCCGGCAAGAATCCCTACTGCAACAACAAGATCCGCGATGTCAAAGACATTACCATCCCTGACGGCACCGTTCTTGAACCGGGCTCCGTCTTCCGCAAGACCTGGCGCATGAAGAACGGCGGTACCTGTGTTTGGGACGAGAACTATCTGATGGTCTTTGCCGGCGGCGATAACCTCGGCGGTGCTGAGTTTGTCCGCCTGAACGCGGTCAACATCATCTACGGCGATTATGACGGCAAACGCGCCGCGCATAAGATCTACCCGGGCGACTATGTCGAGTTCTCCATTGATCTGACAGCCCCGACAAGCGCGGGAACTTACCAGAGCTATTACAAGCTCCGCGACAACCTGGGCTACGAATTCGGTTTCGGCTCCTGGGCCGCCGAACCGTTCTGGGTTCGCATCACAGTCTCCGACAGCATCACGAAGAGTCCCGCTTCAAGCGAAGCGCTCCCCGAAGGCAACGCCTCCGCTGTCACCCCCGCCGCCGCTGCGTCCACGCTGGAAGAAGCCGATGCAGAACAGCTTGACGGCACCGACGCCGCCCTGATCGACAAGAATTCCGTGTCCGTGCAGCTGCTTGACGAACCGGTCGCCAACAAATGCGGCATACAATCCATCGGCATGAAGCCCACCGATACCGGCTACACCGTGCTCTGGACCGCTGTCAATGACGGCACCTCGGCGTGGGACGGTTACACGCTCGTCAAGAATGACGCGAATCCCGGACTGACTTTGACCTCCGATTCCATTGCAGTCCCGACCACGCAGCCCGGCGAAACCGCCGAAGTCAGCTTCGATATCAACATCGACAACGAAGCCGCCGGCAGCGATCCGCTCTGGATGGAGTTCTACATGAGCAATGGCTCCGAAAACTTCTGCGAGTTCTATTTTGAAGCTCCCGCGAAATAAATCCAAAGCACAGCTTTCCTGAAACATAAAAAAGCCGCGTACAAAAATACGCGGTTTTTTTCATCTCAGGAGAGGATGACAGTTGACGCTTGACCTAATGTCCTTCTCCCGCCAGCATCGCCAGGCCATGTTCCAACGTCGGCAGGACAGCCAGCAGGTTTTCCTTTGCGCCTTTGGGACTGCCGGGCAGATTGATGATCAGGGATCTGCCGCGGATGCCCGCCGCGGCTCGGGAAAGCATCCCGCGCGGCGTAATGCGCATGGAGGCCGCCCGCATGGCTTCGGGAATGCCGGGGGCGAGCCGTTCGCAGACGCTGATTGTGGCCTCCGGGGTGACATCCCGCGGGGAGAATCCCGTCCCGCCGTTCGTGACGATCAGGGAAATGCCCTGATGCGCCAGGCGCATCAGCTCCGCCTCAATGCCCGCCCGGTCATCGGGGATGACGGTTCTCTCCGTCACTTGATAACCCGCTTCCCGCAGTAATTCCACAACAACGGGACCGGTGCCGTCATCATAGACACCGGCGGCGGCGCGGTCGCTGACAGTGACAACGGCGGCGCTATACATTTGCCCCGCCTTTGCCGAAGGGGCAGATGGGATAATGACACACCGCACAGCCAAGGCAGAGTCCGCCTTCACCCAGCGCGACAAAGTCCGCTTTATTCAGTTCCACACCGGCCGCAATACGCGGCAGGACAAGGTCAAAAATGGTTGCCTTGGCGTACATGACACAGCCGGGCAGTCCCATGACGGGCGTACCATCCTCGAAGTAAGCGAGGAGGAACATCGCGCCCGGAAGCACAGGAGCACCGTAAGTGACAATCCGCGCCCCGCTCTGCTTGATGCCGCCGGGGGTGTTGTCATCGGGGTCAACGCTCATGCCGCCGGTACAGATAATCATGTCAGGCTTCTGTTCACGGGCACGGGAGACGGCATTTGCGACATTATCCAAGCCGTCCGGCACATATTCATGGGCAATCATTTGAATGCCGAATTCCGCTAATTTTTTCTCAAGCACGGGCGTGAATTTGTCTTCAATGCGGTGATAAAAGACTTCCGACCCGGTTGTGATGACAGCGGCCGTTTTCAGAATGTAGGGCAGCAGCTCAAGGATCGGTTCGCCGCCGACCGCGGCTTCCGCGGCGAGGAGCTTCTTTTCATCAATGACGAGCGGAATACAGCGCGTCCCTGCGAGCTTATCGCCCTTCTTCACGGGCATATTGCCGTGACGGGTGGCAATCATCAGCTCATCAATCGCGTTCACCGCGTAAAGCTTTTTGGAGTTGACACGGAAAAGCCCGTCAATCTCAGCCTTGAGCTCAATTTTTCCTTCCTTGACCTCTCCTGCCTTCATGTTCGCGTTTTGGCACAGTGCCGCCAGACGCAATGCCGCGTCATTCTCATGCAGGATGCCTTCTGTCTTTTCCCAAACGTAAAGATTTTCCTTGCCCATGGAAAGCAGCACGGGAATATCCTCTTCCGTGACAATATGCCCCTTTGAGAAACGGGCGCCTTTGAACTCACCCGGGATGATCTGCGTCAAGTCATGGCAGAGCACATGTCCGACAGCGTCTGCCGTTTTAATCAGTTTCATTATTCCTCCTAATCGCTCAATCCGTCAGCAGCAGCAGGTTCTCTTCGTCCACAGGGACGCGAATCCGCACACCGACACCGTGCTGACCGTCATCCGGCATTTGGATCAGTCTGCCGCCCGGCGTGGTCAGAATGGCGATCCTGCCGGACTGATCTTCAATGATTCGTTCCACAACGCAGTCAATGAAGTTCACCGCGTTCGGATTGCTCTCAATCTGCCGCGCACGCATCCCGACAAAAGCGGTGCCTTCGGGAATCGTCTTCGTCAGGGTAAACGTGACGCCCCAGTCAACACATTCGAGCGTGTGCGCATCTTTGATCAGCGCGGCGGAAATGTTGCGACAGCCGGAAAGCAGCGCCGCGCTGTAATTCCGCGGGTCGTGCATAAGCTCCATCGCAGGACGCTTTTCGAGAGTCTTCCCCTGCGAGATCATGCAGACCCGGTCACAGAAGTGGCAGACTTCATCGCGGTCGTGAGAGACGAACAGCACATCCTTGCCGAACGACTCCAGCGTGTCCAAAAGTTCCGGCTCCAGCTGCCATTTAAGGAAGCCGTCCAGCGCGGAAAAAGGTTCATCCATCAGCAGAATGTCGGGGTTGCCGCCGAAGATGCGGGCGAGCGCGGTGCGCTGCTGCTGCCCGCCGGAAAGCTGAGAAGGATAATGATTCTCAAGCCCTTCAAGATGAAAGCGGCGGATCATGTCCGCCACAATCGGCGCACGCTGCTGCTTCGGGAGCGCGTGCAACCCGGCCTCAATGTTGCCTGCGACTGTCATATTCGGGAAGAGCGCATACTGTTGAAAGAGATAGCCGACACGGCGTTCCTGCGGGGGCAGGTTGATCTTCTTCTCACTGTCAAAAAGGACGCGGTCATTGAGAACGATGCGGCCGCTGTCCGGTTTTTGAATACCGGCGACACAGCGCAGGGTCATGGATTTGCCGCAGCCGGAGGCGCCCAACAGTCCGAGGATCTCATTGTCGCAGACGAAATCCGCATCCAGCTTGAAAGAGCCGATTTTCTTTTGAATCTGAACGGTCAGCATAGTTTATTTCCCTCCCTGTCTGCCTTCACGGCGTTCGAGCATATTGACCGTCAGCAGAACGACAGCGGAGATCGCAATATTGATCAGCACCCACTTCATGGCGGCGGCGTCATCCCCCGTGCGCCAGAGTTGATAAACTTCGGTGGCGACCGTCGCAGTGCGTCCGGGGGTATACCCTGCGATCATGGAAGTCGCGCCGTATTCACCGATGGCGCGGGCAAAGGCCAGCACCGCCCCGGCAAGAATCCCCTGCCGGCAGTACGGCATACGGATGCGCCAAAAGATATAATTGTCGGAAAGCCCCAACGTCCGACCGGCATCCGCGAGATTTTCGTCAAAGCTCTCAAACGCGCCGCGGGCGGTTCGGTACATCAGCGGAAAGACCACAACCACCACCGCAAAGATGGCAGACCACCAATGCATGGTCAGCTTCACACCGAACTGCTGATACCACCAGGAGCCGATCACACGTTTCGGACCCAACACCATCAGCAGCAGATAACCGACAACCGTCGGCGGCAATACCAACGGCAGGGTCAAAATGACATCCAGAATGCCTTTAATCAACTTCGGGAGACGGGCAACATAATAAGCAGCAGCAATTCCGACGAAAAAAACAATAACAGCCGAAACAGCCGCGATGCGCAGGGAGTTTGTCAGTGGGAACCAATTCATATATTTATCCGGAATTAAATTGTACCCCGACATTGCTGCCGGGGTACATAAACTTGTTATCTATCACTCAGCCCGGGAAAGAGCGGTGAAACCAACGCCTTCAAAGACGGCGGAAGCTTCTTCGCCCTGCAGGTATTCGAGGAACGCCTTGGCAGCCTCAGCGTGAGCTGTGGTATTCAGAACGGCAGCCGGGTAAATAACCTGACCGCACATTTCAGCGGTAGCCGTATCAACCGGGGTCAGACCGGCGGAGAAGGCATCAGTCGCGTAGATAATGCCGCAGTCAGCAGTGGCTTCAACAACGGCCGTGGTGACTTCCTTGACGTTGGAGCCGTAGGTCAGGTTCGCGGCAAGGGCGGCTTCATCCAAACCGTAATAGGCAAAGATCTTCTGCGTGTACTGACCAACCGGAACATCGCTGTTGCCCAAGGCGAGCATCACCTTACCGGCCTTCAGCGCTTCAGCCAGCTCATCATAGCTGTTGATGTTGGCAGGGTTGCCTTCGGCAACGCAGAGGGCGACTTTGTTCTCGAGCAGGTTGACGCGGGTGCCTTCCATAACGAAGTCCAGACGATCCGGGTTGACGTCTTCGTCCTTGGTGATGTCAATCGCGTTCATCTGCTTCGGGGCGGCGGAGATGAAAATATCGGCATCGGCGCCTTCCTGGATCTGGGTCTTCAGCGTACCGGAGGAATCAAAGGTGTAGATAATGTTGACGTTGGGCGCGACAGCCTTATACATGTCGGCGATCTCAGTCATGGTTTCAGTCATCGATGCAGCCGCAAAGACGATCAGGTCAATCTGTTCTTCAGCCTGAGCAAAGCAGGCGGACGGAGCGATAAGCATCGCAAGAGCCAGAACAATTACAAGGGTTTTCTTCATGATTTATCTCCTTCATCAAAACCGTTCTAAACAGAACTACTCAAATTATAACTATACAGGTTATAATTAAGGTGTGTATTATTCGCTTATATCGCATATTCGTTCATCATTGTCGAACGTATTGAAAGGAGCTCATGGAAGAAAGCAGAAAAATCATTCATTCCGTCGATAAAGCCGCGGTGCTGATTGAAACCCTGATGCGGAGCCATACGCCGCTGACGCTCAAAGAAATCGCCTCGCTCACCGGCTTCCCGAAGAGCACGGTTCACGGACTGCTGAGCACGCTCATCGTCCATGAAATGATCCGCCAGGATGCCGAAGGACGTTACGGTCTCGGCATCCGTCTCTATGAATGCGGGCGTGCGGTTTCCGCCGGCTGGGACATTTCCGAGCGCACCCATCCCTATATCGAGAAGCTCTCCGCATCGGTCTGGGCGGGTGCGTTCATCGCTTACTTCGACGGAGCGAATGTCATCACCATCGACCGCTGCAGCGGCGGAGACGGATTGCAGATCATCCCCGAGACGGGTGTACGCCAGCCGCTGCACGCCACAGCGCAGGGGAAGCTGTTCCTCTCCGCGCTCCCGCAAAAGGAAGCGTTGCGCCTCGCCCGCAACAAAGGCATGACGCAGTACACGCCGCATACGATCATCAACCCCGAAGACCTAGCGGCGGATCTTGCCGCCATTCGCGTGCGCGGTTACGCGATTGAGGATGGGGAACACCGCATCGGTCTGCGCGCCGCGGCGGCTCCGCTGTGTTTTGAGGAATCGCGGGTGAAATACGCGGTCGGCATCATCGGTCTCTTCCGCCGCGTCAGCTCCGATGAGTTCCAATCCGCCTGCGCCGAGCTTGTGCGCATGGCGGAGAAGATGCGTGAGGCGATATTTTAATCCCCTGCCCGGATTCGCAATAACGAAAGCGCCCGTGTTCTCACACAGGCACTCAATATTGTATTCAACGATTCCGTCAGACCGAATAGATATTCACAAAAGCCCACGGAGCTCTGTCGATTGCGGAGAAGAAATTCTTGCGCACGATCTGCATCACATCCTTCTGCAGCTGTTCCTGCGTCTTGCTGCGGAGGAATTTCGCGCAGAACTCAATGATCTGACGCTTCATCTGCTCCTCGACCGGAGCCAGATCTTCCTCATTCGTCACGCCGGAGAAAACGAATTGCGGCTCTTTCAGCAGGTTGCCGGAGTTCTTGTCCAGCAGCAGCGTGACAATCACGACACCGCTCTCGGATATTTTCTCCCGCTGGGTGACAA